>CAZWHN010000129.1:0-5262 GCA_964633635.1 uncultured Alistipes sp. | reverse complement strand
GATACGGTCAACTTCTTGCGTCCCTTTGCGCGACGCGCTGCCAACACCTTGCGGCCATTAGCAGTAGCCATTCTCTGACGGAATCCGTGCTTATTGATTCTCTTGCGACGAGAAGGCTGGTAAGTTCTTTTCATTGCCATAACGATATCGTTTTTGTGTTTGTTTCACTTATTCGCGCGGAGTGTGCCGTAGCATAATCTTTGCGAGGTGCAAAGGTATAAGTTTTTTCCTATTTCGCAAAATATTTTTAATAAAAATCTAATATTCTGTCCTTTTTACCCTTGCGTTGGCTACGCCGAAGCTCACCTCGGGGTTACATATCCTTGAACAAATCGACCTCGCCTCGCTCCACACGGCCATACATCAGCGCCAATTCCCCCACCACGGGCGAGATCAGCTCGATGGTGTCGCTGATGGCCTCGGCACGACTCTTTTCGCCCTTGATGCGGTAGAGCATAGCGGCATAGAGGGCACGAAACGCGAGCTCCGTGTCCGACACATCGTCGCGTCCGAGCAACTGACGCAGCGTCGGAAGCTGGGGTGCGAGGCGGGCAAATGTTTTGCGATAGTGCTCACCCACGGGGTTCTGCATCAGTTGCAGGTGCAGGTTGTGCATATCGCCAATCAGGTGCAGCGTATGCTCCAGATGGCCCTGCTGCTCCTTACCCTCCTTGCGCAGCAGATTCACGATGTCCATATACCAGAGCAGGTAGATGTGTTTCTGCTCCTCGCCCACGTTGCGAGGTGCTACGAGCTGCGAGTAGATGGCCTCGGGGCTGAACTGCAACGCACGCAACAGATCCTCCAACTGCCAGAGGTAGAGGATGTACTCGGCTATGTTCTCCTTACGTTTTGCTTGTGCTATATCCATACGTTCGTTTTTTCGGGGTTGATTTTGGGGTGGGCGGGGTATTTACAATCCCCAATCCGACGGCTCGGCCTTGCTCTCGGGGGCATTGGGCACCCCAGCGAAGAGATCCTCTCCCGTCAGGCGCTCCAACTCGTCGATCGTTATCATATCCTGCGCCGAAGGCTTGCGTCCCGCTGCCGAGCGGTGGCCCACGATGAAGGCGGCGCACTTAAGCTCCGACGCCCTGCACTCCCTGGCGCTTCGTCCCGTGCGACCACTCTTGGTGCGCAGCAGAGCCTTGTAGTAGGCTGTAGGTACACCCACACGCTCGCCGTCGTTCTTATTGACCGTGGTGCGCATCTTAATATTGGTACCATCGGAATCGGTGTAGTCGTCGTAGATGGCTCCCGTCACGACATACAACGTGTCGGCACACACCTGACGATCGACCAGCGCCTCGAGGTTGTTCCACGCGCCACCACGCTCATTGAATCCGTCGCGCAACTGCGGTGCTATGTTCGACGAGTAGAAGGTCTGGTTGTTCATCTCACGCGAGGCGGTGCGCTCGGCCGAGCCCAGCAGATGGCCACGCGTGTAGTCGCCATAGGAACGATTCAGCCGCGGCTGCACATTGACGGGCAGCGAGGGGTCGTAGTCGTAGTTGTCGTTACGCTTCACATCGCCCGTATAACTACGGTGCAGGGGTGCGGCAACCCACATCGGGGCACGATGGCGGGCGCTGTAACACACCGTGTAGTTGCGACGCCCTCCCTCGAGCAGATGGCTCACCACATACTCCTCTTGACGTCGTTGCTCGGCTGGCAACTCGGCCCAACCCGCGTGTGCTGTGAGTGACGATGTGGCACGCGACGACGCCTTCGCCGTGGCCTCAGCGCCGAACTCGACAGGCTGCTCGAAGGTCATTCCCGTAGCCACGGGCTGCTCCGAGCCGAACTCGACAGGCTGCTCGAAAGTCATCCCCGCAGGGGCGGCCTCCACCCCGTGTTGCACATCCTCGTCGGATGCGGAATCCAACGAAAAGTTGTTGTAAAGGTAGTTAGCCGCCGCAAGCAGGGCTATGATTATGAAATATACTATCGGGCGACGAGTGCCCATCTTTCGTGTTCTGCGTCTCATCTTACTCTCTGTTGCGCGAATCAATCCATATCGTCACGGGGCCATCGTTCACCAGCGCCACCTTCATATCGGCACCGAACTCGCCCGTAGCGACCCGTTTGCCGAGTGCCTGCTCCATCGCCTGCACGAACTTTTCGTACATAGGACGCGAGATAGCCTCCCCTGCGGCACGGAAATAGGAGGGGCGGTTGCCCTTCTTGGTCGAGGCGTGCAGCGTGAACTGACTCACCACCATCACATCGCCCCCGACCTGCAGCACGTCGAGGTTCATCACTCCTGCCTCATCGTCGAAGATGCGCAGACGGGTGAGCTTACCCACCAGCCAGTCGATATCCTCCTGCGTGTCGGCCTCCTCGATGCCGACCAACACCAACAAACCCTTCTCGATCTGCGAGTAGCAACGGCCGTCGATCGTGACCGACGCCTCCGATACACGTTGAATAAGTAATCTCATCGCTACATTGATTCAAAAAACTCCCACAAATTATCCTTCGGTGCAGGGGCCGTAATCGACACAGGCTCCTTGCGCACGGGGTGAACGAACTCCACACGTCGTGAGTGGAGCGAGATGCCGCCATCGGGATTTGATCGCTTGGCGCCATACTTCAGATCGCCCTTGATCGGGCAACCCACCTTCGAGAGCTGGGCTCGGATCTGATGGTGACGTCCCGTGAGCAGATCGACCTCCACCAACGTGTAACGGGTCGAGCAACCCAGCACGCGATAGTTCAGCACGGCACGCTTGCCGTCGGCCTTGGGCTTATCGTAGGCACGCGAGCGGTTGCTCTTACCATCGCGCACGATGTAGTGGGTGAGCGTACCCTCCTCCTCGGCGGGACGCGCCTCGGTGATGGCCCAATAGGTCTTGTGAATCTCGCCCGAGCGGATCATCTCGTTAAGGCGCACAAGAGCCTTCGATGTCTTGGCAAAGAGCACAGCCCCACTGACGGGGCGGTCGATGCGATGCACAACGCCCAGAAAAACATCGCCGGGCTTGTGGTCGCGCACCTTGATCATCGCCTTCAGGTCATTCTCCAGCGCCTCGTCCGTCTCGCGGTCGGGCTGCACCAGATCGCCGCAACGCTTATTGACGACGATCAGATGGTTATCCTCGTAAAGTATATCTTTGGGGTGTATCATATTCTACAATTTGAAGGTAAAGGGCAAAAGCCATTGGCTGCGCTCGAGAACCGTAGCTGTACCACCACCCGCCATCACCAGACGTATGGGGCTCTGCTGGCGCTGCTCCGTATCGACTATCACCTGACGACACGCACCACAGGGGTAACACTCGCGGGGCGAGGGGTCGGATGCTATGGCCATAGCCTCGATGGGGTCAGAAGCGAAGTTCGAGGCGTAGTGATAGAGCAACGACCGCTCGGCACACATACCCGAGGGGAAGACCTCGCTCTCGCAGTTGGCCGCCACGATCACCCGACCGCTGCGCGACCGTGCCGCAGCACCCACCCGAAACTCCGAGTAGGGGGCATAGGCTCTCTTGGCCGCCTCGAATGCCGCTGCGACAAGCTCACGATCGGCCTCGGGCAGCTGCTCGAGGGATGCAAATCGCTGATAGGGTATTCTTAACACTTCACTCATAGCTAACTCTTCACTCATAGCGCACTTTTTCTCTGCAAAGATAGCACAACGTGACGGCAAGACAAAATTTATTTTGCGATTGACAAAACACTTTTTTATATTTGCATCACTATTAACCGTAAATACACTTTTTTAGATGGATTTATCAAACCAAATGTACATTGTCGGTCTGGGCGAGGTGTTGTGGGACGTGCTTCCCGATGGCCGTAAGTTGGGCGGTGCACCTGCCAACTTCGCTTATCACGTTTCGCAGTGCGGTATGCCCGCCTATCTGGTTAGTGCCGTAGGCGACGACGCTCTGGGCGAGGAGATTCGCTCGACGCTCAAGGAGAAGGGCCTCAACACCATACTCCCCACCGTACCCCACCCCACCGGCACGGTCGATGTCGAGCTCGACGAGGCGGGCGTCCCCCGATACAACATCCGCGAGAATGTGGCGTGGGACAACATCCCCTTCACACCCGAGATCGAGGAGCTGGCTCGTCACACGGTGGCCGTATGCTTCGGTACGCTGGCACAGCGTGGCGAGTGCTCACGTCAGACCATCGAGAAATATTTGGCCACGATGCCCGAGGAGTGCATCCGCATCTGCGACCTGAACCTGCGCGGTCACTACTACGACAAGGAGATCATCGAGGCTTCGATGAGGGCCTGCGACGTGCTGAAGGTGAACGAGGAGGAGCTGCAGGAGGTGTGCCGCGTTGCCGAGATCGAGTACACGGGTCCCCATATGGTTGGCCGCGATTTGATGACCAAATACAATATGGAGATGCTGATCCTCACCTGCGGCGAGAACGGCAGCTACATCTACTGCGAGGACGAGTCGGCTTCGGCTGTGCCTACGCCCAAGGTCGAGGTTGTTGATACGGTGGGTGCTGGCGATGCGTTCACGGCGGCCTTCGTGTCGGGTATGCTGGGCGGTCTGGAGCTGCGCTGGGCACATCTTCTGGCTGTCGAGACGGCTTCGTTTGTCTGCACGCAGGCGGGTGCTATGCCCGAGCTACCGCAGGATATCAAGGATAAGGTGTAGCGATGAAACGCCTACTGCTGATGCTGAGTTTGGGGCTTACGCTTATGGGTTGCGCTGTTAAGACTCTCTCAACGACCGAACGCGAGGTGATTCACGCTGGCGAGGGAGATGTGATGTATGTCCTTAGTACCGACGTGGAGCGCGATTCGTTGCTGCTGCGCAGCTGCAGTGAGCCCATCAGCGAGCAGATCGCCCACGACGAGGATTTCGACCTGCTGTGCCGACGTATGCTTGCCACGGTGCAGGACCCCGCACACGAGGGTGTAGGCATTGCCGCCCCGCAAGTGGGAGTGCTGCGACAGGTGGTGGCCGTGCAGCGCTTCGACAAGGAGGGCGAGCCGTTCGAGATCTACCTCAACCCCGAGATTGTGGAGTACGGAGGCGAGCGCAAGGCTGGTGGCGAGGGGTGTCTGTCGGTACCCGAGATCTACGACGATGTGGTGCGCTGGCAGCAGATACGACTGCGCTACCGCGACAGGGAGTTCTTCCCACGCGAGGAGACGATCGAGGGCTTCACAGCAGTGATCTTCCAGCACGAGTTGGATCATCTGGTGGGAAAGTTGTTCGTGGATTATCTTGAGATTGAGGAATAAACAAAGAGCCTGTCTAACAATTAAAAATGTTAGGCAGGTCTTTTTTTGTTTGA
>CAZWHN010000128.1:0-5289 GCA_964633635.1 uncultured Alistipes sp. | reverse complement strand
AATTCTACGCCAGCGTGCGTATCGACATCCGCCGTGCATCGGTCATCAAGGATGGCGAGGAGCAGCTCGGAACCCGCACCAAGGTCAAAGTCGTGAAGAACAAGGTTGCGCCTCCGTTCAAGCGTGCCGAGTTTGACATTATGTTCGGCGAGGGTATCTCGAAGATTGGCGAGATTGTGGATTTAGGTGTCGATTTCGGCATCATCCGCAAGGCTGGATCGTGGTTCTCGTATGGAGAACAAAAAATCGGCCAGGGACGCGATGCGGTAAAAGAATTGCTTAAGAACAACGAGGAGTTGCGCAATGAAATCGAGGAGAAGCTGCGCGAGGCTATGAAAGCTCCAAAACAACAATAAACCATAGGGCAGGGGCCGATTGTGGGTCTCTGCCCCTATGCTCATTTATGAGATAAACTTTTGGCTTATGAACTATACTGCAGAGGACGAAAGACTTATACAAGAGAAATGGGACGAACTTGCCGAATCGTGCAAGAAGATATGCAAAAAGGAGGAGGACTGGAACTTCATCAAACGCGCATTCTTCCTCGCCAAGGAGGCCCATCAGGGAGTGAGACGCCGCTCGGGCGAGCCTTACTTCCTGCATCCTATTGCAGTAGCCAAGATCGTGGTCGATGAGATCGGATTGGGCGTGAAGTCGGTTGTGGCCTCACTGCTGCACGACGTGGTGGAGGATACCGACTACACGGTCGATGATATGGAGCATATCTTCGGCCATAAGATCGCCACGATGGTCGATGGACTGACCAAGATGTCGGGCGTCTTCAATGCCGACACATCGCGTCAGGCGGAGTACTTCCGCAAGGTGTTGCTCACGCTCTCGGACGATGTGCGTGTGATCCTGATCAAGATTGCCGACCGCCTGCACAATATGCGAACGCTGGGCGCTATGCCACAGAATAAGCAGGTGAAAATCACGGGCGAGACGATGTACCTCTTCGCACCATTGGCCTATCGTTTAGGTCTCTACGCCATCAAGACCGAGCTGGAGGACCTCTGTATGAAGTACCGTTTCCCGAAGGAGTATGCCGAGATTTCGCGCCAAATCGACGAGACATCGGCTGCCCGCGACGAGTACATCCGCAAGTTCAACGCCCCGATCATCGAAGCGCTCGACCGCAATGGCATCAAGTACGAGATTTCGGGCCGCATCAAGAGCGTCTACTCGATCTGGACCAAGATGGTGCGCAAGCAGATTCCATTCTCGGAGATATACGATCTGTTCGCCATCCGCATCGTCTTCCAGCCGTTAGACTTCCCCTCGGAGAAGACGCAGTGTTGGCAGGTATATTCATCAATCACAGATATTTACACCCCAAAACCCGACCGCCTGCGCGACTGGATCAGTATGCCCAAGGCCAACGGCTATGAGGCTCTGCACTCGACGGTGATGGGTCCCGACGGCATCTGGGTGGAGGTGCAGATCCGCACCCAACGAATGGAGGATATCGCCGAGCGAGGCTTCGCAGCGCATTGGAAATACAAGAAGGCCACAATCTCGCACGACGAGGACGAATTTGACAAGTGGCTGAAGATGATCCGCACGGCACTGGATAGCCCGACGCAGAATGCCGTGGAGTTCCTGGATAACTTTAAGTTATCGCTCTATACGGCTGAAATTGCAGTATTTACACCAAAGGGAGAGGCGCGCCATTTGCCATACGGAGCTACGGCTCTCGACCTTGCGTACGATGTTCACACCAAGATCGGCAACTCGGCCATCGGCGCCAAGATCAACCATAAGATTATGCCCGTCACCACTACGCTCACGAGTGGCGATCAGGTGGAGATCATCACCGCCGACTCGGGCAAACCCAAACCCGAGTGGTTGGAGTACGCCTTCACGGGCAAGGCCAAGCAGGCCATCAAAAACTTCCTCAAGCGCGAGCAGGAACACAACCAGCAGCACGGTATGGAGATACTGAACGAGCAGCTGGCAAGGCTTAACATCACACCCAATAACCGCGTGATTCGCAAGCTGATGGAGTCCTACGAGTGTCGCAACAAGGACGAGCTTTACACCAAAATTGGCGCTGGAATCGTCTCGTTGGACAATCTGGACAAGGTGGTCAAGACCAACTCCAACTTCAAGATCCTGAAGTTTTGGACCCTCTTCATCAAGGACAACCAAGATGACGACAACACCGAGCACGCCGAAGAGCAGTCAGGCAAGGCGGTCGATCAGCAGGAGCTTGTTGTGGCCGAGTGTTGCCACCCCCTGCCGGGCGACAGCGTCGTGGGCTTCAAGGACCCCATCACACATCAAATCATCGTCCACAAGGCTTCGTGCGACGAGCTGAACCGCCTGGCATCGCAGCACGGCGAATGCATCGTCAAGGAGGAGATCAAGTGGTCGCAATACAAGACACAATCGTCGCTCGCAACAATCGAGATTGTAGGCATCGACCGTATGGGCGTGCTGGTCGATCTGGCCAACGTCGTTACGAATGATTTTAGCATCAATATGCGTCAGGTGAACATCCAATCCCACGACGGCATCTTCGAGGGCACATTGAGTCTATATGTGCGCGATGCGGCCAGCCTGAACGCCGTGCTCGACCGACTGCGTCGCATCAAGGGTATGGATAGCGTTAAACGCGTAACAAATTCGTAGATATGGACTATTTCTGGGTGATGTTACTCATCTTCGGCGCCATCGTTTCGTTGGGCCAGAAGAATCAGAAAGGAAAGAGGGCCGACGAGGCCGAGGATCCCGATCCAAACGAGGAGTGGGAGCGTCGTCTGCGTGAGATTTTGCAGCAAGATCAGCCCACAAAGACCGAGGCACCCGAAACCGCAACTCCCCACACATCGCCCCAGCAACCACAGGCTACATCGCCGCAGCCGCACAAGGTTGCACCACAAACCCGTGGTTACGCGATGCAACCCCGCAGCCTGACTCCGCAGCCCCGCACGACCTCAATGCAAGTGCACAAATCCGCATCGACACATTACGGATCGAAGCAGCAAGCTCACCCGACGGCCTCACCATTGCAGCCGAAGGGCGCATCATCTGCGGCAGAGCTGGGTAGTGATTTCGATCGAATGATCGACGATTTCACCATCGAGAAGGCCGTAATTTATGCCGAAATCTTGAAGCCGAAATACGAAGAATACTAAAATCAAAATATATATGGCAACTATTTTTTCTAAGATCGTAGCAGGGGAGATCCCCTCGTACAAAGTGGCCGAGGATGAGAACTACTACGCATTCCTCGACATCAATCCGCTCGCCAAGGGCCACACGCTTGTCATCCCGAAAGAAGAGGAGGACTACATTTTCGATCTCGACGATGAGACTCTCGCAGGGCTTGTTGTTTTCGCAAAAAAGATTGCGCACAAAATTAAGGAGCAAATAGGTTGCGTGAAGGTGGCAATGGTGGTTTTGGGACTCGAAGTTCCGCACGCACACATCCATTTAATCCCGATGAATAGCGAAAAAGATGTCGATTTTAGCGCCGAAAAGCTAAAATTGACTCCAGAAGAGTTCAAAGAAATAGCAGCAATGATCGCGCTGTAAGCAGAGTGTTTACAACTTTATAACAAATTGATACATAATAGGGTAGTCGATTATGGCTACCCTTATTTATTTTCAAATTTAACATAAGATTGATTGCAAGATAAAATCAAAAATAATTTTTGAGCAGTAGGGAAGATTCACCTCTATTTCTTTACAGATCCAAACTATTTTACACTCGTAATTACATTTGTAACATCGTGAAATTTTAAGTAGAGTGCCTCAATATGACTTTTGTAAACACGCGAACTTTATATCATCTGGATATCATTACAAATGTGCTGTGGATAGCATTCGCGCATAAATCGCTACAGGTGGAGCAAATTCCTCTTGTTCAAGTTTTTAATTACGGCAAACAAGGTGTTTAAAAATCAGCATTTTGCAAATATTACCTAAACAAAAAGATCTAAAAAGTAGCGATGCAACAGGGCTTTCAGTAAGGGGTGCTGTATATAGAGGCGAATAGATGGCGAACACATTATTTATCAGCTTCTTACCTAATATTACCTAAATTATCATTAAACATACTTTACACAACTATTATTTCACATAACCGCCCTATTACATTTGTAATACTTATAAACACCGATTTTGATTTTATATTTATACAATCACGCTTGTTTACAAAAGAAAAATGCATTATATTTGTAAAAATTACGGATTATGCGTGAAAAATTGCTGAATTTAATGAAAGAGGAGGGGCTCACATCGAGTCGCTTGGCCGAACTGCTCGGAATACAGCCTTCGGGAATCTCGCACATATTGAAAGGTCGCAACAACCCCAGCCTCGATTTCATCCAGAAAATCTTGCGTCGTTTTCCGCGCATCAATCCCGACTGGCTGATTCTTGGCGAAGGCGAAATGTATCGTGATAGTGTCGAATCGGTACCCGACGCTCAGGCTGCAGCTCCTGTAGCCAACGAGAATCGTGGTGCCGAGGCAACCTCTCACGACAACGTAGGATCGGTGGAGATCGGCGGCGGCAACAACAATTTGGAAGGAAACGCCAAAATCAAAATAGACACTTCGGCGACTCGAACTACCGACACGCAACAACCACAAATGAGCATCTTCGACACCCACCCAATGCGCGGTCGAGTGAAGCGCGTGATCGTGCTCTTCGACGACCATACGTTCGAGAGTTACGAGGCGAAATAATTTTTAGGGGCTTGATGAATTCACACGATTTCTGATCAGGCCGCGCCAAAGCTCAATCGCTGACGCAGGGGAAAGATTGCAGCATCTGAATCGTAGTGCCCACGATCTTCTGATCTTCTCGAGGCGGATTTTTGCAGAAGCCAAAAACTCGGCGTGTATTATGTTAAATGAATCTGCCGACAGAAATCCTGAGTAGCGTCATTATTCTCCGTATTACTGATAAGCTCGTTATGCGCTTATGCGACGGGTTATTTGCATAGATTTGGCATTATTATAAACATTGGTGTAATATTTATATTATGTTTAATAAATCGGGTGTAATATAATTGGGAGTAAACGCTCGAAATAGTTCGTGCGCCAAAATATTTTGACTTAATACTTCTAATCTTCAAAACTTTTGCTATCTTTGTTATTGGGTTACGGGATACGTAATTCTCATAGATGGCATTTAGGCTATTGTTGTTACTGAGTAAAACGACCAAATTTATACAACGAACACACAATAGGCACAATAAATGCCCGCGCTGTTTTGCGTGGGTGTGCTTATGTTCGTATGGGTACTTGGTCGTCCCTTCTCAGTAATAAGCATCATCCACG
>CAZWHN010000127.1:0-5348 GCA_964633635.1 uncultured Alistipes sp. | reverse complement strand
TATCCCACGGCTTCGACTGCTCCAACGGGCCGAGGAACATCTCGTACATACGCAACGTGTCGGCACCGTAGTTCTCCACAATGTTATCGGGGTTCACGACGTTGAACATCGACTTCGACATCTTCTCGATAGCCCAGCCGCAGATGTACTTGCCATCCTCGAGGATGAATTCGGCATCGCGGAACTCGGGACGCCAAGCACGGAAGGCGTCGAGGTCCAATTGGTCGTTCTTGACGATATTCACATCGACGTGAATCTCCTGCGTCTCGTAATCCTTCTTAAGTCCCAGCGACACAAACTTATTTGTACCCACGACGCGGTAAACAAAGTTCGAGCGGCCCTGAATCATACCCTGATTTACCAGTTTCTTAAAGGGCTCCGACTCGCACACATAACCCAAGTCGTAGAGGAACATATTCCAGAAACGCGAGTACATCAGGTGACCCGTAGCGTGCTCGATACCGCCGATGTAGAGATCGACGTTGCGCCAATACTCGTCGGCCTCTTTCGACACGAGTGCCTCCGAGTTGTGGGGATCCATATATCGCAGATAGTATGCCGACGAACCAGCAAAGCCAGGCATCGTCGAGAGCTCCAACGGGCAGCCCTCGTACTCCCAACCCTCGACACGAGCCAAAGGCGGCTCACCCTGCTCGGTGGGGCCGAAGTTTTCGATGGGAGGCAGCTCCAACGGGAGCTTATCCTCGGGCAGCGGGTATGCCGTGTCGCCCTTGTAATATACGGGGAAGGGCTCGCCCCAGTAGCGCTGACGCGAGAAGATGGCGTCACGCAGACGGTAGTTGATGAGCTTCTTGCCAAGGCCTCTGCGCTCCACCTCGTCGAACATTGCGGGGATAGCCTCCTGCACGTCCTTACCCGTGAGGAAATCGGAGTTGATCATCTTACCCGACTTGGCATCGTACGACTCCACCTCGATATTGCCGCCCTCGACCACGGGGATGATATCCAGGCCGAAGTGACGCGCAAAGGCGTAGTCGCGCGAGTCGTGTGCCGGAACGGCCATAATTGCGCCTGTACCGTAGCCCGCCAAAACATAATCAGAAACATAGATGGGAATAGCCTTGCCCGTGAATGGGTTGATGGCGTACGATCCCGTAGCCACACCGCTCACGCGACGTGTCTCGGCGATACGCTCACGCTCCGAACGCTTCTTGGTCTGGGCGATGTAATCCTCCACGGCTGCGCGATTCTCCTCGGTCGTGAGCTCCTCCACCCACTCGTGCTCGGGGGCGATAACCATAAACGTCACACCGAAGATGGTGTCGGGACGTGTGGTGAAGATCTCCAACTTACGCTCCGAGTCCTTCACGTCGAAGAATACCTGCGCACCCACCGAGCGGCCGATCCAGTTGCGCTGAATCTCCTTCAGCGAGTCGCTCCACTCGAGCGAGTCCAATCCGTCTAACATACGCTGTGCGTAGGCCGTAACGCGCAGGCTCCACTGCTTCATACGCTTCTGCTCCACGGGGAAGCCACCACGAACCGACAGGCCATCCTTCACCTCGTCGTTGGCCAAAACGGTTCCCAACTGCGGGCACCAGTTCACCATCGTGTCGGCACGATACGCCAGACGATAGTTCTGCAACACCTGCTCCTGCTCACGTTCCGAGTATGAGTTCCACTCCTCGGCCGTGAAGTTCATCGGGGTGGTGCAAGCGGCGTTGAGTCCCACGCTACCGTAGTGGCAGAATGCCTCCTTCAGCTCGGCAATGGGGCGTGCCTGCTGGCAGTCGTTGCAGTAGTAGTGGTCGTACATCTTCAAGAATGCCCACTGTGTCCACTTATAGTACTCGGGTTCGCACGTGCGCACCTCACGATCCCAGTCGTAGCAGAAACCGATCTTATCCATCTGCTCGCGGTAGCGGTTGATGTTCTGCTCAGTCGTCACGGCAGGGTGCTGACCAGTCTGGATAGCATACTGCTCGGCCGGAAGACCGAAGGCGTCGTAACCCATCGGGTGCAGCACGTTGAAGCCGCACAGACGCTTGTAACGCGAATAGATGTCCGAGGCGATGTAGCCCAGCGGGTGACCGACGTGGAGCCCCGCACCCGAGGGGTAGGGGAACATATCTAAAACGTAGAACTTGGGGCGTGAGGGATCGACCTCAACGCGATAGGTCTTGCGATCCTGCCAGAGCTTCTGCCACTTGGTCTCGATCTGTTTGAAATTGTACTCCATATTGTTATTGTTTTTTTGTTTTTTTCTTTCCACCTTTTGCTGCCAAAAGGTGGAGCCAAAAGGCACGCGGTGACAAGTTTTCGGGGTCAGCCACCAAAATTTCCTAAAACGGATGCTGCGCACTTGCCCGCGCTTTTGCGAGGATGTTTATTTTCAGCCACTCGCGCACGTTCAATCGACAAATATACGAAAAAAATACGGAAGAATAGTTTTCGGTTTTGGAAATGAGCAAAAAATTGGGCCGAACCGCCAAAAAATTGAAAAACAACCCGCTCCAAATCAAAATCAACCGTCATAAACCCCACAAAAAAAGGGCACAACCGTCACGGCAGTACCCTTCTCACATTTAATGCTTAGTAGGTTTAGGTATTAAAAGTAATTAGTATTGACATTATCCAAACTCCAATCGCCCCTCCCCGAAAACCTTCTTGGGCGGGGGTAGCTCCATCCCCGAAAATTATTCAATCTTAATAATCGGGCTGATGGCGTAGATGCCCTTCTGTCCGAGGATCTGCTCCAGATGGCGGTACTCGCCGTAGAGCGCACCCAGCTCGGTGCGAGCCGTCAGTTGCTGGCGTACATTCATACTCAGCGAGTTGAGGATGGCCATCAGACCCGTCTGCTCCTCCTTCACCTCGACGATCTGGTAGTTGTCACCCAGCTCGGCCTTATCCACCGCGATGGCCAACGCCGTCGTCAAGCCGCCACAGGTGTCAACCAGACCAATCTGCTGAGCCTCGCCACCGCTCCATACGCGGCCCTCGGCGATCTCCAGCACACGCTCGATGGTGAGGTTACGTCCCTCGGCCACCAGCGAGGTGAAACGCTCATACACGCGATCCACACCACGCATCAGGCTGCGGTACTCGGCATCGTTGAGCGAGCGGAAGCCGTTGCCCATATCCGAGTGGCGGTTTGTGGTCACGCCGTCGATCGTGATGCCCACCTTATCCTTGAGCGCCTTGCCCACGCTGGGCAGCATACCGAACACGCCGATCGAACCCGTTAGCGTCGAGCGGTTGGCCACGATGGCATCGGCAGGAGCCGAGATGTAGTAACCACCGCTGGCTGCATACTCGCCCATCGAGACGATCACGGGCTTCTTCTCGCGCAGCAGCTCCATCTCGCGCCAGATGATATCCGACGCCTGAGCGCTACCGCCCGGCGAGTTCACTCGCAGCACCACGGCCTCGATGTCGTCATCCTCGGCCACATCACGCAGCGTTGCGGCCAGCGTGTAGCCGTATATGTTGTCGTCCGAGCCACTGCCGTCCATCACCTGACCGTTGGCATATACAATGGCCACCTTCGGAGCCGACAGACGCTTGGTATCGACCGTGAGCCCCGTGATGTACTCGCCCAATGTGACGAACTCGGGATCGTCGATTCCGTATTGTGTGGTGAAGAGCTCCTCCATCTGATCGGCGTAGAGCACGTCGTCCACCAACTTATATTTCACAGCATCCTGCGGCAGCGTCACCGCGAGGTTGTTGGCCAGGTCGTTGAGCTGCTCGACGCTGATGCCACGCGAAGCCGACACCGCCTCGGTCACCACGCTCCACATATTGTCGGCCAGCTCCTGCATCTGCTGACGGTTGGCCTCCGACATAGAAGTGAGGATGTAGGGCTCCACGGCGCTCTTGTACTTACATACCGTCGGACGCAGAATATCCATCTCCACACCCAACTTGTCGATCAGACCCTTGTAGAACATCGTATTCATAGCCAATCCCATCCACTCGAACGAGCCCTCGGGCTGGAGGTAGATCTTATCGGCCACCGATGCCAAGTAGTAAGCCCCCTGCGTGTAGTAGTCGTTGTACGACACCACCCACTTGCCTGCGGCCTTGAAGCTCTCGATAGCTGCACGCAGCTCCTCCAACAGAGCCAGCGAAGCCGTGCCTCCGCCGTTGAGGTTCAGGTAGATACCCTTGATGCGCTCATCCTCACGAGCCGCCTCGAGGGCACGCAGAGCGTCGTATATCGTCACCTGCGACAAAGGTTGCATCGTCGCAAAGTCTATCGTGGACAGAGGATCGTTCGACGGGGCGTCGATCAGACTCTCCGCAAGGTCGATCTTCAGAATCGCCTCGGCGGGGATGCCCTTGGCTGCGGGTGTCAGCGCTGCCGAGATGCCCGAGAAGATGATAAGCCCGATGACGAACGTCGCCACCGATCCCACCACCACGGCCAGCAGTGCCGCGAGGAATGTCTTGCCGAAGGAGAATCCGCACTTCGCCTTCTTGCCCTGTGTGCGCTTGGGCGAGCCTGCGGGTGGAGCACTCTGTGCTGCTGTGCGGGGAGCCTCGATGGGGCGAGGCGTTGCGGGTTCGCTCGGACGCTGTGCCACGGGCTCAGCCTCGGTGGGCTGGGTTGCAGATTCGCTCGGTTCGGGAGCCTTTGTTGGTTCGGGCGCTACATCCTGTGCCCCTTTGGGCAGGTAGGCGCTATGGTCGGTAGGGGGGGCGTAGAGGCTCTGTGCCTCACGCTCGGTGTTTGTCTTGTTCTCTTCCATTATTTGGTTACGGTATTTTTGTTTTACTTAATTTACTATTCTGTTTTGTGCCTCCGCGTTGGCCTTTTCCGACGGGGGCGTTTAGACAAAGTTAAGAAAAAAATTCTCTCGTTATCCTCGCCGAGGAGAAATATCCTATAATTTAGACGCAAAAAAGAGCCAAAAACTACATTTTTCGGCCGAAACAGTGTTAAAAAACGAATTTTTGGGGTATCTTCGTAACGTGCCGAGGTTTGTTCGCACCCCACGAAAACCCAAAAACCCAATAAAAACTTACGATCTATGAAAAAACTTTTGACACTTGCCATCGCGCTGATGCTCTCGCTCAGCCTTGGCGCACAGGAGCTTGCCAACTTCGTCGGCACAGCCAACACCACATCACCCGAGATCAAGGACGGCAAGATCACCTTCCGTCTGGCCGCTTCGTATGCTACGCGTGTGCAGATCACGGGCGGATTTATGCCTACGCAGAAAGTGACCTACAACGGTCGTGAGATGGATGCCCCCACCACAGCCGATATGACTCGCAACGCTCAGGGCGTGTGGGAGTACACCATCGATATGCCCGCCCCCGAGCTCTACACCTACAACTTCGTGGTCGATGGTGTGGCTGTGAACGACCCCAACAACGTG
>CAZWHN010000126.1:0-5374 GCA_964633635.1 uncultured Alistipes sp. | reverse complement strand
AAGCCAAAACAGCGATGATAGAAAGTACAATTTTCCTAACCATAAGCATTAATTTAACGTTAAAATTTTTATGTGTATCTTCGTTTTTTAAAGTAAAAATACAACTGCAAAGTTATGGATGATAATTTGAATTACCAAAAAAAATTAAAATAAAATCGCTACTCCTAAAATAATCGCACAGTTGGGGCTCAATAAGTTGCGGGGTTAAATTTTAATGCCGCGTTTTGGTTACAAAATGTAACCGAGTACTCGCGGCGGTTATGCGAAATTCATTTTTATGCAGCCCCAAAATTGGACTCTGTAAGCAAAATGACCTCAAAAATTAGGGATTTGTAACCTCTCGGCACCCCATTTTTCGCCCGCTGGCGGATTATATTCTCATTTTGTAGTATGAGTCGATGCTCTTCTCGGCACGCTGCATCTCCGTGGTCATTGTCGAGCGTAGAACCTTGGCATATATCTGTGTGGTCTTGATGTCGGTATGCCCCAACATCGAGCTGACACTCTCGATCGAGACTCCGTTGGCGAGTGTTATTGTCGTGGCAAAGGTGTGGCGGGCCGAGTGAAAGGTTATCCGCTTGTCGATCCCCACCCTCGACATTATCTGTCTAAGCACCGCATTGCATCGGCAGTTTGATGGCAAGGCAAACAACGCCCCCTCATCACCTCGATCGTATTTTTGCAGCAGGTGGAGCGCACAATGCAATAGTGGTACATTGACAGCCGTGCGGGTCTTGACTCGATGGGTGGAGATGTACAGGTTGTTGCCCACGGCCACCACATCGGCCATCCGCAATCGCATTAGATCGGTGTACGAAAGGCCCGTGAAGCAGCTGAACAGGAAGGCATCAAGTATGGTTGTCATTGCGCGAGAGGTGGGAGTGTACTTTATCAAACGTCGCAACTCCTCTTTTTGTAGAAAGTTTCGGTGCGAGGGCTCGCCGCTCAACTTATACCCTATAAATGGATTTTTTATCATTAGACCATTGTTGATTGCGGTGGTCATTATGTGTTTGAATGCGATCATATATACTTTTATCGTATTAACGCAGCACTGCTCCACCTCCATTAGCCATCGGTGAAATCCGTGAATAAATGCCGCATCTACCCGTTGGATGGGGAGATCTTCGACCTTGTGCTTGGCGTGTAGGTATCGTTGCAGGTGGTCGCAGACGTACCTATATTTATATAATGTACTTCGGCTGCGCGTTGTTCCCACCATTTGGGTAAACTCGTCGTTGTGACGTCGAAAATAGGCAATCACCCCCTCGCTGTCGTATCCTCGACCCAGAAAGTGTTGTCGCACGGAGTGCGGTGAGATCGGCTCTGGGCTGCGCAGTAGCCGAAGGTAGGTTTCGTAGAGCGAGAAGCGAATCTCATCAAGCAGATGGTTGGTGTTGGCGGCATTGGATGTGCGTCCCGAAAGTCGCTGCCGACGCTGATCCCAATTCGTGGCTGAGCAGGTGAGCCGAGTGGAGAATGTGCAGTGCCTGCCACCGATTGAGATGCGACAAATAATCGAAAATGTGCCATTGCGTAGAGGTTGATGGCGTTTGATGTAGAATAGGAGTTTGAGTTGCTGTTTCATAGTTTTTCCATTTTTAAGTGAACAATTCGTTAACCCAGTGTAATCAATAACCGTGTGGAAAATATTCTGTTGCAAATACTTATGCAACTACTCGGGTAACGCCTGAGTAACGAATAAATCACTTTAATAGCACCTCTCTCCCACTCATACACTCTCTCGGACCACTACGGATAGTATTACGTTTTTACTTTAAAAACAGAAATACAGAATATTAAACGTAAAATTAATGCTTATGGTTAGGAAAATTGTACTTTCTATCATCGCTGTTTTGGCCACTATGGGATTAGCTTTGGCCCAAAATCAGCAAGTGAGCGGTACCGTAGTTGACGAAGCGGGTGCGCCCGTTATCGGTGCAACAGTGTCGGTAGATGGCACTTCACTCGGTACAACCACTGGTGCAGACGGTAGCTTTAGACTGTCGGCTCCTGCAAACGGCACAATCACCGTATCGTTCATCGGTTACGAGGATGTTAAGGTGCCCATCGCAGGTAAAACAAATCTTAACGTGGTGCTTAAGTCTTCGTCGGAGCGTTTGGATGACGTTGTTGTCGTTGCGTTCGGTTCGAAGCGTAAGCAGGATGTGGTAGGTTCGGTTAGTACCGTAAAACCCGCCATCATCAACAACTCGCAGGCAACTTCGGTGTCAAGCGCACTCGAGGGTACCGTTGCAGGTCTTCAGGTTATCAGCTCGTCTGGTCAGCCCGGTTCCGATTCTAACATCGTGTTGCGTGGTATCGGTTCGCTTTCGGGTGGTACTTCGGCGCTGATCGTTGTCGATGGTGTGCCTTTCAATGGCCGTCTGTCGGACATCAACCCCGCTGATATCCAGTCGATCACCGTATCGAAGGATGCTGTGTCTAACTCACTCTACGGTTCGCGTGCTGCTAACGGTGTGGTAATGGTAACCACCAAGAGCGGTCGTCAGGATCGCATCCAGATTCAGTTCTCTTCTAACTGGGGTGTTACCAATCGTGCCTACAAGGATTACGATATGGTGACCGATCAGGGCGAGTTCTATGAGTTGACTTGGTATGGTTTGCGCAACACCGCTATGGCTGCTGGTATGAACGCCGAGGAGGCAGCTCTTGAGGCATCTAATACGCTGCTGGGCGAGTTGGGTAACTACAACGCTTTCATCATCCCCGATGGCGAGCATTTGGTAGGCACCGATGGCCGTCTGAACGCATCGGCTCGTGAGCGTTATAACGACTCTTTCGCCGACGCTATGTTTGATAGCGCATTCCGTCAGGAGTATCAGGTATCGGCTTCGGGTGGTACCGACAGAACCGACTACTATGTTTCGATGGGTTACCTCGACAACCAGTCTTACATCATCGGTTCAAACTACGACCGTATCTCTACCCGTGTGAACGTAAACTCTCAGCTCAAGCCGTGGTTGAAGGTGGGTACCAACATCGCCTACTCGAAGACCACCCAGAACGGTGTGCAGGAGGGTGTAGGTTTGGCATCAAACCCCTTCTCGGTAGCACGCAGTTGGGCTCCTATCTACCCCGTACACGCTTACGATGCCGAGGGTAACCTCGTACTCGACGCTAAGGGCAATCCCGTTTACGATGCTGGTACTGGCCAGACCGCTGGCACCGTATCACGCCCCACGGCAACCAACCAGAACGTAATTGCCAACCTCCACGAGAACATCACCGAGCGTCTGTATCACAACCTCACCTCGCGTTCTTACGTCGAGGTCAAGTTCCTCAAGGACTTCACCTTTACGGCTAATTACAGCTACGACTTCACCAACCGTTACGACACCGACTACTACACCCCCACAATCGGTGATGGTCAGTCATTCGGCGGTCGCGGTACGAAGGGCGCATACAACTACTATACCCAGAACTTCAACCAGATTCTGGCTTACAACAAGATCGTAGGCGATCACAACATCTCGGCTAAGATTGGTCACGAGTACTACAAGTACCAGACCGACCTGTTCGAGGGTCAGAAGATCCGCTTCTTCGATCCTATGAACCCCGAGCTCAGCAATGGTGGTCAGATGGAGTACATCGAGAGCTACTCGCAGGAGCACCAGATCGAGGGTTACTTCGCTATGGCCGACTACAACTACGCCAACAAGTACTACGTTTCGGGTGCATACCGTCGCGATGGTACCTCACGTTTCTTGGATCGTTGGGGTGACTTCTGGTCGGTAGGTCTCGGATGGCGTATCTCGGGCGAGAAGTGGATGGAGAATGCCGAGTGGGTTAACGACCTTAAGATCCGTGCTTCGTACGGTACTCAGGGTAACGAGAACGTGCTCAACTACACCCCCTATCAGGACCTCTTCTCAGTGACTTGGGACGGTGCCCAGCTCGGTTTCGGTCAGTCGTTCTACGGCAACCCCGACCTGACTTGGGAGAAGCAGAAGACCATCGACGCCGGTGTTGATTTCCGTTTGTGGGATCGCGTTTACGGTTCGGTTGATTACTTCTACCGTCGTACCGACGATATGTTGTTCCAGAAGCCTTTGGCTCCTTCGGCTGGTCGCCCCTACAACTGGGAGAACATCGGTGCTATGGCCAATCAGGGTATCGAGTTCGAGGTTAGCGTTGACATCCTCAAGAACGAGAACTTCTCGTGGACTGCCTCTTTGATCGGTTCACACTACAAGAACGAGATCCTCACTCTGCCCGAGGAGAACCGCGAAATGGGTATCGTTCAGGGTCGCTTCAAGCTCAAGGAGGGCAAGAGTACTTATGAGTACTTCACCTATAAGTACGCTGGTATGGACGCAAGTGGTAACGCAATGTGGTACACCACCGAGACCGATCCCGTAACGGGTGATCCCGTCGAGGGCGCCGAGGTGACCACCACAACCAACTACAACGAGGCTACCAAGTTCTGGCTCGGCAAGGAGTCTCTGCCCGACTTTACTGGCGGTTTCAACACCACATTCCAGTGGAAGGGTATCGACCTTACCATCGCCACTGCATTCCAGCTCGGCGGTTATGGTTACGATGGCGAGTACCTGAGCAATATGAGCAACTCGTTCTACGTTGGTCACCACCGCGATATGTGGGATACCTACAACCCCGTAACTGGCGAGGGTAAGTACCCCATCTGGAACGCTAACAACTCATCAAACAGCTACACCCAGACTTCAGATGCTCACCTGATCAGCGCTTCATACTTCAGCATCCGCAACATCACTTTGGGTTATTCGTTCCCCAAGGCTTGGATGGATAAGCTGGGTATCGGCGGTATCCGCGTATTCGTTACGGGTGACAACCTCGCTTTGTGGTCGAAGCGTCAGGGTTACGATCCTCGCGTGTCAATCAGCGGTAGCAACGGTTCGTTCGGTGGTTACTCACCTATGCGAGTTATCTCTGGTGGTATTAACCTTACTTTCTAATTAAAACAGAAACAAGATTATGAAGAAGATAATTTCAATGTTGGCAATGGCGGCATTTGCCGTGACCGGCCTTTCATCGTGCGTCGATGATGCCGAGGTTACCCGATATCTGACCGAGGATAAGAAGAATGAGATCGCTGCCGACAACCCCGATAAGGTTTTTGCCGCTCAGGTTGCAGGTATTTATAGCGATTTCCAGTCGTATTATAATACAAATATGTCACACAACTACTTCGGACAGAAGAGTTTTGACTATCTGACCTCTCTTATGGGTAACGATATGATTATGACAGGCCGCTACGCTATGTCACTCTATCACTACCTGCTCGACTATTGGCAGGAGAGCTACACCCCCACTTTGAACCGCTGGCGCGAGTACTATCGTCACATCGACAATGCTAACAACATCCTTTCGT
>CAZWHN010000125.1:0-5383 GCA_964633635.1 uncultured Alistipes sp. | reverse complement strand
AGTCGAGAAGATCACCGTTGCACCCTGATCCCTCAGTCGCAGGATCTCCTGCTTGAGCAGATTGGCATTGATGGGGTCAAAACCCGAAAAGGGCTCGTCGAAGATCAGCAGCTTGGGCTCGTGCAGGACGGTGGTGATGAACTGCACCTTCTGCGCCATACCCTTCGAGAGATCCTCCACCTTGCGGTTCCACCAGCTCTCGATGCCGAGGCGGATGAACCACTCCTTGAGTCGCGCGATCGCCTCACGACGCGAGAGTCCCTTCAGTCGGGCGAAGAAGATGGCCTGCTCGCCAACCTTCATCTTCTTGTATAGTCCGCGCTCCTCGGGCAGATAGCCGATCTGGTAGATATCCTCGTCGGTGATCTCGCGTCCGTCGAAGATCACACGTCCCGTGTCGGGCAGCGTGATGCGGTTGATCACACGAATCAGCGTCGTCTTTCCCGCACCGTTGGGGCCCAGCAATCCGTATATCGAGCCACGGGGAACCTCGAGCGAGACATCACTCAAGGCCGTGTGGGCCGAGTAACGCTTCGTGATGTTTTCGATTTTCAGTAGTTCCATTGTCGTTGAAAATTTTGTTTGCTACACTATTAGTCGCAAAAAGGTAGGCGAAAGTTACAAAAAATGATAAGAAATTTTCATTTTCGCCCCATTTTTTTTGACCATCGGCATAAATCGAGTAACTTTACGCTAACGAACTATCGTAACCATCAAACAAATAACCTATGAAACGACTTCTTTTCATTGCTGCGGCACTCTGTACAACCATTGGTGCCGATGCCCAGAATTATTACAAGGACGCAGGCAACCCCGAGCTGCTGCGTCACACCGCCAACCACACCCGCCAGCGTCGTGAGGTTGTGTTGCCTCAGGTCAATGGCTACAATGTCTATAAGGCCGACCTGCACACCCACTCGGTCTTCTCGGATGGTAGCGTGACGCCCGAGTTCCGTGTTCAGGAGGCTTGGCACGACGGTCTGGATGTGATGGCCGTCACCGAGCACCTCGAGTACCGCCCCTACGAGCAGAAGATGATCAACTTCCTCGACGACCTGCTGCCCGAGGGCACCAAGGCCAACAACACCAACATCATCGGTTCGGGCAAGGCCGACAAGAATGGCATCAAGTCCGATCTTAACTACCCCGTGCGTCTGGCCGAGGCTGCCGCTCAAAGTAGAGGTCTGGTGATCATCCCCGGTATCGAGATCACCCGCACCCCCGAGACCATCGGCCACTACAACGCCCTCTTCACCACGGACAACAACGCCATCCACGACGAAAACCCCTTGCAGGCCTTCCGCAACGCCCGCAAGCAGGGCGCTCTGGTGATGCACAACCACCCGGGCTGGCGTCGCAAGAACCTCGATCTGTCGGAGCTCGAGCAGCAGGCCTATGCCGAGAAGCTGATCGACGGTATCGAGGTGATGAACTCGTCGGAGTTCTACCCCCGCGCCATCACCCGCGCGCTGAAGGAGGGATTCTTTATGGCATCGAACACCGACATCCACGGCTCGACGGTCGAGGATTACCGCCTCACCAGCGGCCTGTACCGCGATATGACGCTCATCTTGGCGAAGGATAAGTCGCTCGAGTCGCTGAAGGAGTCGCTGAAGGCTCGTCGCACGTTGGCCTATGCCTTTGGCACCATCGCAGGCGAGGAGTCGCTGCTTCAGGATTTCTTCAAGGCCTCGGTAACGGGTAAGGTTGTATATACAAACTCATCGAACGGCAACCGCACGGTGAGCCTGACGAACAACACCTCGTTTGCCTACACCATCCGCATCGGCTCGGGCAACCCCATCAACCTCGAACCCTTCTCAACCATCAACACCACCGTGGCGAAGGATGCGAAGCTCGTCGTGAAGGTCGAGAATATGTGGTCGGGCGAGGATAGCCACCCCGAGGTGGAGATCGCGTTCTAAGACTCTTTTCGTCATATCGAAGACAAGGGTTGGGGGCAAGTTTTGCCCGCCAGCCCTTTTTTGTGAAACGTAATTGACTCTGTTTGGGTTTTTATCACTATATTTGCACGATTAAAACAGACTATGATGAAACAGATGGTTTTGGTATCGGGTGGCGCGGGCTACATTGGTTCGCACACCGCCGTTGAGCTGATTGCAGCTGGCTACGACGTGGTTGTGGCCGACAACCTCTCGAATGCCGATATGAGCGGCATCGAGGGCGTTCGCAAGATTACAGGTGTCGATGTCCCCTTTGTCGAGGTCGATTGCTGCGACAAGGAGGCTTTTCGTCGAGTATTCGAGCAGTACGAGTTCGACTCGGTGATCCACTTCGCCGCCTACAAGGCTGTGGGTGAGTCGGTGGTGGACCCTATGAAGTACTACCGCAACAACCTCACCTCGTTTATGAACGTGCTGGAGCTGATGCGCGAGTTCTCACGTCCCAACATCGTCTTCTCATCATCCGCTACGGTCTATGGCGAGGCCGACGAGCTGCCCGTCACGGAGCTCACACCCCGCAAGCCCGCCACATCGTCGTACGGCAACACGAAGCAGATCTGTGAGGATATCCTGCGCGACGTGGTGACGGCATACGAGGGTATGCGAGGCATCTCGCTGCGTTACTTCAACCCCATCGGTGCCCACCCCTCGGCCCTGATCGGCGAGCTGCCGCGTGGCGTGCCGCAGAATCTTGTGCCCTTCATCACGCAGACCGCCGCAGGCGTTCGTGAGTGCCTGAGCGTCTTTGGCGACGACTACCCGACACCCGACGGCTCGTGCCTGCGCGACTACATCGACGTGGTGGATCTGGCGAAGGCTCACGTTGTGGCTATCACCCGTATGGTCGAGGGCCGCAATAAGCAGGCCTACGAGGTCTTCAACGTCGGCACGGGTAACGGCGTATCGGTGCTGGAGCTAGTGCGTGGCTTCGAGCGTGTGAACAACCTCAAGCTCAACTACCGCATCGCACCCCGACGTGCGGGCGACGTGGTGGCCATCTGGGCCGACACCAAGCTGGCCAACGACGAGCTGGGCTGGCGTGCCGAGCGTTCGCTCGACGAGACGCTGCGTTCGGCGTGGGAGTGGGAGAAACACGTCCGCGGCATCGAGTAACGCAATAAAACCGAGAAAACGACGTTACAATAACGTATATACGGGGCGGAAGCGCCGCCCGCAAACAAAACATTTGCAGATGAAAAAGTTTTTAATGCTATTGGTATTGGTGGCCACGTGCTGCACGGCTGTGCAGGCACAGCGTTACTACATACCCCGATACAAGAAGCAGAAGCAGGTGCGCGACTACGACCTCTCGCACCCCGACCGTAAGTGGACCGTCACCCTCGGATCGACGTTCGACTTCGGCCTCGGTATGCAGAACCACATCAAGTACGACAACGATCCCTCACCCGTGACCTACGATCAGGAGCCCGAGTTGGCGGGCGTTACCGTAACTCTCGGTGCGGGCTACCGTCTGGGTGAGCACTTGGTGGCGGGCATCGAGGCGGGCTATGGCCTCTCGAACCGCAATAACACCATCCCCGTCTATGGCTCGTTCAAGTGGTACTATGGCAAGTCGCACCGTCAGCACCGCACGCGCTGGTTCAACTACCTGAACCTCGGCCCGCAGTTCTACGTCAGCAGCAAGTACTACCCCGTGGGAGCTGTCGCAGGCTTGGGCGGTGGTATGCGAGTGCTGGCCTCTAATTCGTTGCGTATGGACTTCGTGGTGGGTTATCGTCTGGGACTCATCCGCCCCAAGCTCAACACAGGCGGAACGTACGACATCCCCTCGTCAGCCGTTAGCTATAAGCAGTTCCTGCACGGCATCCAGCTGGGTTTGAATATTGTGATGTTCTAACGTCGAGTAGGGGCGTCGGCAAAGTCTGCAAGCAGCCTCTGCCCTCGCCTTAATGGCGGCGTTCCAATCATTTCCGCAGGGTAGCTAAGTCTGTATCAGCCAGCACCCCGCGTGCGGAAATGTGGAATGACGTATTTAATAATTTCTCCCCGAAAAATTTGTTTTTTTCTCCTCGCTTAACTACCTTTGCCCCGCAAAATCAGGCATAATGGGATTGTTCGGTGGAAAACCAGCCCCGAAGGATTGAGTAATGCCGTAGGTAATAACATTAAAACACACAACAAAAATGAAAACACTTGAGATTAAGGCCGCTAAGCGTGCCGATTTCGGTAAGAAGGCTGCCAAGGCCTGCCGTCGTGAGGGTCAGATCCCTTGCATTCTCTATGGTGGTGGCGAGGAGGTTGCTTTCACCGTTGACACCAAGGCTGTAAAGCCCCTGATCTACACCCCCAACTCTTACATCGTTGAGATCGAGATCGACGGCAAGGTTGAGAAGGCTGTTATGCGCGAGGTGCAGTTCCACCCCGTTCGAGAGCAGATCCTCCACATCGACTTCTACCGCGTACAGGAGGGCAAGCCCGTGGCTATCGCTATCCCCGTACGTCTGACCGGTAACGCCGAGGGTGTTAAGGTCGGCGGTAAGTTGGCTCTGTCGGCTCGTAAGCTCGTTGTTAAGGCTATGGTTGACCAACTGCCCGACGAGATCGTTGTTGACGTAACCCCCTTGAAGGTAGGTCAGACCATCTTCGTAGGCGATCTGCAGATGGAGAACCTCCAGTTTGTTACTCCTGCTACCACCGCCGTTTGCGCCGTTCGCGTAACTCGTGCATCGCGTGCCGCAGGTCAGCAGCAGTAATCCCCGACGAGAATGAAATACCTCGTTGTAGGATTGGGTAACATCGGCGCCGAGTACGCCGACACTCGTCACAACATTGGATTCAGAGTGTTGGATGCCTTGGCTGAGGCATCCAACCTCTCTTTTATGGCGGGACGTTATGGCTCCATCACCACGCTGCGACACAAGGGTCGCCAGATCCTGCTGCTCAAGCCCTCGACCTTTATGAATCTCTCGGGCAAGGCCGTGCGCTACTGGATGGAGCAGGAGAAGATCCCCATCGAGAACCTGCTCGTTGTGTCGGACGACATCTCGTTGCCGTTCGGTCAGTTGCGTATGCGCAAGAAGGGTAGCGCGGGAGGTCACAACGGCCTGAAGAACATCTCGGAGCTGCTCGGACGCGAGGACTACGCCCGTATGCGCTTCGGCATCGGAGGCGACTTCGCCCGCGGCCATCAGGTCGATTACGTCTTGGGCGAGTGGACCGACGAGGAGCGCAAGACTATGCCCGAACGACTGAAGGTCTTCGGCGATGCGATACTCTCGTTCGCCTGCGTCGGGGCCGATATGACGATGAATGCTTACAATAAAAAATAGGTTGTCCGTCGGGGCAACCTATTTTTATTTAGAATTATATATTACGTCATTGCCCGGAGCGGAACGAAGTGTAGCGACGATGGGAACGCCGCCATTAAGGCGAGAGCAGAGGCTGCTTGCAGACTTTGC
>CAZWHN010000124.1:0-5430 GCA_964633635.1 uncultured Alistipes sp. | reverse complement strand
CTCGGGGCGGTTGGCCTTGTAGTCGGCATAGAGCTCCGTGCGGAACGATCCGCCCTTGGGGTCGAGTGCCACGCCCAGCAGGTCGGGCTTCTCGCGCTTCTGGATGTCGCGCAGGAACTTGGTGAAACCGAACAGGATAGAGGTGTTCATCCCGTGGCGGTTGCGCATCGGCCGACCAAAAAAGGCGTAGTAGTATTTGAATACGAGCGCGTAGGCGTCGATCAAAAATAGGCGTTTCATTGGGGGGTATAGTTAATTCTACAAATTATCCTCGGCATACCACTCGGCGTAGGACGAGGCCGTCTCGTGCAGGCGCAACGCATAGAGCTCCACCTCGTCGGGCAGCGACTCCAACAGTCGCTCGGCAAAGTCCGAGAGCATATTCTCGCACGTTGGCTGGTAATCGACCATCACGATGTTGTGAAACCGCTCCGCGAGCAGCTCCCTCAGACGCATCCCCTGCTCGGTGCGACGCACGATGAAGGCGTGGTCGAACTGCGATATGATCTGCTCGCCGACGATGCGTTTGAGCAGGCCGAAATCCATCACCATACCCTGCTTGGGGTCGTACTCGTCGGTCGAGGGCTCGCCCTTGATGGTCACGAAGAGTCGGTACGAGTGGCCGTGGATCTCGCGGCAAGCGCCGTCGTAGCCCTCGAGCGAGTGTGCCGCCTCGAACGAAAACTCCTTTGTCAAACGAATTGTTGCCATAGTTTGCGCATTAAATTAAAGGTTTACCCTTCCCGTGGCGGGGGCCGTTGTGGGACCCGTTGCAGAAGCCGTGGTGGGACCCGTTGCGAGGCCTGCGGCGGGGTGGGTTTACAAAGTTAGCGTTTTTCGCCGAATGGCACATCCTTCGTGCCGATTTTTTCGTATAAATTGTGTTATTACAAATTCTTTACCTCCGCCTTTCCGTACGGTGGGCGTGGTAATAAGGTAATAAATATACGTCATTCTATATTTCCGCACGCGGGACGCTGGTGAAAAATCATAAATACGTCATTCCACATTTTTACTTTTTAGGGCCTTGATGATACAGACTGAGCATCCAAGTAAAAATGATTGGAATCTACCTTTGTTGAAACGACCTGCCTGATACTGACTTGCGTCGTAATATCAGTTAGAGATTCCCATCGCCACCTGCGGTGTCGGGGAATGACGTTATATATATTACATTACCTTCGAGGAAAATTTTTTGTCGAAAAATTTGCATCGTAAGATTTTTCTACATATTTTTGTCGCAGAGTTAATGATAAACATTAAATATTACTCCTAAAACAATAAGTTTTTAACCTTAATTACTCAGGCCAAAACCTTTCCCAAAACCCCACCAGCCAGCAATCACAAGCAACAAGATACATCCCAATAAACAACAAACTCAACTAACCAAATACCCCAAAAAAACTCAATCAACTAAAACATTTATCTTATGAAAATTTCAAAAAAAACTCAACGCCGCACCATCATTTTGGCGGCTGTGCTCGCTGTGGTGGCACTCTTTCAGGTGGCACACATCACTGTACAGATGTTCTACTCGACAAATCCCTATGTTGGGGAGAAGAACCACACCTTCATCGGTTCGCTCGATACCTCATATCAGGCTCTTAATATCGAGCAGGGCTACGAGGAGTACTCTTATGTATTGGAGCGTGCCGAGGATGGCACACCAAAAGTGGAGGCTCTGCCATCGGCAATGACTATCTTCTCCACCCACCCCGACTATGTACGTCCCGACCACTACGGCTGGCGTTGGAATATAATAATTACCTATGTGGCTCTGGCTATGTTTGTTGTGATTGCAGGTTTGGTGGCGTGGATATTCTTCGGTGCTATACGCGGATTCCGCACGGGAAATATTTTTCTCAAGAGCCATCCCCGCATTTTGCGCTACTTGGCTTTAGCAGTATTTATCTACTACGCTCTAATTGGTAATCGTGAAGTGTTCCGTCAAGTGGCCGTGAAGGATTTGTATGGTGATATGTCGCCCATCGAACTTTTTGGCTCCGTATCGTTTGGTATAGAGTGTTTGGTCGCACCACTTCTTTTGCTTATCTTTGCAGAGTTGATGGCCGTGGCGGCCCGCATCAACGAAGATGAAGTAATGACAATCTAATCCGCACTGTGTATGGCTATAATCGTAAATTTGGATGTGATGCTTGCCCGCCGCAAGATGTCGCTCTCGGAGCTCTCGGAGCGGGTTGATATCTCGATCGTGAACCTCTCGGTGCTCAAGACGGGACGTGCCCGTGCGGTGCGTTTCACCACCTTGGAGGCCATCTGCCGCGCCTTGGACTGCCAGCCCGGCGATATCCTCGAGTACCGCCCCGACGAGGAGTAGAATAGTGATTTTGAATAAAAAAAGCCACCCTTGCAGGTGGCTTTTTTGTTAGAACGGATATCCCACGCCGAAGTTGAGGGCGGTGTTTTTCCACTTCAGTTTTGAGATCCAGCGCTCGCCTGCGGGCAGGTTGGGCGAGTGGAGCTGCACGCCCCAGTCCAAACGCAAAATCACAAACTTAATGTCGATTCTGAGTCCCAGTCCCGTATTGAATCCCAGCTGCTTATAGAATCTATCGAGGTGGAAGACTCCATCCTCGGGCACCTGTGCCTTCTCGCCGCCCAGATACCACACATTACCCAAATCGAGGAACGTCGCACCGTGGAACATACCCCAAATCGGGAAGCGGAACTCAAGGTTGGCCTCCAGACGCATATCGCCCATCTGCACGGGGTAGGGTGTATCCTGCTCGGGGGTGTTGCCCGGGCCGAGGGTACGGGGTGTCCAGCCGCGCATACTGTTGCTACCGCCGACGTAGAACATACGGTCGAAGGGTAGTGCCGTCGAGTTGCCGTAGGGGACTCCCACGCCAGCAAAGATGCGGCCCGCGATGGCGGTCTTCTCGCCCAGCACGATCTTGCGGCTAAGGTTCACATCGCCACGCACATACTGCGAGTAGCGCACACCCAAAATATTGTAATACCCCTCCTCCGTCTTGTGCGAGAAAGCCCGCTCGAAGAGGCTCAGCAGATTACCCGACGACTCGAAGTTAAGGTGCATCAGCGTGGCGTTGCCGCCGAGGTTTTTGCCCTGATTGTTATAGGTGTATGACGCCGACAAACCGACGATGGCCTGCGTTAAGTAACTCTGGCGCAGATACTCATTCTCGAGCGAAGAGAAAAATCCCTCGTCGATATATCCGACGTGGATCCAGTTCAGGTCGATCGGGCGCAGCTGGTAGCTGTAACGACCATTCAGGCTTCGCCACGAGTAGGTCCACGTTGCACGCGACAGGTCGCGGCGGTAGTAGGGGCGATCCTGATAGTTGTACGAGAGCTCGACCTTGGTTCGGGGCATATTCACATTGCGTGTCGAGATGCGAAACGGAGCCACAAATCGGGGGAAGGACAATCCCACCGACAATCCCAACTCGTTGGCACGACGACGCGAGGTGTGGGGTGCCTTCATATATTCGTAGCCAAATGTTGCCGAGGCATCCAATGTCTCCACACCGCGGAAGATGTTACGATTCTGATAACCCACCGTGGCCGAGAGTCCATAGAAGCTCGAGGTGGTGCTACCCTCCAATTCGAGATTGAAGCCCTGCTTCAAGGTAGGCGAGCCGAGGATGTTGCAACGCAGGTAACCCTCACGGATGGCATCGAAGTGTGCTGAGCCGTTCTGAGAGCCCTCACCAGCGTAGTTCACCACCAAAGTGTCGTTCTGCGTACGGGGCAGCTCCTCGAATGTGATGCGGGCGCTCTTGAAGTAGCCGAGCGACATAATGTCGTTGTAGGTGCGATCGACCTCCGACGAGCTGTAAGTGGTGTTGGGCGATAGGGCGATGGCCGAGCGCAACACCGAGGGACGCACCTTCGAGCGACCGCTTGAGATGATGTTAATACCCTTGTAATAGGTCGTGTCGGTCATTGCTGCCGAACGCTCCGCACGATCCTCGGTGGGGTTGTAGTCGGGCACGACGTTGATTTCGGTGACGCGGTAGATGCGGTTATCCTCGCTCAAGGCTTCGCCACGCTCGTTGTAGCCCGTGATGTTGCGCTTGACGATCATACGGATGCCCACACGGCGGTCGCCACCGAGTGTATCGACACGATATTCGATGTTATTGACCGAAAAGTTGTAATATCCGCGATTATTCAGGAACGTAGCTATTCGCTCACGCTCGTGGTCGAGCTCCGTGATGTCGAACACACCACCGACGCGCAGCAGCGACTGCGCCGTATCGGAGAGGATGACTGGCTCGAGCTGTCGATCGCGGAAGTCGTAGGCGATGCTACTGATGCGATAGGGCTCGCCCTGATGGGTGCGATAGGTGACGTAGGCTCGGCGGGCACGACGTGTGGTATCGACCGAGTAATCGACCGTCGAGGAGTAGTATCCGCGCGAGTCCATATATGTTTTCAGGTTCTGCGCCGAACGTTCCGTCAGTGCCATATCCAACAATACGGGCTCTTCGCCCACTTTTCGCTTGAAATTGTTCCACCAGTTGGTTTTATCGGGGTTGGCGAGGTTGTATGCCCAGACGTAGAAATTAGCGCCTAAAAAACGCTTATTTGGGCTTTGGCGGACATATTGCTCCAACTCGAGCGGAGTGATGCGCTCGGCGTGGGGTGTCGAGTGGTCATCCTCGATGCGCACACGCTGCAAGAAGTACTCGCCCTCGCTCAGATGGCGCGTGACGCTGCACGCCGAACATATAATGCCCAGCACGCAGACCAAAATCGCAGCTTTGATTACTCTTATCACTCCACTTCTCGTTTCGATGGCATAATGAAATTCTTACAGCACACATCGCATTACGGTATACACTTCGTTACTGCACACACTACGCCAAATTAATGTTCAAATGTAGTAATATTTCTTCCCACTCGCAAATTAATTCACCCGACAAAGATATTTTATGACCCTTTGCGGCATAAAGCAATAAATAAACGTCATTCCACATTTTTACTTTTTAGGACTTTGCTGATACAGAATAAGCATACAAGTAAAAATGATTGGAATCTACCTTTGTTTTTAGTACCTACCTGATACTGACTTTATATATGCCACAAGATAAGAGGTTGATTCCCATCGTCGCTACACTTCGTTCCGCTCCGAGTAATGACGTTTTTTATATCTACTTACTTTTTATATTTCCTCCCTCGCAATGACGCATTTATATTAACCAGCCTACGCCTTTACCTACTCTCCGCAAACAAACTTAATCAACGCCTCGGCACACTCCCTGGGTTGCTCGATAAATCCCATATGGCCCGACTCCTCCAGCCACGCCACCTCGGCCTGCGGGTGACCAGCCACAATCTGCTCGGCCACCTCGAGCGGGATGTAACCATCCTTCTTACCCATAATAAAGAGCTGACGCAGACCACTCTGGCGCAGCATCTCGTTCTGGTCGGCGCGGTCGATCA
>CAZWHN010000123.1:0-5517 GCA_964633635.1 uncultured Alistipes sp. | reverse complement strand
ACGCTCGCGCGTAAGGTCGAACTTCTCACCGATCTCCTCCAGAGTCATCTCCGAGCAACCAATGCCGAAGAAATACTTAATGATGTCGCGCTCGCGCTCGGTCAACGTCTCCAACGCACGATCCACCTCCGTAGCGAGCGACTCGTTGATTAGGCCGCGGTCGGCATTGGGCGAATCGGTATTCACCAACACATCCAGCAGGCTGTTGTCCTCACCATCGGCAAAGGGGGCATCAACCGATATGTGACGGCCCGCAACACGCAGCGTGTCAGAGACCTTCTCCTTCGGAAGCTCCAGCTCCGTTGCCAACTCCTCGGGCGAGGGGGTACGCTCGTGCTCCTGCTCGAAGCGAGCCAACGCCTTGTTGATCTTATTGAGCGAGCCCACCTGATTGAGCGGCAGACGAACGATACGCGACTGCTCGGCCAGCGCCTGCAGAATCGACTGACGAATCCACCACACAGCATACGAGATGAACTTAAAACCTCGCGTTTCGTCGAACTTCTCGGCAGCCTTGATGAGTCCGAGGTTGCCCTCGTTGATCAAGTCGGGCAGGCTAAGTCCCTGATTCTGATACTGCTTTGCCACCGACACCACAAAACGAAGGTTGGCCTTCGTGAGTTTATCCAGAGCCTCCTGATCGCCCTTGCGGATTCGTTGAGCAAGTTCTACCTCCTCCTCGACGGTGATCAGATCCTCCTTACCAATCTCCTGCAAATATTTATCGAGCGATGCACTCTCGCGGTTGGTGATCGACTTTGTAATCTTTAATTGACGCATATTTCTTGAGTGTTAAATTTCTTCCTTTAAGTCCTTCGAGTATTAAGAAAGCCGCTTATGGGCGTTCTCATCTATTACGAATCTCGGTGGCGTTTTGTTTCACTCCGAGAACTTTTTCTTCGCATTTTTTCTCTGCGGACCGATACAATAACGTATCACCCGACCATAAAATTCTCTCGGCAGTGACCTTTTCTATCACGGCGTCGAGCCGACACAGTCATCGAGTGCAAATATCACGCCGATAATCAAAGAGTTAGCCCACACGGGCACAAAATAAGCGGGACTTGCCACCACGTCGTAGCACAAAGCCCCGCTTGAGTTATTTTTCCGACCAAATACTCTATCCGCTTACCACGCGAACAGGGGGTACTCGGCCATCATTGCATTTACATCCTTACGAACTGCTGCGATATTCTCCTCATTCTCGGGATCCTGCAGCACGCGGTCGATGAGCTCGACGATGTAGTCCATCTTATCCTCCTTCACACCACGCGTAGTGATGGCGGGTGTACCGAAGCGCAAGCCCGAAGTGAGGAACGGCGAGCGAGAGTCGAACGGCACCATATTCTTATTGGTGGTGATGTCGGCAGCAACCAGACAACGCTCCGCCAGCTTACCCGTCAGCTCGGGGAACTTAGTGCGCAGGTCGATCAGCATAAGGTGGTTGTCGGTACCCTCCGACACAACCTTGTAACCACGCTTTGCGAATGCCTCGGCCATAGCGGCTGCATTCTTCTGCACCTGCTGCTGATACTCCTTGTACTCGGGCTGCAAAGCCTCACCAAAGGCCACAGCCTTAGCTGCAATGACGTGCTCCAACGGACCACCCTGAATACCGGGGAAGACAGCCGAATTGAGGATCTGCGACATCATCTTCACAACACCCTTCGGGGTGGTCAAGCCCCAAGGATTCTCGAAGTCCTTACCCATCATGATGATACCACCACGAGGACCACGCAGGGTCTTATGAGTGGTAGAGGTTACGATGTGAGCATACTTCACGGGGTTGTCCAGCACACCAGCTGCGATAAGACCAGCCGTGTGAGCCATATCGACCATCAGCAATGCACCCACCTTGTCGGCGATCTCGCGCATACGCTTGTAATCCCACTCGCGTGAGTAGGCCGAAGCACCGCCGACGATCAACTTGGGTTTGTGCTCCAGAGCCTTACGTTCCATATCCTCGTAGTCGATAGTACCCGTCTGCTCGCTGAGCTGATAGCCAACGGCATTGAAATACTTACCCGACATATTTACGGGCGAACCGTGTGAAAGGTGACCACCGTGAGCCAAATCCAGACCCATAAAGGTGTCGCCAGGCTGCATCACGGCAAAGAATACTGCCATATTAGCCTGCGCACCCGAGTGGGGCTGCACGTTGGCATACTCGGCGCCGTACAGCTCGCACAGACGCTCGATGGCCAGACGCTCCACCTTATCGACCACCTCGCAACCGCCATAGTAGCGGGCTGCGGGGTAACCCTCGGCATATTTGTTGGTGAGAACCGATCCCATAGCGGCCATCACCTGATCGCTTACGAAATTCTCCGATGCAATAAGCTCGATGCCACGCATCTGACGTGCGCGCTCGTCGGCTATAAGGTCAAAAATCTGATTATCCTGTTTCATCGTTATTATAGTTTGAGTTTATCTTTAATCTTCGACGCAACGCCGCCACAGGGTGGTGGAATATCATTCGCGGCCCAGCATATCGCATCACTTGTCGGATGCGCTCGCGCATATCCGACCGATAGCAATGGGTGCGACACTGCGAACAAAAACTCTTCTGCTCCATAAAGGGACAGAGATCGGTACGTCGATCGGCGTAGTCGGCCAACTCTCGACACTCGTCACACAACCCCTGAGCGGAGTGGTGGGCACGGCAGTAGAGAGTGATCATATCGCGCACGATACGTTTTTCGTACTCGACCTTGCGTTTTAGTTTAGCCGTCTGCTTCATCGTAGTGCCGACAAAGGTATGAAAAATTTTCGTTTTCAGAATAGTTTTACCCGCAGGATTGCAAAATATTTAGGCCGCATCGTATTTGGCAAACATCACAATCACTGCCGTTCCATCATACGACGAAACTCCCGCACCGACATCGTGCGATCCCACACCACTTTATAACCCAATCGTTCGTGTGCTTCTGTCTGCTTCTGCATCGTACCCATATTGGCCTTTGCACGTCGAGCATCAACGCTGCGGGCACCTCTGATAGGCCATACATAATTTATCTGCACGGGCACAGACTCACCCTCAATGATGGTCGTGTGGCTCCACGTCTGCGTGCCGTAGAGTTGTCTGCGATTACGACGCATCAACATTCGATCGCGAAGGGTGTTAATCGACGACTGCAGCAATTTTCCCTCACGGGCAGCCGCTCTTAGCGGCTTGAAATATCGCTTCTGGAAGTCAATGTCGGCGTGATCAACCACCAGAAATATCGCCTCGTATGCCTCGTTACTCAATTCTTCGGGCATCCCGCCACCGATCAGCTGTGCAACGTAGGCCTGATTCTCGGCATCTATGCGCACCATCTGTTCGGCATAGTGCAGCAGCGAATCGACCTTGCCCGCCTGCTGTGCCTCGACAAGTCGCAGACGCACCTGCTGATCCAGCTGAGCGATTGCCTTCAAACGTACCTCTATCCGCCCCACGTCCTGTGCTTGCGCCGTAATGGCAACGGCAAGTGCGATGATTGAATATAGTAGTTTTCGCATAAGGTTCTTTCTTTTGTGCAAATATAATATTTTTCCCGACATCATATCCGAAAGCAACTCGAAACCTCGCACTTCAATGCCCGCAAATCAAAATCAGCAGGATCAGAATATATAAATTACCCGAATCAGAAAAACTCCTCACCGCACCCCTCACAACCCCTAAAGAGCGATAGGAGAGGGTAATTATTAAAAAAAATCTATATCAAAACTCAAAGTAATAAAATCACAAGGCAACGCTCAAAATAAAAATAATAGTGTAATTTTGTTAATGCTTTGACACCAAGCACTTCCGTAACGAAGCCTCGCAAAGCCCCAACCGTAAACTGAAAAACCAAAAAACTGCATAACAATGGCTAAACACCACTTTGCGGCCATCGACCTGGGAGCCACCAGCGGCCGTATCATTTTGGCGACAATCGACAACGAAAAGATCTCGATGGAGGAGATCCACCGCTTCCCCGACACCATCATCCAGATGCAGGGACACTTCTATTGGGATCTGCCCGCCATCTACAAGTCGATACTCGAGGGATTGCGACTCATCGCCCAGCGCGATGTCGCTATCGAGTCGATCGGCATCGACACTTGGGGAGTCGATTTCGCCCTCTTTGGCAAGGATGGAGCTATGCTGCGTCTGCCCTACTGCTACCGCGACCCCCACACTGTGGGCGCTCCCGAGGAGTTTTTCAAGCGTATGCCTCGCAAGGAACTTTACAACCGCACGGGCATCCAGATTATGAACTTCAACTCTGTCTTCCAGCTCGACACACTGCGTCGCAACGGCTGCTCGGCACTGGAGGCAGCGGAGAAGATACTCTTCATACCCGACGCATTGGCATACCTGCTCACGGGCGAGTGCGTTACGGAATACACCATAGCATCGACCGCGCAGATGATCGACCCGCGCACAAAACAGTGGGACGAGGCGGTGCTTGCCGAGTTAGGACTCTCGGCCGAGCGATTTGGCCGTATGGTTATGCCGGGCGAGAAGATCGGTACGTTGTCGGCCGAGGTACAGCAGCTCACGGGGCTTGGCTCGGTGTCGGTTGTTGCCGTAGCGAGTCACGACACGGGTTCGGCCGTAGCGGCTGTGCCGATGGAGGATGAGCGTTCGGCCTATCTCAGCTCGGGAACGTGGTCGCTGATGGGTATCGAATCGCAGGAGCCGATCATCTCAGAGCGTAGCTTCGAGCTTAACTTCACAAACGAAGGTGGCATCGAGGGTACGATCCGCGTGCTGAAGAATATATGTGGTATGTGGCTTCTGGAGCGTTGTCGTGAGGAGTGGCCCAAGATGGATTATGCCGAGCTGATTGCCGCTGCCGACAAGGCCGAGCCGTTCCGCTCGCTCATCAATCCCGATGCCGAGTGCTTCGCCAACCCCGCCTCGATGACCGAGGCCATAGCCAACTACTGCCGCCAGACCGACCAGCCCGTGCCCGAGAGCGTGGGCGAGTATGTGCGTTGCATCTTCGAGTCGTTGGCGCTGCGCTACCGTCAGGTGGTGGAGATGTTGCGCGAGCTGTCGCCCGTGGCAATCGATCGATTGTACGTCATCGGCGGTGGTGCTCGCAACCAGACGCTCAACCAATTCACAGCCAACGCCATCGGCATCCCCGTTGAGACGGGCTCGTCGGAATCAACCGCACTGGGCAATGTAATGATGCAGGCCAAGTGGGCAGGCGTGGTGGAGAGCATTGGCGATATGCGCTCAATGATACGCTCGTCGCTCGACGACAGATGTCGCTATACTCCACAGGAGGCCGAGCGTTGGGCTGCGGCCTACGAGAAGTATTTAGGCGTATGCGAGGCATAATGAAAACCGTAAAAAATCAAGATTAACAATAAAAACCTAAAAACTATGAAAAAAGAACTTATCGAAAAGGCGTATGAGATCGCCAAGGAACGATACGCTGCAATCGGCGTTGACACCGACGCTGCGATGGCTGCGTTGCAGAACATTCAGCTCTCGCTGCACTGCTGGCAGGCCGACGACGTGAAGGGTTTTGAGGATGC
>CAZWHN010000122.1:0-5525 GCA_964633635.1 uncultured Alistipes sp. | reverse complement strand
CGCGACACTTACGCTTGCGCTTGCGAGTGGCAGACTAAGGCTGAGGATTTGGCAGGTCGCTTCATCAAGAACTTCGCTAAGTTCACTGGCAACGACGAGGGTAAGTCACTCGTAGCTGCTGGTCCCCAGTTGTAATCTTTAGATTGCGATATATGAAAATAGCCTCCCACGCGGGAGGCTATTTTTTTGTGGATGCGTGAGCCGAGTGAGGCAAATTATTTTTGATAGGACATATAATTTTCGATGCGAGAATTTGGCCAAATAGAAGAAATTTGTATTTTTGTAACCAGCCTAATTACTACATAAAACGAGAAACGAAAAATGAAAAAAACACTCTACACCATTGCCCTGCTACTTGCGGTGGGCCTCGCTGCGTGCGAGAAGAACGATGTACCTGTGATAAACGGCGGCGAGCAAGATAAGCCGCAAGATATTCCTACGACGGTTGCCCCTGGAGCCGACGGATCACTCGGCGGCACGATAATCGGAACACGCTACTCGGTGGACTACTCGACGGGCGAACGCTCGGAGTCGGTGAACGGCAAGCACAACGTCTTCGACGGCAACTTCACGACCTACTTCGCATCGAATATGCGTTCGGGCACCTGGGTAGGACTCGACTTGGGCGAGAAGCACGTCATTACGAAGGTGGGATTTTCGCCCCGCATCGGCTACGGCAAGCGAGTGCAGTTGGCTGTGATCGAAGGTGCCAACAACGAGGACTTCAGCGACGCTATGCCCATCTACCTCATTCCCGACGAGGGTAAGGAGGGTGTGATGACCTACGCCGAGATCAACTGCTCGCGTGGCTTCCGCTACGTCCGCTATATGACACCCAACGATGTGCGTTGCAACCTTGCCGAGTTGGCCTTCTACGGCACGAAGGGCGAGGGCGACGACTCGCAATTCTATCAGGTGACCAACCTCCCGTTGGTGGTGATCAACACGGCCGACAATGCCGAGATCGAGTCGAAGGAGTACGAGATCCCCAGCACGGTATATGTGATTGGCGAGAACGGCACCTATCTCCACACGGGCGAGAAGACGGGCGTGCGCGGTCGCGGTAATGCCAGCTGGCAATTCCCCAAGAAGCCCTACCGCCTGAAGTTCGACAAGAAGGTCAGTCTGCTGGGCGCACCCGCCAAGGCCAAGAAGTGGACGCTGATCAACAACTATGGTGATAAGAGCCTGATGCGCAATATGTTGGCATTCGAGATCAGCCGTCGCGTGGGAGTACACTACACCCCCTTCTGCCAGCCCGTCGATGTGATCCTCAATGGCGAGTACCGCGGTTGCTACCAACTCTGCGATCAGGTGGAGGTGGCCAAGGGCCGTGTCGATATTACGGAGATGGAGCCCGAGGATAACTCTGGCGTGGAGCTCACGGGTGGCTACCTTATCGAGATCGACGCCTACGCCAACAGCGAGATCTCCTATTTCTACTCGTCGAAGGGTATCCCCGTGACGATCAAGTCGCCCGACGATGACGAGATCACCGCCAAGCAGAAGGACTACATCACCGACTACTTCAACAAGATGGAGAGCGCCGTATTTGCCGCATCGAGCACGAACGACAACTACACGAAGTACCTCGACGTGGATAGCTTCCTGCGCCACTTCATCGTGGGCGAGTTGAGCGGCAACACCGACACCTACTGGAGCGTATATATGAGCAAGGATCGTGGTAGCGACAAGTTCGTGACGGGCCCCGTGTGGGATTTCGACATTGCCTTCGACAACGACCGCCGCACCTTCCCCGTGAGTCAGTTCACCGACTTCCTCTACGCAACGGATAAGTCGTCGCACGCAGGTGGCGATGTGATGCGTCAGTTTGTAAATCAGATCATTAAGCGTAGCGACGTAGCCCGTGAGCGACTGGCCGAGATTTGGGGCGAGCTCCGAGCCGACGGATCTATCTCGACGGAGGCGCTGGTGGAGTACATCAACCAGACGGCCGAGCAGCTCAACGAGTCGCAGCGTCTGAACTTCCTGCGTTGGCCGATCCTCGACAAGACGGTACACGAGAATCCGCAGGCGCTCGGATCATATTCGGCCGAGGTGGGCACGGTGCGTTCGTTCATCGAGAGCCGCGTGCCGTTTATGGACGGACAGATAGCAAAATAGGCTGACCGCCAAACAAATAAATTAGGGTGCCCGAGCATTGGGCACCCTATTTTCTTTCCTAAAACGAATCTCGCAAGGCTGATCCTAAATATACCCCTGCACCTTATAACGCGAGGGCGAGACACCCGTACGCTGCTTAAAGTACTTGCCGAAGAAGGATTGCGACACGAAGTTCATACGCTCGGCCACCTCCTGCACGCTCAGTCCGGGCAGTGCGAGCAACTCCTTCGATTTGCTGATCACAGCATCGTCGATCACCTTCGAGGCATTGCGGCCCAAGCGCTTCTTGCACACTAACGAGAGGTATTTGGGGGTGATGCCTAAGCACGAAGCGTAGTACTCGACACTGCGCTCGCGATGGCACGACGAGGCCAACTCACCCGCAAAGCGGCGCATCAGCTCGTCACCACGCGAGAGGCTTGCCGCCACCTCGCTATCCTCGCCAACCGAATGGTTGACAATCGAGGCTACAAGGTAGAAGAGCGAATTGGAGAGCGAGGCAAATGTTCGCTCGCCATATACTCCCCTCAGCCCCGACATACGTCCCACGACCGAGGCCATATCGTGCAGGCGTGCCACCTCGTCCTCTCCGATCTGGATGCAGGGCTTGATCCCGAAGAGCATACCGGCACCGAGCCGATCGACCGTATCGACATTGATCGTCTGCAGAAACGCCGACGAGAACGAGATCATATATCCCATACAGGCCTTGCTCGTGCGGAACGACTGCACCGTCGATTGCGAATTGAGCAGGAACAGCGTGTTGGGGCGCAACTCGAAGTGGCGCTCGTTGATCGTCGCCTTGGCCGTACCGCTCACCACCACACCGACCAGAACACCGTCGATGTCGCAGCACTCGCCAAAAGTGTCTTGAAACTTACACAAAGGTGATAAAGCAAAGTCCTCCGACTGAAACTGCTCGTTGGGCAGACTCTTTTTAATTCTCAGAACCGAAATTTTACCAGCTCCCTCACTCTTAATCTTTCTCTCCATATCAATAAAGTTTTCGTTTTACTCACTTAGTCGTGCGGACAGACTATATTCAGAGCCCCTTGCAGGCACCGCACACGCATCGGAAAGCGTCCGCCACTCTGACCATCGACATCGGTCGCTTCGCTGACGGGGCTGACGAGCGTAAGCTCGCTCGTACGCAGATACTTAACCGCCGCCGTATTAACTCCCAATACATACAACAACATATCGCACGCCGACTGGAACGCCGTGTCGCGCTTGCGCAGGAACAGGCAGTCGAACACGCCATCGCGCAGGCTCGAACGACGAGCCAAAGGCACACGGCCCGCACTCTCGCCATTGAGCACAAGTCCCATAAGCGTGGGATAATAGAACGACTCCGAGTCGGAAGTTATTGTAAGGGGAATGCCACGCACCTTCTTCAGCTCCTTGAGCGCCTCGATCATATAGGCTGCGCGGCCCATCAGGTGTTTCAATCGCTCGGGGGTGTGCTGCGATGTGGTGGTGAAGATTCCGAAGCTGAATATATTTACAAAGTAGATTGTCTTGTTACCCGAGCAGTCGATGGGCTCAACCATACCGCAGTCGATAGGCTCGGCCGTGCCGTAGGCTATCTGGCGGGCGGCCTTGAGGATATTGTTCGACATACCGAGAGCGCCAGCGAAGTCGTTGGCCGTACCCGCAGGCAGGATGCCGATGGGGAATGTGAGCGAATGACGCATCATTGCATTGACCACATAGTTGAGCGTTCCGTCACCACCAGCTACAACAGCCAGATCGACAGACTCATAACCCGCAAAGGGATTACCGTCGAAACGTATCGGCACGGGTCTTAAATCGTAGTCGGCATCACGGAATATGGAGACCACACGCTCCAGATTGCGTCCGATCTTACCACGTCCCGCTTGGTTGTTATATAGCAATATAGCACTTCGCATAACTTCTCCTTAACCTTTTTCACTACTCGATAACGTGCATACCCTCCGTCGAGCCTAATGCCTCCGCGAGAGCCTTCGAACAGTAGATTTCAAACTCCTGATCGCCCTCACCCGCTACGATGAAATATGCCATCACACCCTCATCGGCCAACTCTCGTGCCGCAGCCACAGCACGCCCCTCGCCCATAGCCATAAACATAGTGCCATAGGCGTCGGCCTCGGCACAGGTGGGTGCTACGACCGTAGCCGACAGCAGATTCGTAACGGCGCTGCGTCCCGTGTGGGGGTCTATCGTGTGGGCCACCTTGCGGCCCTCAGCGTCGAGATAATAGCGACGATAGTTGCCCGATGTAGCCATCGAGCTATTGCTGAGCGAGATGACCTGCTGGATGAAGGCGCCCGGGGTGTCGTTTCCATCGAAGGGGGTCTCCACTCCGACACGCCACGCCACGCCCTTAGGGTTAAGGCCGCGGCAACGCACCTCGCCACCTATATCGACCAGATAATCCTCGATACCCAACTCCTCCAAAGCCTCGGCAGCCATATCGACCACATAGCCCTTGGCGATGGAGTTGAAGTCGATCTGCACACGGCTATCGCTCTTGCGCAGACGACCATCCACGATCGAGAGCTTGTCGATGCCGACGAACTCCATCAGCGAATCGATGTTCACCTTCACCGAACGATCCTCGGCTGCAAAGCCGTAAGCCTTGACCAGCGGTGCCACCGTCACGTCGTAGGCTCCCTCGCTCACGGCACTTATTCGGCGCGAGAGCTCGAGGCAGTAGGCAATATGGTGATCGACCGAGTCGGTGCGGTTGTCGTTAAGACGGCTCAGTAGCGAGTTCTCGTCGAAGATCGACATCGAACGCTTGGAGGTGGAGTCGATCTGCATCATCAGCGCATAGATCTCGGCCGAGGGACGAGAGGTGCGGGCGCTGACCTGCATAAATGTGCCGAGCATCTGACCCTCCACACGAATATACTCCGCAGGGGCGGGCGAGCAACCCACCGATTGCAGGAGCAGCGTGACCAAAAGGAGCGCGTATGACAACAACCTAAATTTCATCGTAATTCAACATTTCTCACTCAACCTTTGCGGGGCCTCGGTTTCGGCGACAACTTTCGTCGTTTTTCGATTGAAGCACCCCAGCAAAATATGCTCTTTCGCAACGAAACAAACGCAAGCAAAATAGCACTTTATTTTGCAAATATACATATTTTTATGAAAAAATTAACATTCCTCAAGGCAAAGTGAGAAATATTGCAACAAAAAATATTGTTTTTTAATACCAAAATATTTGGCTCTTAACTAAATTCGGAGTAATTTTGTGCCACGCTCCGGCGTTATTCACGGTAAGGGGAATGCGTCGTGGAGTGGAACCCGGGTTTCGATCGTTCCGGAAGGCGACGACGATGCCCATAAAATCTTATTTTTTTATGGCTTATTTAACAGCAGAGAAAAAGCAAGAGCTTTTTGGTAAGTACGGC
>CAZWHN010000121.1:0-5543 GCA_964633635.1 uncultured Alistipes sp. | reverse complement strand
GGCCTGCTGCACACCCTCACCCGACACATCGCGAGTGATGCTCGGATTGTCGCTCTTGCGGGCGATCTTGTCCACCTCGTCGATAAAGACAATACCTCGCTCAGCAGCCTCGACATCGTAGTCGGCCACCTGCAACAGACGCGAGAGGATGCTCTCTACATCCTCACCAACATATCCCGCCTCGGTGAGTACCGTGGCATCGACAATGGTGAAGGGGACATTCAACACACGGGCTATCGTGCGAGCCATCAGGGTCTTACCTGTTCCCGTGGGGCCCACAAGCACGATGTTCGATTTGTCGATCTCGACATCGTCTGTCTTCGGCGCACGGGCTTTGCTCAGGATGCGCTTGTAGTGGTTATATACCGCCACCGACATATATCGCTTGGCGTCGTCCTGACCGATAACATACTGATCTAAAACAGCTTTAATCTGGTCGGGCTTGAGCAGCTCCTCCATCTTAAACTTCGCACCGCCCTTCTTGCGTTTCGACTCGACGAGCTCGCTCTCGACAAGCATCTGGTAGCCGCGCTCGACGCAGTTGTTGCAGATATTCACTCCGCCCGTACCCTGAAACATCAGAGCCACGTCGCTACGCTTCGCACCACAGAACGAGCAGCAATCCTCGCCCGAGTGACCCGATCCCTTATATTTTTGTGCCATAACTTTCTACTTCGTTCGTTTGTTCAATACCTCGTCGATCAGACCATACTCCTTTGCCTCGAGGGCACTCATCCAGTAGTCACGATCGGCATCCTGCTCGATCTTCGCCACATCGACACCCGAGTGCTGCGAGAGGATCTCGTAAAGCTCCTTCTTGGTGCGTACGATCTCGCGAGCCGTGATCTCAATATCCGACGCCTGTCCCTGTGCACCGCCCAGAGGCTGGTGGATCATAACACGCGAGTGGGGCAACGCCGAGCGCTTGCCAGCGGCACCTGCCGTGAGCAGCACAGCACCCATCGAGGCTGCAAGACCCGTACAGATGGTCGCCACATCGCACGCCACGAGCTGCATCGTGTCGTAGATACCCAAACCTGCCGAAACCGAGCCGCCGGGCGAGTTGATGTAGATCTGAATATCCTTCGAGGGATCGACCGACTCCAAAAAGAGCAGCTGCGCCTGAATGATATTGGCCGCATCGTCGTAGATGGGCGCTCCGAGGAAGATGATGCGATCCATCATCAAACGCGAAAAGACATCCATCGTGGCGACATTCAACTGGCGCTCTTCGATAATCGTCGGCGAGACATAGCCCGACTGTATCGACTTGAAATCGTGCAGCTTAAGGCTGCTTATCCCACAATAACCGCGTGCATATTTTTCAAATTCGTTCATACTGCGAAATTCTTTTTCATCACTTGAGTTAGCCCCAGCCAATAGGCAGAAGCCATACCCGATATAAATCAAAATTTGGACTCTGCAAACATTACGCCCAGAGTCCAAATTTTAAGTATTTCAACACAAATCCGACCTAAATACCATATTTATATATATGGTGTCGGGTCGTTGCCGTTATTACATCTCCTGTGCGAGCTTTGCGAAGTCCTCGGCCGATACCGACTTGTTCGACACCTTGATCTTCGACTTAACATACTCGACAACCTTCAACTCGTAGAGCTTCTCGTAGATCTTCTGAGCCTGATCCTTGTTCTCGAGAATCTGCTTTGAGAAGTTTGCGATCATCTCCTCGGGAGCCGAGGGCATACCGTACTGTGCGAACTGAGCCTTTGCAAACTCCTTGGCCTCGGCCTCAGCCTCCTCCTGGCTAACGGTCAACTCGTAGGTCTGGATGAAGTGCTTCTGCAGGTAGTTCCAAGTGAACATCTTGATGAAGCCCTCGAAGTCCTTCTCGATATCCTCCATCGTGAACTTACCCTCGTTGATGGTGTAGAGCCAACGCTTGAGGAATGCCTCGGGCATCTGCAAACCAGCTTTCTCCATCAAGAAGTTGCGTACGCGGATGGTGAAGAGGTAATCGGCCTCACGACCCAGCTCCTTCTCGATCTCGGCGTCAACGAACTTATCCAACTCCTCCTCCGAGGTGATGTTGCCATCGGGGAATGCCATCTTGAAGAACTCCTCGTTGAGCTCGGGGTTAGCGAACTGGCGGATCTGGGTGATCTCCAATGAGAAGTTGGGGTTGATGGTCTCCAGCTCCTCGGCCTTAACCTGAAGGATCGAAGCACGCTGCGACTCCGACTTATAAAGCTCGTTTACATTTACATCCATCTTGTCGCCAACCTTCTTACCCTCGAAAGGCTTACGCTCCTCGTCGCTCATCGAGATCAGACCAACGTAAGCATCCTCAATACGCATATCGCCGTTGTCGAGCGTAACGGTCAGAGCCTCGTCCTTCTGAACGCTCTCAACCTCTACCAGACGGCCGAAACGACGCAGGTAGTTGTCCTTGTACTGATCGTGCATCGTCTTCTCGATCTTGATCTTGTTGTAGGTGAGCTTATCATCCTTCGAGAGCTCCAACTCAACCTTGGGAGCCTCGCCGATCTCGAACATAAACTCGTGCTCGGTGTTGTTCTCGAAATCGAAGTCACCCTGCTCCTCCGAGGGGATAACATCGCCAACGTAGTCGATACCCTCCTTCTGCAGATACTCGAATACAGAGTTTGAGGCCAACTTATAAGCCTGCTCGGCTACAACGCCCTTACCAAACATCTTGCGCACTACACCCATCGGCACCATACCGGGACGGAAGCCGGGGATGTTTGCCTTGCGCTTGTACTCGCGCAGAGCCTTATCTACTGCCTCGGCATAGTCTGCCTGGCCAACCGTAACCTTCAATAACGAGGTACCTACCTCACGCTGTTCTCTTGTAATTTCCATAGTCTATTTTCTATATTTTTATTCGATTTCTTCTCTCAAAAGTCCGATTTCGGAGTGCAAAGGTAATAAATTTTAATTTATTAGCGTTACTTCGCACCAAATTTATTACTCCGTTGTGCTTTTTCCGCTATTTCCACTCCCTCGGTCGGTAGAGTTGGTCGCGCAGCTGGGGTCGGAAACCCGCCTCGCGGATGGCTCGCTGTATGCCATCGGCGTCGAACTCGTTGTGTGCACCCGCGCTCGAGACCACATTCTCCTCGATCATAATCGAGCCCATATCGTTCGCACCACTATGCAGTGCGAGCTGTGCCGTGGCCTTGCCGACGGTGAGCCACGAGGCTTGCACGTTTCGTATATTGTTAAGGATCAGACGACTCACCGCAATAATACGCACATACTCCAACGGCGAGAAATGGCTCACTACGCCCTCTCGCTCCAAGCGCGTTCCCGTCGAGCGGAATATCCACGGGATGAACGCCACAAAGCCCCAGTTACCCTCGGGACAGCGTGCCTGAAGATCGCGTATCGTAAGCAGATGGTCGATTCGCTGATGCGGCGTCTCGACGTGGCCGTACATCATCGTAGCCGAGGTGGGTAGATTCATCTCGTGCGCTTCGTGCATCACATCTATCCACTCCTTCGCACTCGGCTTGGCAGGTGAGATACGACGACGCACATCGTCACACAGGATCTCGGCTCCGGCACCAGGCAGAGAGTCCAGACCAGCAGCCACCAATCGCTCCAGCGTCTGACGCGTAGTAAGTCCGCTAATGCGTGCTATATGAGCCACTTCGGGTGCGCCCAATGCGTGCAAGCGCACCTCGGGATAGAGGCTCTTAAGCTCCGAGAACAACTCCTCGTAAAACTCCACCCCCAAACGCGGATGCAGACCACCTTGCAAGAGCAGCTGGTCGCCACCCAGCGTCAGCATCTGATCAATCTTCTGACGATACTCCTCGATGGTGGTGATAAACTCTTTCTCCTGCTCGTGAGGCTTGCAATGGAAATTGCAGAACTTGCAGCCCGAGATGCAGACGTTGGAGATGTTCACATTGCGGTCGATCTGCCACGTCACAACCTGCTTGTCGGCCACAACCTTTCGACGCACCTCGTCGGCCACAGCTGCCAGACGCTCCAACGGAGCCTCGTCCCAGAGCCAATAGGCCTCCTCGCGCGAAAGCGTGGCACGATCGCGCACCTTGGAAAAGATCTCTTCGCTGCGCATCGTTACTTCTTGTTGCTGAGGATGAGTTCAAAGTCGATCGTGCGACGACGCATATCCACACCCTTGACACGAATCCATACCTCGTCACCGAAGGCTATGCGGCGCTGCGTAGAGCGACCCACAACCTCGAAGCGGGCATCGTCATAGACGAAGTAATCGTCCTCGATGTCACGCAGATAGGCCATACCCTCGATGTGCGTATCCTGCAACTCGACGTATATACCCCACTCGCTCATTCCCGAAACTGTACCCTTGAACATCTCGCCCACCTTGTCCTGCATAAACTCCACCATCTTGTACTTAATCGAGGCGCGCTCGGCATCGGCAGCTACGATCTCTCGCTCGGTGGCATAGACACACTGTGCCTCGAGTTTCGTGCGATCGGCCGACTTGCCCTCGGCCAGATAGCGAGCCAGCAGACGATGCACCATCATATCGGGATAGCGACGGATGGGCGACGTGAAGTGGGTGTAGTATTTGAACGCCAGACCATAATGACCCGTGTTATCGGTCGTATAGAGTGCCTTCGACATACATCTGACGGCCAGCGTCGAGATGGCATTCGACTCGGGGCGCCCCTTGATGGTGGTGACGAGTTTGTTGATAGCCTTCGCCACGGCACGTCCCTTCGATGCACGGAACTGATAGCCAAAGCGCAACACAAAGTCGCGGAAGCGGGTGAGCTTCTCCTCGTTAGGCTCATCGTGCACACGGTAGATCATCGTGCGAGGCACCTTCTTGCCGTTCTGCTCGCGGTAGGTGCAGAACTCGGCCACACGAAGGTTCGCAAGCAACATAAACTCCTCGACCAGCTGGTTCGATTCCTTCTGCTCCTTGGTATAGACTCCAAGCGGGCGGCCCTTCTCGTCGAGGATAAACTTAAACTCGGCACGCTCGAAGCTGATGGCACCCTCCTTGAATCGGCGAGCGCGCATAGTCTGCGCCAGCGAGTGCATAACGCCGATCTCCTCGGCATAGTCGCCCACGCCTGTCTCGATGCGAGCCTGCGCCTCGGCGTAGGTGAATCGACGATCGGAGTAGATCACCGTGCGGCCAAACCACTCATCCAGAATCTCGGCCCGCTCGTTGAGTTTAAAGACTGCCGAGAAGCAGAGTTTCTCCTCGTTGGGACGCAGCGAGCATAGTTCGTTGCACAATCTTTCGGGCAACATCGGCACGGTGCGATCGACCAGATAGACCGACGTACCACGATCGCGCGCCTCGTAGTCGAGTACCGACTCGGGACGTATGTAGTGCGTCACATCGGCAATGTGGACACCCACCTCCCAAATGCCATCCTCCACACGACGTACCGAGAGCGCATCGTCGAAGTCCTTGGCATCGGCGGGGTCGATCGTAAAGGTCGTAACGCCACGAAAATCACGACGCTCGGCATAGTCGCGTTCGGTGATCGTAGAGTCGATAGCTGCCGCTGCAACCGCGATCTCCGGCGCGAACCGGTAAGGCAGATCGT
>CAZWHN010000120.1:0-5597 GCA_964633635.1 uncultured Alistipes sp. | reverse complement strand
GTATCACGACCAACTCGGGCGACGCACCATCGCGTATCTGCCCCTCATCGTCGAGTAGTTGGTTGATGCGACGCACCACATCGGGGAAGATGCAGACGCTCTCGCTGCGTCTTCTAAGGCGGGGATATTGGCTCTCTGAGCGGCTGGTGATAAATCCGACCATATTGCCTACGGCCGTGAGTGCTCGACGTAGCGTAGCCACCTCCTCGGTGGTGAGGAAAGCACCCTCGACACCGATCTTGGCCATCACAGCCTCCATATCGGGGAACTCGTCACGCGGAGCATCGGGGTCGAGCATCAGCAGCGTGCGCATCTCGTCGGCTATATCCTGACGACGCTCCACCTCCTGCCGTGAGGCGGTGAAACGCTCGGCCATAATGATCTCGCGTGCAGCCTGCATCGAACAGAGCGCCACCACCTGCTCACGCAGTCGGTCGAAGCCTATCTTCTGCTCAAAATTAGCGGGATAAATCATCTCTCGCGCCATCGTTAGTTTGCCGTTTTCTGTTTCATCTGCTGCTCGTGCAGTCGCTCGGCAGCCTCATCGGCACGTTTGATGGCCTTCTTCTCGGCCTTGGCCTTAGCCTTCTCGACCTTCTTGTAGGGGTTGCTGCCCAAAACCGAGATGTTGATATAGCGGTGGGGGTTCTCCTTCAGATCCTCCAACACGGCCGACAGATTGTCGCTCACCGACGAGAGGTTGTTGTAGAGCGTAGCGTCGTTGAGCATCTTGCCCACGCTGCCCTTGTTGTCCTCCACCTTGGCAAGTATCGCATTCAGATTATTGGCCACACCCTCCAACTCGGCAGCAAGATCGGTCTGGGCAAAATCACTCGAGATCTTATGCAAGTTGTCGATCATACCATCCACCTGCTCGGCATTGTCGCCTAAGCTCTTCGAGAATTTGCTCAGCGAAGCCAGTGCCTCCTCCAGATTGGCACGCTCGCTCACGAGCATTGCATTCACATTGCCCGTCACACCATCGACATTCTTCACGATGTTGCTCAAAGCAGCCGTATTCTCGGCCAGGAACTGATTCACCGTCTCGAGAGTCTGAGTGAGACCATCCACCACGGCCGACACCTTTTCGTTGATGAAGTCGATCTCCGAGCCAGCTATCTCAAAAAGATCTGTGCTGACGGCCGAGTCGATCGTGCCGTTCTTGGGGACAAATTCGTTTGAGGTGCCATACACAATCTCGAGCGCCTTGCCACCCATAATGCCGTCTGAGAAGATGCGGGCCTTCGAGTCGGCAGGGATCTTATATCGCTTGTTCACCGTAAAGGCCACCTGAACACCCTTTGCGGGGTCGGCGTCGAGCGTCACCGATGAGACGGCACCCACCGTCACACCCGAGATCACAACGTGCGAAGCGGGCTGAAGACCGCCCACCTGCTCATAATTGGCGTAATAGGTGTTTGCACTACCGAATATCTCGGCTCCCTTGAGGAAGTGAACCACTCCCCATCCCACCAGCAAAACTGTGATGGCAAAAATTCCAACTTTTACTTCTCTTTTCATATCTTTTTCGTTTTCTTACTTCACTATTCGGCCATTGTCGTAATGCACCACAAAGGCATCCTTGAAGGTGCGTCTAACGGTAGCCAGATTGCGCTGCGCCTCAGCTCGCGTCGAGTATTCGCCGTAACAATATTTGTACTTCAGCACACCTCCGCCCTCGTAGCAAGTGACTTTGCCACGATAGCTCTTGAACTGCGAGTCGTTGCCGCCGATCTTCTTATCCGATGCCAGCAGCTGAATGGCATAGCCCTCGCCGCTCGTCTTTGCCTTGGCCTGCGACTTCTCGGCTGCAGACTTCTTCTCGGGTGCGGGAGCACTCTTTTTCTGCTCGGCCTTTTGTTCACTCTTCGTAGGCTCTGCGGCGGTTGTAGTGGTCTTCGATGCTACGGGCTGTGACTCCTGCTGAGGCTCCACTTCCGTCGTGGCTGCCACGATGGGAGTCTCCACACCCGCCATACGGTTGATGTGGCCGACGTACTCCTTCACCGCATCGCACAACATTCGTGCATAGGCATTCTGACCCTTCTCGGAGTTCATATACGCAAGCTCCGTCTTGTTGGTCATAAAGCCCAACTCGGTCAGCACACTGGGCATATCCGTTGCGTACAACACCTTGAGCAGCTGTCGCTTCACGGGACGCACCGTGCGACCTCCCTTCTGGTAGTGCGACTGCATTATTCGCGCCATCATCTCGCTATACTCGCCATAGGTGAATTGCAGATTCTGGATGTAAGCACGCACCATAGCGGCCGTATTCTCATCCGACATATCGATCAACTCCTCCTTGTTGTTGTCGTACAGGGCGCTCTCGTTGTAACGGGTCTCCTTCTCGCTCTCACCCATAATCAGCGTCTCGGCACCTCGAACGGTGGTCGTGCGGGCTGCATTGGCGTGGATCGAGATGAAGAAGTCGCCCTCGGCCTTGTTCGCAATGTCGGCTCGTGCCGTCAAATCCTCGTTCAGAGTCTTGCCCAGTGCCTTGTCTGTGGTGCGGGTATAGACCACCTTAATGCTCGGCAGCTCCTTTTCGATCAGGGCGCCCAACTTCAGCGCAACGGCCAAATTTATATCCTTCTCCTTCACTCCGCCATAGACCGCACCCGGGAAAGCGCTGCCGCCGTGACCTGCGTCGATGACAATAACTCGCACCCCCGCTCCGTTATCTTGAGCGAGTAGTGGCTCCGCACCGAACATAGTCGCCACTGCCAAAAGCAGACAGAAGAGTAAATGTTTCATACAAATTATGTCGAAAATTTAGCGGTAATAGATAAAAAAACGCTATATTTGTCGGTTAAAACATCGCACGCGTGCCTTCGGCAAGGCATCCCCGTGGCGGTTTTGCCGACTCGTCGGCAAAGGTACAAAAAATTATTGAGATTTTGGTGAGCAAAAGAGTTAAATATATCCTTTCGGTAGCGGTTGTGCTGCTATTCGTGCAATTCTTTTTGGGATCGCACGCAGCAACACGCATCTATGCCCTGCAACCCACCTTCAGACAGGACACCCTGCGACGCGACACCGTGCGTCGTGATTCGATGCGCCCGATAGCCGATGCTCGAGCCATTGTCGATACGCTGGCCCGCATAGCAGGTATCGAGAGCGACTCGTTGCAGGCGCTGGGTGACACACTCGTCGAGCGTCGCCGTGCTGGAGCTGGACTGGATCGTATGATCACGGGCCACGCCACCGACTCGCTCTACTACGATATGCGCAAGAAGATGGTCTATATCTACGAGCAGGGCGATGTGACCTACGACAATATGAACCTGAAGGCCGACTTCATCAACATCGACCTCGACACGAAGAACATCTTTGCCTATGGCAAGGCCGACACGCTTGAGGGAGGCGAGGCAACCGTCACACGTCCGCTCTTCTCGCAGGGCTCGACCTCGCTCAATATGGACACCATCACCTACAACATCGAGAGCCAGCGTGCCAAGATCAAGGGTATTGCCACACAGCAGGGCGACGGTTGGCTGGTAGGCCAGAATGTGAAGCGTATGGAGGATAACTCGATCCACATTGCCGACGGTATGTACACCACCTGTGACGAGACCGACCACCCCCACTTCTACTACTATATGTCGAAGGCGAAGGTGATCCCAGGCGACAAGGGCAAGGTGATTATGGGCGGTGGCCATCTGGTGATTGAGGATGTCGATATTCCGTTCCTCGGTCTGCCCGAGGGATTCTTCCCCTTGAGTAGTGGCCCGAAGTCGGGTATCCTGATGCCCACCTACGGCGAGGAGGCTCGACGCGGATTCTTTATGCGTGGTTTGGGTTACTACTTCACCCTGAGCGACTATATGGACCTCACCCTGACGGGCGGTTTCTACACCCTCGGATCGTGGGAGGCACAAGCCGTGTCACGTTATGTGAAACGATACAAATATTCGGGAAACCTCAACTTCGACTACGCCAGTGTGCGTTCGGGCGACAAGGGCGACCCCGACTTCGTCAAGCAGAACACCTTCCGTCTGCAGTGGACCCACTCGCAGGATGCCAAGGCCAACCCAGGCTCGACCTTCTCGGCCTCGGTGAACCTCTCGTCGAGCGGATATAGCCGTTACTCGGCCACCTCGCTCAACGATATGTTGGCTACGCAGACCAACTCTTCGATCTCATACTCGAAGAATTGGGCTGGCACACCCTTCTCGCTCTCGATGAATATGGCCGTCTCGCAGAACTCGCAGACGAAGGCCATCTCGGTGACGCTGCCCACCATCTCGTTCAACGTATCGAAGTTCAACCCCCTGAAGCGTAAGGTCAAGGTGGGTGCCGACCGCTGGTACGAGAAGATCTCGATGAGCTACTCGGCCAAGGTGACCAACTCGGTGCAGGCCACCGAGAGCGACATCTTCTCGCGTCAGACGTTGGAGAATATGCGCAATGGTATCCAGCACACGATCCCCGTGCAGGCGCAGTTCAACCTCTTCAACTACATCAACATCACGCCCAACATCAACTACACCGAGCGTTGGTACTTCAAGCGTGAGATGCAGGAGTGGAATCCCGAGACGGGTAAGGCCGAGAAACTCGACCCCGAGTATGGCTTCTATCGACTCTACAACTACAACGCAGGCGTGTCGCTCTCGACCATCTTCTACGGTCAGTGGCAGGTACGCGAGAAGTACAAGGACTTCAAGTTGCAGGCGCTGCGTCACACCATAACCCCCTCGCTCTCGTTCTCGTATGCCCCCGACTTCAGCAACCAGAAGTACGGCTACTACCAGACCGTGCAGAGCGACGAGACGGGTCGCACGACCACCTACTCACCCTACTCGAACAACGCCTACGGCGTACCCTCGAGCGGTCAGAGTATGTCGATGACCTTCAGCGTGTCGCAGAGCTTGGAGGCTAAGGTTCTGAGCAAGCGCGACTCGACGGGTGTTCGCAAGATCAAGCTCATCGACGATCTGTCGCTCGGCGGATCGTACAACTTCTTGGCCGACTCGATGAAGCTCTCGAACATCTCGATCTCGCTGCGTTCGACTCTCTCGAAGAACTTCGGCATCCAGCTGCGTGCTACGCTCGACCCCTACGAGGTGTCACCCGAGGGTAAGCGTTATAACAAACTCACTTGGAGCCGTGGTAATCTGGGCCGTATCATCAACACGGGCTGGAGCTTCGGCTACACCTTCAAGTCGCGCGAGTCGTCGCAGCCCGCCATCAATGACATCAACAGTATTCCACCCGAATACGCCAACCCCTTCTACGACCCCTACGGCACGATGGATCCCACGCTGCGAAGGCAATATATGTCGCAAGCGTATTACGACTTCTCGCTGCCGTGGAACTTCGGATTTAACTACAACATCAACTACAACGTCGCCTACGTCAACAACGGCACGACGGGTATAAGGCGCGATGTGACGCAGACGCTCGGCTTCAACGGTAGCATCACCTTCTCGCCCAAGATGGCTATGACCATCAATGGCGGATACGATCTGGCCAAACGCAAGCTGACCACCTCGTCGATCAGCATCACGCGTGATCTACACTGCTGGCAGATGTCGTTCTCGTGGATCCCCTTCGGACACTACAAGAGCTGGAGCTTCCACATTGGTGTGAAGGCC
>CAZWHN010000119.1:0-5695 GCA_964633635.1 uncultured Alistipes sp. | reverse complement strand
GAGCCCCAGAATCCCGCCACCGTGTAACCGACATAGGTGGCCGAGTTTATGGCAATCGGGCCGGGGGTCATCTGCGAGATGGCCACAATGTCGGCAAACTCGGCATTGGTCATCCAGGCATTCTGCACCACCACCTCGTTCTGTATGAGCGAGAGCATAGCATATCCGCCTCCAAATCCGAAGAACCCAATTTTGAGATAGCTGATGAAGAGTTGCAGATATATCATCGCTCCACCTCCTTTCCACGACGTGCGCCCCACGCCACACCTACCACGCCACCCACTATGAGCAGATAGATGGGCGAGAAACCGAAATACCATATCAACATAGCCACCGCAGCCGCCACGGCCATCAGCGACCAGTGCATTCCTCGCGTAAAGCCCAACACGGGCGCCAACATAATGGCCACCACGATGGGTTGCATACCTCGAAAGGCGGCATCCACCAGCGGATTCTCTCTCACTTGGGCAAAGAACATCGCCACCAGCAGCAGAATCACAAACGACGGCAGCACCACACCCGTCAATGCCGACAGAGCACCTCGGTAGCCATACATCTTATACCCCACAAATACCGACGTATTGAGCGAGATAGGCCCCGGGGCCGACTGCGCCAACGTGAGCAGATCGTAGAACTCGCGCTCATCGACCCAACCACGCCGATGGATCACCTCCCGCTCGATGATGGGGATCATAGCATACCCACCGCCAAAGGTAAATATGCCGATCTTGAAAAAGGCTGCAAAAAGCTCGAAGTAGTGCTTCATAATCTGCTATTCTCCTCTATAAAAACGGCAGAACGTGCCGAGCGGCAACTCCTTATGGGCGCGATCGCGGAAGTAGAGTTCGCCGAACGACTCTGTGCCCGTATTGCCAAACGTCTGACGCAGAGCCGTGCGAGCCAGCAACGCCGAGAGTCCCATCGAATAGAGATTCAGCACCAGAAAACCGTGATCGGGATCAAGCAGTTGGGCACAGCACTCCAGCATCTGGCAGATATTCTCCTCCAGCACCCACTTCTCGCCATTGGCACCACGTCCGTAAGCGGGCGGATCGAGGATTATGCCGTCGTAGCGATTACCTCGACGCACCTCGCGCAGAACAAATTTCATAGCATCCTCGACAATCCAACGCACACTCTCCAAATGGCTACTCTCCATATTCTCGCGCGACCACGTCACCACCTGCTTGACCGAATCGACGTGCGTCACCTCGGCTCCTGCCGCACGGGCTGCCAGGGTTGCTCCGCCCGTATAGGCAAAGAGATTGAGCACCTTCGGGGCAATGCCTCGATTGCGCTGAGACTCAATGCGGTCGTAGATGAAGTTCCAGTTGGCCGCCTGTTCGGGGAAGATGCCGACGTGCTTGAACGACGTGAGTCCCAGACGCATACGCAGGTGCATCTGTTTGTAATCGTACTCCACCATCCAGCGATCGGGCATCTGCGGCTTGCGGTGCCACTCGCCACGCTCGTCGCTACGCGAAACGGAGCTTCGCAGGAACGACGCGTCGGAGAGTCGTCGCCACTCCTCTTCGCTCATCGTACGGTGCCAGATAGCCTGCGGCTCGGGACGACGTGTGATGTAGTGTCCGAAGCGCTCTAACTTCTCGAAATCGCCCGAGTCGATGAGTTCATAATCGGGGAAATTGGGGGTAAGCAGTTGTGTCATATCTATTTTCTATTTTTTCGTTGTACTTGCCATCAAGCAGTCCCACAGCGACATCTGGCAGCGTGCGCAGTCAAAATCGAGACGATAACGTGCCGTGCCGTGTTCGATGTATAGCTCGCCTCGCAACGTCGGTGCCTGCTTAAGACACTGACCAATCTCGCGGCGCAAGCAGTAGCTCGAGATCATCACCCGCTCGCCACGCGTTGGCAACGTCTCGAGAGCCCGCTCAATACGTTCGACACCGTGACGGCGATAAAATGCTTCAGATAGGCTATTGGTGACGTTCTCATAGCGTGTAACTCGATCGAAAGGATAAAGTGCCGTGCCATCGTCGGCAAAGATTCTATGGGAAAGCGATCGCTCCAAACGCCTCTGCAACAGCAGCTCCAACCCCTCGCGTCGCACATCGGCAATCACCGATGCAGGGGCGAAATACTCTGCTCCCTCGACCTCCACTCGCTCGATGTCGAACACCGTGCCGCCACTCTTGGCCACCTGACGTTCGGCCGTTAGGCGCATCTTCTCGCTATCGGTCGAAGGCTCCAACGCCATCTCACGTCTTACGGTCGCCTCCACACCCTCACAATCGACCACGCGCAGGCTCACGCCATCGGCCGAGAGTTGCAGGTAGGCCGAGGCGGCTATCGCACGTCGTGTACGCGAGCGATCCAACTGGAGCGAGAAACGGTGATCGTAGTTGCGATAGAGCTTCGCTCCGACCTCGATGCCATCCATACGGTTGGGGATGATCAGATCACCCTCGACCGTGTTGATGTTCGTTCCCTGCATCTGACCATCCATCATTAGACATACGCCATCACCCGCCGCAAGCTGTGCCGAGCCATCGAGTCGAAAACCGCGTCGCGTCAAGCTCTGCACACGGCCCACATACTCACCAACGGCCTTGGGCGTATCAAACGACGCCACACCCGACGACTTGCCGTGCAGCATATATTGCGACGCTCCGCGAGTAAAACTCTTCTGCGGATCGGGCTCAAACTCAATCACAGAGCGACCCACCGAGGCTCGCACCACATCGTCACGACGGCTGAGGATAGAGTCCAGACGACGACGGTAGTGGCTCACCACATTCTTTATATATCGCACATCCTTCAATCGGCCTTCGATCTTGAACGACGCAACACCAGCGTCGATCAGCGCCTCCAACTCATCCGAGAGATCTAAATCGCGCACCGAGAGCAGATGTCGTCCCGACATTAGTGTTCGCCCCTGCTCATCTTTCAAGTCATACGGCAGACGGCACGGCTGCGAACACTCGCCACGATTGCCACTACGGTTTGAGGTCGAGCGCGACAGAAAGCAGCGACCGCTATATCCCACGCATATCGCACCGTGAACGAAACACTCCAGCTCGACCTTTGTAGCCTGACGTATGCGACGCACATCCTCCAACGTGAGGGCTCGCTCCAGTATAACACGCGAGAATCCGCACTGCTCTAAAAAGAGCGCTCCCTCGGGAGTTGTCGTTCCGACCTGTGTCGAGGCGTGCAACTCGACGGGGAGATTCATCTCGCGGAAGGCCATATCCTGCACAATCAGTGCATCCACCCCCACCCCAATCAGTTCGCGAGCCAGAGCCTCAGCCTCGGCAAGTTCGTCATCGTAAAGCACGGTGTTGAGCGTCGAGTGGACTCGAACGCCATACTGATGGGCATACTCGACAGCACGGGCAATGTCATCGACCGCGTTGGACGCAGCACGACGTGCGCCAAAGCGTGCGGCACCCATATAGATGGCATCCGCACCGTGATCCACCGCAGCACGAGCCGCATTGAGATCCTTCGCTGGAGATAACAGTTCGATCTGTCGCATTGGTTGAAGTTGAATTTGCGCAAAATTAGTAAAGAATGTGCAAATTACCGCTTTTGAGCGGAGATTTTATCGTCTGCCAACAAAAAAGCGCCCCGAGATGGGATAACAAGCCAAGATTTTTTGTAACTTTGCGAAGTTATAACAAAAACCAAAAAACTCCAGAAAAGTTATGCTGACACTCAAGCAACTCAGAGACGATAAGCAGGCTGCCATTGCCCGTCTGGCCAAGAAGGGCGTCGATGCAGCCCCCATCATCGACAAGATAGAGCAGTTGGATGATAGCCGCAAGGCCATTCAGGCTGAATTGGATAATTGTCTGGCACAGCAGAATGCCGCTGCCAAGCAGATCGGTATGCTCATCGGTCAGGGCCGCAAGGATGAGGCCGAGGCCAAGAAGCAGGAGGTGGCTTCGCTCAAGGCTCGTTCGGCTGAGCTTTCGGCCGAGCACCAGAAGGTGAGCGACGAGCTTCAGGCTCAGATCGTGCTGCTGCCCAACTTCCCCGCCGAGATCGTACCCGAAGGACGCACCGCCGAGGACAATGTGGTGGTAAAGTTGGTCGAGAACTACACCGAGCTGCCCGCAAACCCGCAGCCCCACTGGGAGTTGGCACGCAAGTACGACATCATCGACTTCGACTTGGGTGTAAAGCTCACGGGCGCAGGCTTCCCCGTATATAAGGGCAAGGGTGCGCGTCTGCAGCGTGCGCTGATCAACTACTTCCTCGACTGCAACACCGCAGCTGGTTATCAGGAGGTCGAGCCTCCCATTATGGTTAACGAGGCTTCAGGCTTCGGTACAGGCCAGTTGCCCGACAAGGAGGGCCAGATGTACCACGCCACGGCTGACAACTTCTACCTCGTTCCCACGGCCGAGGTTCCCGTAACGAACATCTACCGCGACGTGATCCTCGATCGTAGCGAGTTCCCCGTGAAGGTTACGGCCTACACCCCCTGCTTCCGTCGTGAGGCAGGTTCGTATGGTAAGGATGTTCGCGGATTGAACCGTCTGCACCAGTTCGACAAGGTGGAGATCGTGCAGTTGGCTCTGCCCGAGCAGTCGTACGAGGCTCTGGATGGTATGGTAGCTCACGTCGAGAAGATCGTAGCTTCGCTCGGACTCCCCTATCGTATCCTTCGTCTGTGTGGTGGCGATATGTCGTTCACGTCGGCATTGACCTACGACTTCGAGGTATCTTCTGAGGCACAGCAGCGCTGGTTGGAGGTATCGTCGGTGTCGAACTTCGAGTCGTTCCAGGCCAACCGCCTGAAGTTGCGCTACCGCGACGAGAACAAGAAGACGCAGCTGGCTCATACGCTCAACGGCTCGTCGTTGGCTCTGCCCCGCATCGTTGCGGCTCTGCTCGAGAACAACCAGACCGAGGAGGGTATCCGCATCCCCGAGGTACTTATTCCCTACACAGGTTTTGATATTATCAAATAAAGTATTATATTTGCATAAGAAACTTTTTTATAAAATATAAAACAAACAAAACTATGGCTTACAAAATTTCAGATGCGTGTGTAGCGTGTGGTACTTGCATCGACGAGTGCCCCGTGGAGGCTATTTCAGCCGGTGATATCTATGTAATTGACCCCGACAAGTGTATCGACTGCGGCACTTGCGCAGGCGTTTGCCCCAGCGAGGCTATCTCTGCCGAGTAATCAATACTGATAACAAAGTAAAAGAGGCTAACCCTTCAATCGGGATAGCCTCTTTCTTTTTATGGTATAGTAACGAAACGCGTTACTTCTCGCACTCACATTTGCAAGCAAGCCCCTTCCACACTCCTGCCGCAAGTGCTGCACCTGCAAACGGAGCCACGATGAAGCTCCATAGATCCGCCAACGCCTGACCACCTGCAAAGATGGCGGGAGCGATCGAACGAGCGGGATTGACCGACGTACCCGTATATTTAATGCACACCAGATGTACCAACACCAGCGTAAGACCTATGGCCAAGCCTGCCAAGTTGCCTGCGCCCTTTTGCTCATCGGTTGCGCCCAACACAACCAGTACAAAGACAAACGTAAATACCACCTCGGCAATCAGGGCCATCCAAGTGGCACACGGAGGACAATCCGAGATACCCGCCTGCACCATATTGGCACCATAGCCCGACCCGGGAGCCAAGGCATAGAGTACAGCCGTGCCGATGAAGGCACCGATCACCTGAAACAGCATATACATCGCCG
>CAZWHN010000118.1:2280-5757 GCA_964633635.1 uncultured Alistipes sp. | reverse complement strand
TCGAGCGGATCAGTGAGTCGGCAATCTCCAACGCCTGCTCGCCGTTGTCGGGCTGCGAGATCAACAGGTTGTCCACATCCACGCCCAACTTCTGCGCATAGAACGAGTCGAAGGCGTGCTCGGCGTCGATGAAAGCTGCGATTCCGCCCGCCTTCTGTGCCTCGGCAATGGCGTGGATTGCCAGTGTGGTCTTACCCGAAGACTCGGGGCCATAGATCTCGATCACACGCCCCTTGGGGTAGCCACCTACGCCCAACGCCACGTCGAGCGTAATCGAACCCGTGGGGATTACTGCGATGTCGGTCACGGCCTCGCTGCTCATACGCATAATCGAACCCTTGCCGAAGTCCTTTTCGATTTTGTCCATCACCGCGCTCAATACTTTGAGCTTGTCGGCGTTAACCTGTACTTTCTCTGCCATATCTTTTATTTTTTATCTAATTCGTTAATAATCTGGCGGTAGTGATCCGCCGTTTTCACTTTGTCGAAGATGTGTGTGATGCGTCCCTCCGTATCGAGTAGGAATGTCTTGCGTGCCACACCCATATATTTTCGCCCGTACATCGACTTCTCGACCCACACGCCAAACGCCTCGCAAATCGTGCGCTCGGTGTCAGCCAAAAGCGTGAAGTTCAGCTCGTGCTTGGCGCAGAAGTTTTGGTGCGAGCGTTCGCTATCGGGGCTTACGCCTACGATGCGGTAGCCTCTTGCGGCGAGTTCCTCCTTGCCATCGCGCAGGCTCTTGGCCTCGAGCGTGCATCCCGAGGTGTTGTCCTTGGGATAGAAGTAGAGCACCGTGCAACCTCCCTTCAGATCGTCGAGCGACAGTGTCGCCCCATCCTGTGTCTTGCCTTCGAAGTGGGGAGCCATATCCCCTACCGATAGATTTGCCATCGTTTAGAGTAAATTTTACGGGTATAATAGTTCAAAGATATGAAATTTTCCGCGAAATCCACCACCCGAGTGGCGAAAAAACTATGCCGACACTATTTTTTTTCGATCATTTGGGCCTCCGTGGAGCCTCGATCGAGGCTTAGTCCCACATCAGCACGGTCTGCACCTGCTCGTTGAACTCCTCGAGCGTAGTGTTCAGCCGTCGGCTGCAAGCCGGACAGCGTATCGGAGACTCGGTCTCGACGTAGCTCTCGCAACCGACGCATCGGGGCAACATTCCCATCGACTCGTCCTGACTGTAATTGAACTCGGCGCCACAGTGGCGGCAACGGATTTGATAAGCGATTCCCATAGTTGTAAAGTTTTATTGTGTTATGTTATAATTTACTTTTGCCACCGAAGATATAACTAATCACCTCGGCTGATAAACCTATAAATACGAGTACGGCAAATAGCATAGTAGTAGTTGTTGTTATTGTTTCACGATGCAAAATAACAACCCCGTTGTGACAACTCTTGACACAATAAAACTTTTTTCAGGGAAAAATGTGATTTTTACCTCGAAGCGATCGCCTCAGGCCAATGTTTGGCCACATAACGGGCCAGATACTCTTCCAATTCGGGTGAGTCAATGATGCGGATGTCGTCCATCAGCCCCACGACAAAACGTGCCACGCCAGCATAGTCGGCCACCTCGGTGTCGAGCAGCCAACGATCCTCGCCCTCGGCCGTGAGATACTCCTCGGCAAGGGGATACTCCTCGATAAGCAGATTGTGGGCAAGTAGTCCCAACGACAGTCGCACGCGATGGCGCTGCTGGCCATTCATACGAAAGATGTCGATGAATCCACGGTGATGAGACTCGGCGTATTGCCACTTCTGCTCGAGTAGCTTGACCTCGCCCACACGCGCCAACTTAAATAGCTTGCACGAACGGCTCTCGGTGTCGAAGCACCACGCCTGAACGTAGTTGGTTGTGAAGGCAAACGGCTCGACGCGACGGTCGCGTACTGCCCCACCGTGCGACGAACGATAGTCGTGCAGGATGACCTGACGCTGCTCCTCGATGGCCTCGATGAGCGTATGCACCGTGGCGGCATTGCTGCCACGCACGATGGTGTCGGCTAAGATCTTGTTGTCGTAAACCGAGTATAGCTTTCGTTTGAGGTTGAGTTTCAGTAGATTGGTATCGTCGATGCTCTCGATGGCTCGCTTCAGTATCACGGCCTCCTCCTCCGTGAAGTGGACCAGCTGCGAGATATCCTTGAAGTGCGGCGACTCCTTGTCCAGACGGATGTGGTTGCCGCTCTTTTTGATAACGAAACCCGCCTCGCGGAAGGTGTCGATGTAGCGATAGATCGTGCGACGCGACATATCGAGCCTCTGGGCCATCTCATCCACGGTGTAGGATGTGTTGGCCGTCAGCATCTTCATCAGACGCAACATTCGCTCTATCTTGGGTTGATCCATAGTGCGAAGTTAAAAAAAATATCGCTCAACCCATCGGCTGAACGATATTTTTTATTCAGTGTGGAGAATCTACTCCTCCAAGCGGTAGCTCACAAAAGCAAATCGCTTGCTGTCGGGTGCCCACGAATTGACATTGATAGTACCCTGACCGCCAAAGAGTTTCACGACGGTCTTGTAGTCGCCACCCTCGGCCGACATCAGTCGCAGCTCGACATTCTTGTTCGCAACGTGCTGTCCGGGCTCCAGGTCGCCCTTGTGGTAGATCAGATATACCACCTGCTTGCCGTCGGGCGAGACGTGCGGGAACCAAGCGTTGCTCTGCTCGTCGAAGGTCATCTGCGTCTGCTCGCTGCCGTCGGCATTCATACGCCACACCTGCATCAAGCCCGTGCGTACCGAGTTGAACCAGATATACTTGCCATCGGGTGAGTACTCGGGACCATCGTCCAAGCCTTCGGCTGTGGTGAGTCGCTTCTCCTCGCCTCCCGCGGCGGGGATGACGTAGATGTCGCGGATGTTGCCGTTGTCGCGGAATGCGCAGTATGCTAACCATTTACCGTCGGGGCTCCAGCCGTGCAGGTAGCTCGGTGCAAGGGGTGTGATGAGCTGCGGTGTGCCGCCGTCGATGGGGAGCGTGTAGATGCGCGAACGACGATCCTCCTTGGTGCCGTGGCTGATGGCTATCGACTTACCGTCGAACGACAGGACGTGGTCGTTGTTGCAGTTTGTTGCGAAGTCGGTGTTGATCTCGATGGGCTCGCCAGGCTTCTTGGGCGAGATCTTGTACAGGCGGCCTCCGCTGTTGTAGATCAGCCACTTGCCATCCATCGACCAGTTGGGCGCCTCGATGTGGTGGTTCTTAAACTCCTTCACGACGGTGCGAGTGCCCTTCTCTACATCGTATATCTCCAAAATACTTGTTACTTTGGTTCGCTGCTGTTGGGCATTGACCGCTCCAGCAACACCTATGAGTGCCATAAGGGTTAAAAGTACTTTTTTCATAAGGTCATTTATTTGTGTTAGTTGTTGGTTAGTGTCTTGGATTATGTGAGGGATCTGTAAATTTCCTTTGAAGGGTTGATTTTGAGACTTTTGGGGGGGGCTTGTGTGTCG
>CAZWHN010000118.1:0-2180 GCA_964633635.1 uncultured Alistipes sp. | reverse complement strand
GTAAATTTCCTTTGAAGGGTTGATTTTGAGACTTTTGGGGGGGGCTTGTGTGTCGCTTCGGGCGACTGTAGATTTGTTGGTTTGGGATTTTTTAGCGTCTTTTCGGGGGGGCTTTCGTCTTTTTTCTCTCTCTCGGGATTTTTTCTCGTTTCTCTCTCGGGATCTTCCTGTCCTCTTTTAGTCTCTTTTTCGGTTTTGGCCTCCGCCACTCTCGACCACTATCTTCTCGATCTGCCCCGTTTAGCCTGCGATGATGAGTTTTTCGATCTCCTCAATTTGGTTTTTGAGTAACTTGTCTGTTTCGATTAGGTTGGAGATGTTCTTGCACGAGTGCAGTACGGTGGCGTGGTTACGGCCACCTATGGCCGCACCTATGGCCGCTAAGGGGAGCTTGGTGTGCTGCTTGGCCAAATACATAGCTATCTGACGCGCCTGCGCCACCTCGCGTGTGCGCTTCGATGAGTTGAAACTCTGCTCGTTGATCTCGAAGTAGCGGCACACAATCTCGGTGATGCGATTTACCGAAATCTCCTTCTGCGACATATGGACATAGGCCTTCAGCACCTCCTTCGCCAGCGAGGTCGATATGCGACGATTCATATACGACGCATTGGCCTTGAGCGAGAGCAGTGCGCCCTCGATCTCGCGTATGTTGGCCGAGATATTGTCGGCCAGATAGGTCACCACCTCGTCGGGCAGGATCAGCTCCATCATTTCCGACTTCGTGCGGATGATCTTGAGTTTGGTCTCGTAGTCGGGCGTGTCGATCTTGGCCGATAGTCCCCACTTGAAACGCGTGAGCAGTCGCTGCTCGATGTCGCGCAACTCCACGGGCGGCTTGTCCGAGGTGAGGATGATCTGCTTACCAGCCAGGAGCAGATGGTTGAAGATGTTGAAGAAGGCGTTCTGCGTACCAGCCTTGTTGCCCGAGAGCTCCTGAATGTCGTCGATGATCAGCACGTCGATCATCTGGTAGAAGCTGATGAACTCGTTGATCTCGCCATTCTTCACAGCGGTCTGGAACTGCGCCTGAAACTTATTCGTTGAGACGTACAACACCTGCAACTCGGGATGACGCTCACACACCTCGTGGCCGATGGCCTGCACGATGTGGGTCTTGCCCAAGCCCGATGATCCATATATATAAAGAGGGTTGAACGGCGACGATCCGGGCTCCAACGCCACAGTCATACCCGCCGAGCGAGCCAAGCGGTTGCACTCACCCTCGACGTGTGACGAGAATTTGTACTTGGGACTGAGCTGTGTGGGGAACTTCACCCTCTTCAATCCAGGGATTACGAAGGGGTTTTTCGGCAGATTGTGGGTGTTGGTCTGCGTGACGTACTCCTCGATGGCCGTCATATCGGCATTGGCCGAGATGGCGCTTCGCTCGTCGCTGTTCGATACGATGTACGACAGACGAGTCTGGTTGCCGAAAAGCTGAAGGATGATCGGGCGCAATATCGTGAGGTAGTTCTTCTCGATATGGCTGGCATAGCTCGCATTGGGCACCTTCAAGCGGAGCTTGGTACCGTCGAACGCAAGCGGGGTGATGGGCTCGAACCAGCGCGAGAACTCCTCGTTCGAGGTCTGCTCCTTGATGCGGTTCAGGCACACTTGCCACACTTCGCCGTATGTATGAGAGTTTGCCATTGGTTTTATCCTTTTTTCTTTCGGTCTTTTCCTAAATTTTTGTTATATTTGGTGCGAAACTTGCCTTGTGCATTGGTTGTGCATCGGCCGTTGTCGGCTCCAAATTTCACGAAAACTCTGCTTTTTCACGGGGCGAGTTATGTCCCAGCCCCCTTTGTGGAAAAGGCGGCAATGAGAGAGTTCGTAATTGTCGCGATTGGTTTTCTTTGACACTGCAAAGTTGTGAATAAATTTGTTAAAATAAATCTCCTTTACGCTTGTTTTTTATCTTTTTTTGCATATAGAGAAATAATGCTTTTTTTTTGCCGCTAATTTTAACTCGCTGATATTGAATAATTGAAAAAAAAGCAGTATATTTGTGTATTGGAAAAATCATACATAAGATAATATTAACCATAGGAAAAACTTATAACAAAAATGGCAAACGAATTGGAACAGATTGTAATGTCGAAAGCCCAGCAGTGGCTGGATGGAGATTATGACGAGGCCACCAAAGCACAGGTTAAGTGCTTGATGGAGAACGATAT
>CAZWHN010000117.1:0-5795 GCA_964633635.1 uncultured Alistipes sp. | reverse complement strand
ATAATCCCCAGTTGGAGGAGCAGGGTAAGAACCCCTTCGTAATGGATTCTAAGGAGCCCGATTGGTCGAAGTTCCGCGACTTCTTGATGAAGGAGGTACGTTACACCTCACTCCAGAAGGCTTTCCCCGCCGAGGCTGAGGAACTCTTCCAGGCAGCTGAGGAGAATGCTAAGTGGCGTTACAACAGCTACCAGCGCAGAGCTAAGTTGGAGTACTAATCCACACTATGCAATATGATAAGAGGGCGTTTTCCTGCGGGGAAGCGCCCTTTTTTGTGGGGCGAGGGTGTGAATCTATATAATATAAGGTGCAGCGGGCAAGCGATTTTTTGTGAGATAAAATTATATGTCTGTTGATTTTTGTTTGCATAGTTTGAAATAATTTGTATATTTGAAACGTGTAACCAGGGGCGAAGGTGCGACCTGCCTTCAATCCATAAAACCCATAGAAAGATGAAAAAAATGTTATTATTCGTCGTGGCGGTGATGTGCGCCGTAACGGCATCGGCTCAAGAGCCCGGTGGCTGGAATCTTGGCCCTCGTTTGAGCATCTATACAAATACTGGCGACACGGTGCTGGGCATTGGCGCAGTGGGACGTTATCGCTTCGACACTAATTGGCGCATCGAACCCTCGGTGACGGCTCTGTTGCACAATGGTTGCTCGCTGGATGTCAGCTGCGACGCTCACTATGTGTTCGATATGGGTGTTGTACGCCTCTATCCCGCAGCGGGTCTTACCGTTAACGACATCGGCAAGTGGGCCGCAGGTCTTAACCTCGGTGGCGGTATCGACTTCGACGTGGCGAATGTGGTGGAGCTTACGGCTGCTCTGAAGTGGCAGGCTATGTTCGACGATGTGCGCCCCAACCCTGTTGCGCTGATGATTGGAGCTAATTTTAATTTCTAATCTGACGTTCTGGCGTTCGACAGCAGGGATAGCGCAATCCCCGAAAAATATGAGGCTGACGGTAATTTTTGCCGCTCAGCCTCTTTTTTTTGTGGTGCGAGGCGCTGGCCACGGAAAAATTTGTATCTTTACCAATAAAACCCTAATCAAATGAAAAGCAACCTCATTCTGACTTTTGCAACCATTTTTGCAGCTACGCTTTTGGGCAGCTGCCAGCGCCACTTTATATCCGATGCCGAGGTGCGATCGGCCATCCGCGAGAGCTTCGAGCAGCGTCGCTCGTACTTTACCGACGGCGATGTCTTTGACGTCTTCGAGAGCGATATGAGCCTCGAGGAGCGTGAGGCGATGGAGTTCCTCTACTCGTCGCTCACCTCGGCCGATCTGGGCGATTACGAGGGCGAGTACTTCTTAGATAATGTGCGTATGTCGTTGCGTGCCCGTAGCGAGATGCCGTGGGGAGAGCGTGTGCCCGAGGAGCTGTTCCGTCACTTTGTGCTGCCCGTCAGGGTGAACAACGAGCGTATGGACGAGTTTCGTATGATCTACTACGACACGTTGAAGATGCGTGTTGCGGGTCTCTCGCTGCACGATGCGGCGCTCGAGGTCAACCATTGGTGTCACGAGAAGGCGACCTATGTTCCCACCGATAGCCGCACCTCATCGCCTATGGCCACTATGCTCACGGGCGAGGGTCGTTGTGGCGAGGAGTCAACCTTCACCGTCTCGGCTCTGCGTGCGGTGGGTATCCCCGCTCGTCAGGTTTATACGCCCCGTTGGGCTCACACCGACAGCAACCACGCGTGGGTGGAGGTGTGGATCGACGGCGAGTGGCACTTTATGGGTGCTTGCGAGCCCGAGCCCGAGCTCGATGTGGCGTGGTTCAACCAACCTGCTACGCGAGCTATGCTGATGCATACCCGTGTCACGGGCGATTACTATGGCCCCGAGGATGTGATCCAGAAGACCAACTGTTTCACCGAGATAAACGTCATCGACAACTATGCTCCCGTGCGTCGTTCGACGGTGCGCGTGACCGACACCGAAGGTCGTGCTGTGGAGGGTGCTACCGTTGAGTTCAAGATCTTCAACTATGGCGAGTTTACGACCGTCGTAACGCTGCCTACCGATAGCCGTGGCGAGGTGTCGCTGCATATGGGTTTGGGCGATATATTCATCTGGGCATCGAATGAGGGACGTTTCGGATATGGCAAGCTCTCGGGTGAGTCGATCACCGTGGTGCTGGATAAGCAGGCGGGTGATAGCTTCTCATTCGAGGAGGATATGGCTCCTCCTGTGCCAGGCGATATTCCCGTGAACCTCACCGACGAGCAGGTGGCTGCCAACAAGGTACGTCTTTCGGAGGAGGATGCCATCCGTATGGCCTACACCTCTACCTTTATGACGGCCGAGAAGTGTGCCGGCTATACCAAGCGCGAGCAGGCCCTGCTCATTGAGTCGATGGGTAACTGGCGCGACGTGAAGGCATTTATCGACTCAAAGTCGGGTGAGGAGCGTGAGCGTGCGCTCGCACTTCTGGAGGCTATCTCGGCCAAGGACTTGCACGATACGTCGCTTGCCGTATTGGAGGATGCATTGCGCTCGGTTGAGCCGCAGGCGCTGAAGCCAGAGTATGTACGCTATGTGCTCAATCCTCGCATCGAGGCGGAGTTCCTGCAGCCCTATCGCACGGCAATCCGTGAGGTGTTGGGTGCAGAGCTTGGAGCAAAGCCTACGGCATCGGCTCTGATCGAGTGGACGCGACAGAATATCAAGCTCTCGGATGAGTATAACCCCATCGCCATTCAGGCTACGCCAGCGGGTGTGTTGCGTCTGCGTTGTGCCGATACGGCCTCGCGCAACCGCTTCTTTGTGGCGGCGTGTCGTTCGTTCGGCATTGCAGCCCGACTGGGAGGTATGAGCGGCTTGCCGCAGTATTTGAGCGATAATGGTTGGGTGGATGTAGCGTTAGATGGTGATGTGGCTGAGGCGGAGCCTCGTCGTGGTGCGGTGCGTACCGAGTATGATCCCAAGTTGGTGCCCGCCATCCCCGTACCGAACTATTATAGCCACTGCTCAATCAGCAAAATAGAGGATGGTCGTCTGCGCACGATACGTTTCGACAGCAATACGGAGAATGATTTAGGTGCTAATGCCGATCCGAGTCTGTTGACTAACCGCATCGAGCTGGACGAGGGCGATTATATCCTCACTACGGGCAACCGTATGGCCAGCGGCAAGATACTCTCGCGTGTTGTCACCTTCTCCATCAAGCAGGGTGAGGTCGAGGATGTGAAGCTGGTGATGCGACCTGCAAACGACGACATCGGCGTTATCGGCTCGATGGATCCCGAGATGCGCTATCTACCCGAGGGCAGCGATGCCGAGACCTCGATCCTCTCAACCACGGGACGTGGTTACTTCATCATCGCCGTGATGGGAACGAGCGACGAGCCTACCAATCACGCTTCACGAGGCTTGGCCTCGATTGCCGAGGAGCTCAAGGCGTGGGGACGTCCGACGCTCATCCTCAACGCTACACGCGAGGACGCAGCCAAGTACAACCGTTCGATGTTGGGCGGCGTGGAGGCTCACTTCGGAGTGGATGTCGATGATAGGGTGCGCAAGATGCTCTGCTCGGGATGTAACTCAAGGTCAAGCCAGTTGCCCGTAGTGGCGTTGTGCGATACCTTCGGCCGAGTGGTCTATTTCTCGCAGGGCTACAATACCTCGCTTGCGGAGCAATTAAAGTACGTTATTCACAAGTTGTGATACAACTTCGCGTGCCGAGTGGCGGATGACACCCTCGCGATTGGGATAGGCGGCAAACGACACCTCGCCCAAGCGGTAGGCACAATCGATAAGATCGACGGCGGCTGTGGAGTGGAACTCCGTGGCCGCTGTTTTTTGCTCTATGAGGGCGATGTTCGAGGGGTTGATGCCAGCCCCCGGCATAACAATCAGTCTATCGGCTGCCTGCACGACAAGACGTGCTATAAGGTCGGCACCCGCCACGGCCGTAGGCTGCTGGCCCGAGGTGAGAAGACGATCGCAACCCAAAGCAATGATCTGCTCGAGCGCCTGCTCGGCATTGCGACACACGTCGAAGGCGCGGTGGAAGGTGACCGACATTTCGCCTGCGGCCTCCATCATTCTCAGGCACGCCTCGGTGTCGATGTCGCCATCGGCCGTCAAGGCTCCGATCACAACACCGTGTATGCCCATCCGTCGGCACATCTCAATGTCGCGGCACATAGCCCCGACCTCGCTCTCGGAGTAGCAGAAACCGCCCTCACGCGGACGAATCAGCACATTGATGTCGATGTCAAGTGCCGCCTCGACCACCGTGCGTAGTGTGCCAAGACTCGGTGTTACGCCACCACAAGTTATGGCCGAGCAGAGTTCGATTCTTCGGGCACCGCCAGCCTCGGCCTCGCGTGCCTCGTCGAGCGATGAGCAGCATACTTCGATAGTTCGCATAGCAAAAGGGTTTTATTTAGGGGTAAAGTTATCAAAATTGTTTGAGAATTATCTGCGCAAGTGTGGGAAAAATCGTAACTTTGTGGCCGTATGACACAAGTAAGAGCAAAAAAAGCCCTCGGACAGCACTTCCTGACCGACCTGAACATCGCCCGCAAGATATGCCATTCGCTCGCGGGTGGTACGGCCGACAGTCCGAAGCAGGTGCTGGAGGTGGGTTGTGGTATGGGTGTGCTGACGCAGTTCCTGCTTCAGCGCGACGACATCACGACCTATGGTGCCGAGATCGACATCGAGAGTGTGGAGTATCTCCACGAACATTACCCCGACTTCGCCCCGCGACTGATCGAGGGTGACTTCCTGAAGATGGATCTGAGGGAGCGTTTTGGCAATGAGGTGCTGGTGATCGGCAACTTTCCCTATAACATCTCGTCGCAGATATTCTTCAAGGTGATCGAGAACCGCGACATTGTGCCCGAGTGTGTGGGTATGATCCAGCGCGAGGTGGCGGTGCGTATTGCCGAGCCCCCTGGGTCGCGCGAGTATGGTATCCTGAGTGTGTTGTTGCAGGCGTGGTATGACATCGAGTATCTCTTCACCGTCGGCGAGAAGGTCTTCAATCCGCCCCCGAAGGTTAAGTCGGCCGTGATCCGTCTTAAGCGCAATGCAACCAAACAACTCGGTTGCGACGAGGCGCTATTTGTGAAGGTGGTGAAGGCGTCGTTTGGCCAGCGCCGTAAGATGATCCGCAACTCGATGCGTTCGGTCTTTGGCGATTTCGGTGGCGAGGAGCATCGCTTCTTTACGCAACGTGCCGAGCAGTTGTCGGTCGAGGATTTTGTTGAGCTGACCAATTGGGTGGCCGAGCGAAAGTCATAATTTATAGAAAAATATGCAAAAAGTTGCATTGCGTAGGACAACATAACGAATTTATGCTTATATTTGCATTATAAACAACACAACTATGATGCAGCAGGTACATAACTTTTGGTGGTGGCGCTCGTTGGACAATTAGAACAATGGCGTTGCGGAGTTATGTATATGTATATAATGTAAAAGATTCAGGAAAAACCATTGTTCACGGATGAACGATGGTTTTTTTATGCTACACATCTGTGGCGATGGAGAAATGTAAAACAAAAAATATTAGGTTATGAAGACAAAGAAGTTTATTCTGCCCGAGAGCGAGATGCCTAAGGCGTGGTACAACATTGTGGCCGATATGCCCAACAAGCCATTGCCGTGCCTCGATCCGCAGACCAAGCAGCCCGTGACGTTTGAGTCGATGAGCCGCATCTTTGGTGAGGAGTTGGTGCGTCAGGAGCTCTCAACCGAGCGTTACATCGAGATCCCCGACGAGGTTCAGCAGCTCTATAAGATATGGCGTCCTACGCCCGTTGTGCGTGC
>CAZWHN010000116.1:0-5823 GCA_964633635.1 uncultured Alistipes sp. | reverse complement strand
AGCCAGTTTTATTTAATGTTTAACCCGTCCCTAATTTTTATGGGACACTAATGTTGATCTCCATATCGTTAAAGGTGATGCTTTCGAACGTCTCCTTGTCGTAGAGATCGGCAGCTGTCAGAGGCTCGTTGTAGGTGATGCTCTCGCTCTCGACGATTGTCACAGGTTTGCCATCGATCATAATGGCTATGCGTAATTTCTGCAACATACCTGTGTTCTTCGAGAAGGAGTACTCTCTGAGTGTATTCGCCTCGGCCAAAGAGGTGTTCAGCATATAGTCGCTCTCCGAGAAGTCGCCCTGAGCCTTGGTCGATACCTTCACAATGACCAACTCCCCGACCTCCTGAATGTCGTAATTCGCACCTCGGTTACGCTCGTCTGTGCGGTACTCGGCCTCGAGCAGCAGACGCGGGTTGAGCATAGCCTCCATTTCGCTCGAGACAAATCCTGCGTGCTGATTTTTCCAACCTATGCGATTATTGTTGAAATTGGTCCACTGATAGACGTAATCGCCCGTGCTATCCTCTCCCTTGTAGAGCAACGTGCGGCCACCCCTCTTCTCGATCGACCACAACATCGGCTCGTTGTATATAACCTTGATCGTTGCGGGCACGAAGTCGGCCTGCGGGTCGATGTAGTCGATTGGCTCCTCGGGCTGGGTGCGGACGCTCCCCTTCATAACCATTGTCTTGGCCTGCTGCATCACGATCAACGCATTCGAGAAGTAACGGCGGGCGGCGTAGGCTGGCGTATTGACCGAGAGTGTGATGGCCACCGCCACCACCGCTGCCACCGAGGCTGCGGCTCCCAACCAATACCCCCAGCGGCTGTTGAGCCGACGACTCTGCTGTCGAGGGGTGGTCTGCTCGGCTTGTTCTGCCTGCTTGCGGGCTGCGGCGAGGATTCTGTTGCGCAGATCGGCCGAGGGGGCGATCTCCGCCTGCGGGGTGAGCATACGGATTACCTGCTCGTCGGTGTTATGATATTCTTGCGTCTTCATAGGTGTTCTTTTTTGAGGGTGAATAATATTGTTTCAGTCGCTCGATGCCGCTCGCAAAGCGGCTCTTGACGGTCGTGACGGGTAGCTCCAGCACCTCGGCAATCTCGGTGAACCGCATCGAGCCGTGTATGTGGAGGCGAATCACCTCGCTCTGCGTCTCGGGTAGTGTGGCGAGCAGCTGCTCGATGCGTCGGTACTCCTCCTCGGCCTCGGCGTCGTCGATCCGCGATGGGGCTACGATGCGTTCGTTGAGGGGCTCGGTCAGCATTTTGCGGCGAAGCATATCTGTGCATCCGTTGCCTACGATGCGGAATAGATATGCCTTCGGATTTGTGGGTAGGGTCGAGGTCGCGGCCACCCGCAGGAAAGCATCCTGCACAACATCCTCGGCATCGGTGCGGTTGCCCAACCGAAAGAATGCGTAGCGAAAGAGCGGCTCTTGCCATCGATCAACCCACTCGGCCAATTGTTCGATGTTATTTTTTGAGTTGAGTTTCATTGTAGTAAAAGTTTATAATTCAAACGCTGCGTTTGATTATATGACGTGAAATTACGAAAAAAGACGAAGTGCAAGCAGAAAAATTCTTAAATTTGTCTGTCTAACTCTACTAATTATATTATGTCGCAGGAGAATTACGAGATTTTTATATGCTATTCACCCAAAGATATAGCAATAGCCAATCAAGTATTGGCGGCACTCGATAGGGAGGGGATTAGTCATTTTGTTAGTTGTCAGGAGAAAGCGGAAAATGATAAAACACTGAAATCATTGGTTGAAAAGATGGCCAATTCTAAAATTTTCCTACTCTTGGCAAGTGAAAACGCCTATGGGACAGATTTTATTATTGACCAAATTCAATATGCATATTACAAAGCTCCGATGGTTACCTATGTAATCGATGGCGCCCGATTGCCATTGGAGATTGATGATTTGTTTGGCTTTATGGATTGGTATAATATAGACGACCATCCGATTGATACAGTTCTTATGGATGAACTGCGAAGGAAATTAGGATATGGTTATAGAAAATCTGTATTGACCGATCGAGAGAAATATTTGTTATGTTTGCCAGATGATGAATTTGTAAAGTTTAAAGAACATAATAAATTTGGAGATTACTATGGGTTCAAACTGAAGTCAACAGGGGAAGAAATTCTTCCAGCTAAATATAGAAAGGTAAGTAATTTCTGTGAAGGTTTGGCGAAAGTAGAAGATGGGAGTTATGTAGGCTTTGTTGATAAAACGGGAGCAGAGGTCGTTCCGCTGGAGTATTATAGCGCTCGTTCTTTCAGTGAAGGTTTAGCCGCAGTGTGGACAGACGAGGGCTGTGGCTTTGTCGATAAAACAGGTAAAGTAGCTATACCTATAAAATATAGTATAATTGAGAGTTTTAGTGATGGCCTTGCTGCTGTTTCACCATCAAACGAGTGTAAATTTGGTTTTATAAATCATAAGGGAGAAACGGTAATACCATTCGAATATGATGATGCAAGCTCTTTTAGAGAGGGTTTAGCAAAGGTTAGAATAGAGAATAAATTCGGGTTTATAGATAAAGATGGACGGGTGGCAGTTCCTATAAAATATGATGATGCTCAAAGTTTTAGCGAAGCTCTTGCAGGCATTCAATTAGGCGGATTATGGGGCTATATAGATAAAAAGGGTAAAGAGGTAATCCCCATAAGGTTGGAATATGATACTGTATCTGTATTTCGTGGAGGTATGGCTTGTGTTAAGTTGAATCGGAAATATGGATTTATTGACACTGCTGGTAAAGAAATCATTCCCGTTATATATGAATTTAGTATATATACCTTAGCTATTGGTTTTATGAATGGAGAAACCTGCAGGGTAAAACTAAATAACGAATATTTCTGGATAGATAAAAACGGAAATAGAGTAGATGAATCTGCACAAAAGTATTGGGATGATAAAATACCTTTGTGTGAATTAGGAAAACTTCGTATATTTGTAGAAACATAATAATTATGAGCCAGAGAAAACGTACCGAGATAGCTACTTTGGGTGAGTTCGGTCTGATCGACCACCTTACGCGCAATGCCACAACCGCCAATGCCTCAACACTTCGTGGCGTGGGCGACGATGCTGCCGTGGTGGCAGCGGGCGACGATGTTGTGGTGATCTCGACCGATACGTTGCTCGAGGGCATCGACTTCGATCTGACCTACTTCCCCCTCAAGCACCTCGGCTACAAGGCGGTGACGGTGGGCGTGAGCGACATCCTCGCAATGAATGCACAGCCCGAGCAGCTGATGGTCTCGATCGGAGTCTCGTCCAAGCTGCCCGTTGAGGCGTTGGAGGATCTCTATGAGGGCATCGACTTTGCCTGCAAGGAGTTGGGCGTCGATCTGGTCGGTGGCGACACGACAGCCTCGGTGACGGGACTTGTGATCAACCTTACGACCGTGGGCCGTGCCAAGCCTGAGGCGGTGAGCTACCGCTCGGGTGCGCAGTTCAACGACCTGATCTGTCTGACGGGCAATCTTGGTGCGGCGTATATGGGTCTGCAACTGCTCGAGCGCGAGAAGCGAGTCCTGGGCGAAGTGGAGAATCCCGAGCCGCAGTTTGAGGGGTATGAGTATCTGTTGCAGCGCTACCTGAAACCCCGTGCCCGCAAGGATATCGTCGATGTGCTGGCCGAGGAGGGTATCGTGCCCACCTCGATGATCGACCTCTCGGACGGTCTGGCGAGCGAGGTGTTGCAGATCTGCAAGGCCTCGAAGTGTGGCGCCCGCATCTATCTCGATCGCATCCCCATCGCCAAGCAGACATCGGCTCTGGCCGAGGAGATGCACATCGACCCCGTGGTGGCAGCGCTGAATGGCGGCAGCGACTACGAGTTGATGTTTACCGTGCCGCTGGCTATGCAGGAGGAGGTTATGCGTCTTGGGCTGGTCGATATTGTCGGCCACATCACGCGCGAATCGACGGGGGCATATCTGGTGACACCCGACGGCAGCGACATCAAATTGCGTGCACAAGGATTTAAGGAGTAGGGGACTATGAAAAAGTTGAAGAAGACACTCGTCATCGTAGGCTCTCTGGTTATCTTTGTGGCTATGACCTTTGCCGCCTATCAGTATTGGCTATACATCAACGAGCTATATAAATAATGTACCACATCGTATCCTCACGACGCTACTCCTGACGGTATAGCGTCGCCTCGCCGTGGCCACTGTCGAACGACAGCGTGCGACGACTCTCGGTGTTGCTGTCGCTCCAGACGCCCATCGTGGCACGGATGCTGAACGAGTGCTCACGTCGCGTGGGCAGCGGGGTCTCCTTATTGATCTTCACCTGACGGCTGTATGCGGCCCAGTCGGGTGGCAGCGAGAGCGTGCCGTGCAGCATAATCACATCCTCTTCGCCCGTCAGCTCCCACGCTGTGAAGTGCATCGTGCTCTGGGGAAACTGCTGGCTTATACGACCGTGGGGCAGCAACTCGATGTCGATCTTCAACGTCACATTCCCATCCGTAGTCCAGCGTCCGAGTGCATCAGCATAGGTGGCATCGGCCGCAACGAGAGTAGCTACGGGCAGTGTCCCCTCCACCGTCGGCATATAGATCACCTCGACGGGATTGCCCTCGACCAGCGCCCCTCCCTCGAAGATGGTTTGCTCGTTGATGGCGAAGCGACGCATCGAGGTGGTGTCGTTGTCGATGGTGAGCATATCAGCAGATGCCTCCGCAACGAAGCCCACCATCGTCTGTGGCAAGGTCTCTTCGCGGCAGGCACAGAGCGCGAGCAGGGCAAGGAGAAGTATGTGAAATGAAAATCTCATCGCAAAAATGTTTCGTCGCAGCAAAGTTACGAAAATATTACACTCTAAAGCCCGACCGCCCCGAAATATGCAATAATTTTCCGTTTGGGTGCGATTATGCGCGAAAATGTTTGTGCGAGAGTGGTTTTTATTATATTTTTTTGTAATTTTGGCATCAGTTAGGTTTAACAAAACTACTACCAAAATTATGCTTAATATTATATTATTTGGAGCGCCCGGATGCGGTAAGGGTACGCAGGCGGCGCGAATTAAGGAGAAGTACAACATCAACCACATCTCGACTGGTGATGTTATTCGTGGGGAGATTTCGCGCGGCACCGAGCTGGGCAAGAGTATGCAGAGCTACATCGAGTCAGGCGCATTGGCTCCCGACTCAATCGTTATCGGAATGATCCGTAACTATATGGCCGAGCACAAGGATGCCGTAGGTAACATCTTCGACGGCTTCCCCCGCACCACGGCACAGGCCGAGGAGTTCGACCGTATTCTGGCCGAGGATGGCCTGAGCGTTAACGTAATGGTCTATATGGACGTTCCCGAGGAGGAGCTCGTTAAGCGCATCCTTCTGCGTGGTAAGGATTCGGGCCGTGCCGACGACGCATCGGAGGATGTGATCCGCAACCGAATCTCGGTATATCGCGAGCAGACCGCCATCGTGGCCGACTACTACTCAAAGCAGGGTAAGTACGTTGCCGTTAACGGCGTAGGCACTATGGACGAGGTCTTCGACCGCATTTGCGAGGCTATCGACTCGAAGCGATAGGGATAGGCGGCGACGTGAGTTGCCCGCATTCAGAAAATGGGCTGCAAGCGAAAGTTTGCAGCCTCTTTTTTCTGGCGAGGGGTTGCGGTGCGAGGGTTATAACTATTTTATTCAGATTATTAGCCACTTTTTTGTGGCGTTTTATTGCAGTTTCTACTTTTTTTCTTACCTTTGCACCGCTAAAGTCCCTACTATGTCGGTGGCGATAGCGGTAAGGCCCATTCGTCTATCGGTTAGGACGCAAGATTTTCATTCTTG
>CAZWHN010000115.1:0-5824 GCA_964633635.1 uncultured Alistipes sp. | reverse complement strand
TGAGTAACCAGCCCACACACGACGAAGCGGAGATGACATTTGGCGAACACCTCGACGAGGTGCGCAAGATTCTGATCCGCGTAGCGATAGTATTTACACTGCTCTTCATCGTACTCTTCGCACTGAAGGGTATTGTGTTGGATATTGTATTTGCTCCCATCCGCGAAACATTCCCCACCAATCGGGCATTCGCGTGGGTGGCACATCTGTTAGGTTCCGACACGTTGAGCATCCATCCCGAGACGGTGGAGTTGTTCAACAACAAGATGGCAGGACAGTTTATGCTGCACATCAAGAGTTCAATCGTGGGTGCGTTCATCGTTGCTTTCCCCTACCTAATCTGGGAGTTGTGGCTCTTCGTGAAGCCCGCACTGCCGCCCCACCAGCGTAAGCGTAGCATACGCTATGTGCTCGAGACACCCGTGTGGTTCGTACTCGGTTTGCTCTTTGGCTACTACATCATCTCGCCACTGGCGATCAACTTCCTTGGTAACTACCAGGTTAGCGACCAGATCAGCAACATCATCGACGTGAGTTCGTTTATGACCACCGTGCTGAGTGTGTCGTTTGCAGCTGCACTCGCTTTCCAGCTGCCGCTGTTGATTCGTCTTCTGGCCACCATCGGCATCGTGTCGTCGAAGGGTATGCGTCAGTATCGTAAGATTGCTGCCGTGGCGTTGTTGGTATTTGCTGCCATCATCACCCCACCCGATGTGATCAGCCAGTGTTTGATCTTCGTGCCTTGCTACATCCTCTACGAGTACGGCATCGGCATCGCCGAGCGCATCGAGCGTCGCCGTGCGAAGGATGAGGCCGAGTATCAGGCAAAGCTCGAGGCTGAGAAGGCTGCCGCAGCCGAGAAGGAGCGCGAGGAGCAGGAGGCCGCCGAAAAAGAGGCCACAGAGAAGAGAGCCGCTGAGGAGAAGGCTCAGCAGGAGCAGGCTCAGCAGGAGCAGGCCGCAGAGGAGCAACAGGAGCAGCCGAAGAATAGTGAGCCTACCACGGAGGAGGCGCAGGCAGAGCCCGAGGTGGAATCTGAGCCCGAGTCCGACACTGCGACTCAGGAGCAGTCGGAGGAGCAATCTAACGACGAGCCTACGGATGATGCCGACAACACCCCCGACGAACCCGCAGAGCCCAAGCAGCCCGCGAAGGCTGGCGAGCAGACCGACGAGGCGCCCAACAACCCCAACCCGGGCGACTACGAGGTGATGGACGAGCACGAGGTTACCTACGGTGTGAGCGAAAGCACCGAGGAGGAGTTGGAGATTATGCGTCGTTTTATGACGCCCGAGAAGTAAGCCGATGGACAGACTCGGTTTCTTCAAGCAGGGTTTATCCTCGCTACTCGAGGCGGCGCAGACGGCCATAGGACTCAAGCACGCTGCAGACTCCTTCACCGAGGCGGTGGATGAGGCGTTGAGCAACATTAAGGGCGAGATGGGGCTCCACCTACTCTCGATCGACGCCGACATCTACGACCAGCCCGAGAACACCCTCGCAGAGTTGTCGCGGATGGGTTACACATCCCTCGAGACGGGGCTCTACTACGGTGGCAAGGTGCACGGAATGAGTGCCACGGCATTCAAGTCGCTGGCCGACAAGGCTGGCCTGAAGATCACCTCCGCCCACCTAAACCACCTCTACGAGGTGCCAGACCAAGGGGCACAGGAGGCACAGGGCGCAAAGGAGGAGGCACAACAAGGCGAAGAGCAGAAGATGGATGCAAAGGAGGAGGGCGTGCAGGAAGGTGCAGAGCCAAAGGCGTCACCTGAAGCCATCCCCGACCCCAATGATGAGTGGTGGAGCCGTGCGCTCGACACTCACCGCAAGCTCGGATGCCGATATGTAGTGATGTCGCGTCTGCCCGACTACCCCACCGACGAGGATATTGCCACCTACGTCACCTACTTCAACCGCATAGGCGCATTGGCTGCCGAGCGTGGAATGCAGTTCTGCTACCACCCCGACGCCGCAGCCCTACGCACCACACCCCGCACCGCAGAGGCCACAAAGGGGCATAAGGAGGCCGCAACGCAGAGCCAAGGTGCAACGCAGCGGGGGAACGGAAATGATGGCGAAAACGGCACTCCCGAAGTGGTTGAAAAGAAAAAGATATTCGAAGTGATAGCCGAGGGGTGCGACCCCGAGCGAGTATGCTTCCAGATCGACACATACGAGGCCGCCGAGGCCAACATCGACGTGATCGAGCTACTGAAGCAACACGGCAAGCGCATCGCACTGCTCCACCTGCACGACTACGGCAGCGTGGGCGACAGCGGCCGAATCGACTTCGACAAGATAGTAAAGCAGAGCATCAGCGCTGGCGTGAAGGAGATCTTCGTCGAGGTGCGTAGCTACTCGCTACCGCCGCTGAATTGTGTCGAGCGTAGCATCCACAACCTATCGTCGATACCCAGCGTAAGATACTAACCCACAGAAGAGTAAACTACTAAATATAGTACACTTTATTAACCTAAAAAATTACAACAATGTCAAAGAAAATCTCAAGAGCTGACTTTTTGAAGGCCTCAGGTGCAGGTCTGGCAGCAATGACCGTTGTCCCCAACAACGTAATGGGAGCAGCCTTTGGACACAAGGCTCCGTCTGACAAATTGAACATCGCAGGTGTCGGCGTCGGTGGACGTGGTGCAAGCGTATTGAGCGATTTGGCAGAGGAGAACATCGTAGCATTGTGCGATACCGACTGGAACTACGCTAAGGGCCAGTTCGAGAAGTACAATAAGGCACAGCGTTTCTGGGATTGGCGCGAGATGTACGACAAGATCGGCAATCAGATCGATGCCGTGATGTGTGCAACCCCCGACCACACCCACGCTTTGGTTACCGCTCACGCTATGGAGCTCGGTAAGCACGTTTACACTGAGAAGCCCCTTGCTCACTCAGTTTATGAGTCACGTCTTCTGACCAAGCTCGCAGCTAAGACCGGCGTTGCTACCCAGATGGGTAACCAGGGTTCGTCTGGCGAGGGCGTTGAGACCGTATGTAACTGGATCTGGAATGGTGAGATCGGCGAGGTTACCCGCGTTGATGCTTTCACCGACCGTCCTATCTGGCCCCAGGGCTTGATGGTTCCCACCGAGACTCATCAGATTCCCGAGACTCTGAACTGGGATCTCTTCCTCGGCCCGGCTAAGTATCGTCCTTACAACCAGCTTTACCAGCCCTGGAACTGGCGTGGTTGGTGGGATTTCGGTACGGGCGCATTGGGTGATATGGCTTGCCACATCCTCCACCCCGTATTCAAGGCTCTGCAGCTGCAGTACCCCACCAAGGTTGAGGGTTCATCAACTACTCTGCTGACCGACTGCGCTCCTAACGCTCAGATGGTTAAGCTCGTTTATCCCGAGCGTGGCAGCGTTCACAACGTGAAGTTGCCCGAGGTTACCGTTACTTGGTATGACGGTGGTCTTACTCCTCCTCGTCCCGAGGGATTGGAGCCCGGTAAGAACCTCAACGACGGCGGTGGCGGAGCCATCTTCTACGGTACGAAGGACATCCTCGTATGTGGTTGCTATGGCCGTAACCCCTACCTCGTATCAGGTCGTAAGCCCGAGACTCCCAAGCGTGCGCGCCACGTCGAGCTCTCACACGGTAAGGATTGGGTTCGCGCTTGTAAGGAGAACAAGAACTCTCGTACGAAGACCAACTCTGACTTCTCGGAGGCAGGTCCTTTCAACGAGATGGTTGTGATGGGTGTATTGGCAGTACGTCTGCAGGGTCTGCACAAGACTCTGGAGTGGGACGGTGCAAATATGCAGTTCACCAACATCAAGGACAACGAGACTATCCGCATCATCACCGAGGACAGCTTCTCAGTTAAGGACGGTCACCCCACCTTCACCACGAAGTACACCGATCCTATCAACGCTAAGGAGTTCGTAGCCGAGATGATCAAGCACAACTACCGTGCAGGTTGGAAGTTGCCCGATATGCCCAGATAATTAATTTCTAAAACCAATAGTAAACAATGAAAAAAGTATTGATGATGGCCGCTATGGTTTCACTGCTCGCATCTTGCGGTGGCAACGGCGCCAAGAAGGCTGAGGCTCCCGCTGAGGACAACGCCAACACCGTTGTATTGTTCGACGGTTCGAGCCTTGACGGCTGGAGAGGCTATGGTAAGGATCACGTTCCCGCACGCTGGACCATCGAGGACGGCTGCCTGAAGTTCAACGGCTCAGGTGGTGGCGAGGCTCAGACCAACGAGGGCGGCGACTTGATCTTCGCAGCTCAGAAGTTCAAGAACTTCGAGTTGGAGTTGGAGTGGAAGGTCTCTAAGGGTGGTATCTCTGGTATCTTCTATCTCGCACAGGAGGTTCAGAAGGCTGACGGTTCATACGAGCCTATCTACATCTCGGCTCCCGAGTGTCAGGTATTGGACAACGAGAATCACCCCGATGCTCGTCTGGGTAAGGATGGCAACCGTATGTCAACCTCACTCTACGATATGATCCCCGCTAAGCCCCAGAACGCTAAGCCCGCAGGTGAGTGGAACAAGGTTAAGATCTTGTGCTACAAGGGTACCGTAGTTCACTATCAGAACGACGAGCCCGTTGTGGAGTACCACTTGTGGACTCCCCAGTGGACCGAGATGCTTCAGGCATCGAAGTTCTCAGAGGAGAAGTGGCCCGAGGCTTTCGCACTGCTCAACAACTGCGGTGGCGACAACCACGAGGGTTACATCGGCTTCCAGGATCACGGTGACGATGTATGGTTCCGCAACATCAAGGTTACGATTCTCGACTAATTCGGCTATCGAACCATATTACAAAGGGCTGCCCCACGGGGTGGCCCTTGTTTTTTATGTCATCCTCCACTCACACGCAAAATTATTTTGAACTTTAGCCGAAAAGTTTATATCTTTGTCATAACATACTAATTAACACGGAGAGTGTAAGTTTATTCTCGACGCTAAATCTGGTAAATTTAATGAAGGGGAATAGGCAGACATTTTGCCGCGTCGTATCCATTATGGATTTCGGCGTGGGCTGTCACTTATTTACTTCAAGGCTTTACCAGAGCCCAGCGTCAAAAATAAGTTTCCAGCACCACGCTTTCTTTATACCCTTTTTAATCGCTATCGGGGTGCTGGGTAGCACAAAATATCAATATGGCAGAGTATCTTTCAAAAAAGCCTAATGATTATTTAATTCTATCGATTATTACAACTCTATTATGTAATACTATATTAGGGATTGTAGCGATAGTGAAATCTTTTCAAGTAAATACAAAATGGGACAATGGGGACCACGCGGGTGCTTATGAATCTTCTATAAGTGCAAAAAAATGGGCTATTGCTTCAATTATCGTTGCAGCAATAACATATACAATTTTCATAATTGAAGCCTTTGCATTATTGTTTTTCGAATTCAAACTTTTTGACGCAAAATTCGAATTTGTTGAAACAATAATATCTTTAATAAAAGAAATGATTGAAGGAATTTAATAGAAACGTCATTCCACATTTTTACTTTTTAATGCATTGCTGATACAAGGTAAGTGTCCAAGTAAAAATGATTGGAATCTACCTTTGTTAATAGTTCCTTGCTGATACTGACTTGTGTCGTATTAGTGGAGGATTGCCATCGCCACCTACGGTGTCGGGCAATGACGCACCCGTGACGGGTGTTTTGCATTTACTTTGCCGATGCCACTACACAAATGTTGATTCCCATCGTCGGGCTGACGCCCTCCGGGGAATGACGTTAATTTATGTTTCCTCCTCGCAATGACGAGTTTAACAACAAAAAGAGCCTGTCTAACAATTAAAAATGTTAGGCAGGTCTTTTCTTGTTTGAGC
>CAZWHN010000114.1:0-5834 GCA_964633635.1 uncultured Alistipes sp. | reverse complement strand
AGCCAGTTTTATTTAATGTTTAACCTGTCCCTAATTTTTATGGGACACTAATGAAAACTATTACAAAAAATGAAGAAAATCTTTTTGTTAGTTCTGGCCGTAGCTTCGGCCATCTGCTCGTGGGCACAAACTCCCGCTTGGCAGCAGGAACTCAATCGTCTGGACAAGGAGGCTGATCAACTCTACGAGCAGAAGAGGTGGCGACAGCTGGTTGCCAATCAGCAGCAATACCGCAAGGTGATTATGGCGCAGCCCGATTCTGTGCGAATGGAATATAGTCTGACACCGATCTGTCTGGTAATTTCTACTACAATTTGGCTTGCTGGTATACACTCGCAGGCGATCGAAAGGGCGCGCTGAAGACCTTTGAGTACTACACCGACCGCGTTATCGGCAACGAGGAGATACGTTTGCCTAACATCAAGACCGACAGCGATCTCGACGCCATTCGTCAGGAGCCACGTTTTCGGGCGTGTATGGAGCGTCTGGCCGAGTGGGGCGATTACAAACAGATCCTGAAAGATGCCAAACCCTACTACTCGGGGCTGCTGCCCGAGGGGATGACCTTCCGTTATATGGCGCCCAACAACCCCGATCTGGTGCGTCTGCGTGAGGAGTTTAAGTTGGATAGCGTGGCTGGTTCGGGTGACGAAATCTCGAAGATCAAAAATCTGCTGCATTGGGTACACGAGGCTGTGCCGCACGATGGCAATTCGTACAACCCCGAGGTGAAAAACACCATTGCGATGATCGAGCTGTGTCGGAAGGAGAATCGTGGCGTGAACTGCCGAATGATGGCGCAGATGCTCACTGAGGTCTATCTTGCGATGGGGTTCAAGGCTCGATTTGTGACCTGTATGCCGAGGAATTATGTGAGTGATTGCCACGTTATTACGGTGGTGTACAGCGCGACACTCGACAAGTGGCTGTGGGTTGATCCTACGTTCGACCTCTATGTGATGGACGAGAACGGCACGATGCTCTCGATTGCCGAGGTGCGCGAACGCATACGCACCGACAAGCCGTTGCAGATCAACGACTACGCCAACTGGAATCACCAATCGAAGCAGACCAAGGAGTACTACATCGACAACTATATGGCGAAGAATCTCTACTATCTGGTGTGTATGGAGTGGGCACGATTTAATGCCGAGACGGCCATCGAGGGGCAGACCTACCGATACATTGCGCTTATGCCCTACGACAAGATTAATTCCGAGTCGAGTTCGATTAACTGGAGTTACACCCGAGTGTGCGACGAGAAGTGGTTCTGGCAGTCGCCGTATTAATAGATAAGAAAAGCCGTCCCGTCGGGGCGGCTTCTCTTTTTACTTTATTAATAATACCACAGCGTGGGTCGATACACCCTCCTCGCGGCCCTCGAAACCGAGATGCTCGGTTGTGGTGGCCTTGACCGAAACGCGATCCACCTCGAGTCCCATCACCTGAGCTAATGTCGAACGCATAGTGTCGATGTGAGGACGCAGCTTGGGGCGCTGCATAGCGATGGTGCAATCGACATTCGAGATCGAGTAACCCTGCTCCGCCACCACGTCGCACACGCGACGAAGAAGCACCTTCGAGTCGATGCCCTTGTAAGCTGCGTCGGTGTCGGGGAATAGCTTGCCGATGTCGCCTAAGGCCAACGCTCCGAGCAGTGCATCGCAGATGGCGTGGATGGCTACATCGCCATCCGAGTGCGCTACACAACCCTTCGTGTGGGCAATCTCCACACCTCCAATCACCAAGCGAAGCCCCTCGGCCAGCGCGTGAACGTCGTATCCGTGTCCTACTCTTATATCCATAATTTTCACTGTTTAATCACTCTGCGGCGTATGCCTAAAATCGCTCGTCTAACGATGGCGGGCAGTGCCAACCACGCGGCCGACCACAAGCGCCAACGGCGACTGCTGCACTCGATGCGTCCACCCGAAGGGCGCTCTACGGCTATCATCGTGGCCACGATGTCCGATCGCGTAGCCTGCTCCTTGATCTTGTAGTTGCCGTCGCCAGCGAAGGTAATTTGCTCGCCATCAATTCGTTTGATGCGATGCAAAACGTGTGCCCCGCGATAGCGGAATAGCACTACCCGACCGACGGTAACATCCTCCTCCTTGACACTGCGCAATACGGCCTTATCCACGCCATTGCGCAACAATGGAGTCATACTATGTCCTCGCACTACGATGGCCACCTCCTCGCCCTCGGCAAGCAGGCGCTCAACCTCGGTAAAGAATATCTCGTTCTTTAGCTTCATAGGCCAAACACCGTGTCGTGAGAGAGCTGTGCTGCGTCGGCATTGGGCAGACACTCAAGATGATATGCGGGAACTGAGCGCAAAACCGTCGAGAGAACAGCGATCATAGCCTCCTCCAGTCGCTCGTCGAATGCAAATGCGGGCGGCAACGACGGAAGCAGCGCTCCCATAGCCTGCGCTCCACGCAGACGACGAATGGCGTTGTGCGGAGCCTGCGACAGACGCACGATGGCTCGCAGGGGGTAGCTTTCGTTCTTGTAGCAGGGGGTCTTGCCACTCCACGGTGAACCGTAGGCGGTAACTCGACCATCCTTGATGCCGATGAAGGGGCTGTCGTCGTTGAGAAGTGTTGCGCCCTCGATCGTCTCACGCCACAGGCGTGTGTGGGTGCTCTTGCCCGTGCCCGACTCGCCGAGGAACATCACCGCCTCGTCGTGGCAGACGATGACCGACGTATGTACCGCCGTTGTGAGATGCGACGCAAAGGCTAAATTTACGGCAAACCACAATCCAAAACGCAGGAACGAGGGATTTACTCCCACCTGAGCATTGGTCGAGATCTGCGACAGGCAGTCACGACGACACCACACCACAAACGGCTCGGCGCCCTCGGCCTCGATCGTGAGCATATACTCCTCGGCACTACGACTGAAGGTGCATACGGCGTGCCCTTCGTCGAAGTCGAATTGCGTGAGTTGGGTCATACCCTCTGCTTGGGGAGTGGCTGTTTCGCCCGTGAGGATTGTGGCCATAGGCTCGCCTTCGGTCTGGGTGGCAAAGGGCGCGAAGCCTCGAAGTCCAGCCGATAGAAGGTCGCACACGGAGCCGACAATGCGGATGCGATGGTCGGCGATGATATAGTCGTTGTACATTTTCCTGCCTTTAGATGTTGTTACGACTGCAAATATACGAAATATTTTCATCTTGGGCTGAAAGATTTTGAGATAGGCAAACATTTTTCTATTTTTGCACTCGGATTAAAGGTTCATATTTTATGATTAGCAGAAGAATGCTCAGAATTAAGGTCATCAAGGCCTTGTACGCACACCTTAAGTCGGAGGCTGACTCACTGATGGCTTCCGAGAAGACGCTTGTGGCTTCGATCGACAAGACCTACGACCTCTATATGCTGATGATGTCGCTCATCGTCGAGATGGCCGACCACATCGAGCAGCGTCAGGAGTTGGCAAAGAAGAAGCAATTGCCTACATACGAAGATCTCAATCCCAATCGCAAGTTTGTTGATAATGCCGTCGTGCGCCTGATCGCCAACAGCGACTCGGTGAACGACCATCTGGCGTCGCACAAACTCTCGTGGGCGCAATACCCCGAGCTGGTGAAGAGTCTTTGCACTAAGTTGGAGCAGAGCGATTACTACGCCCGATATATGGCTCAGTCCGAGCGCTCGTTCCGTGAGGATTTGGCTCTGGTGACGGAGTTCTACACCCGCGAGTTGGAGGAGTGTGAGATGTTGGAGGAGGTGCTCGACGAGATGTCGATTATGTGGAACGACGACCTGGGCTTCGCCCTGGTTATGGTTACGCGCACGCTCTCGAACATCCGTGCCTCGCACCAGCAGGTGAAGGTGTTGCCCAAGTTCAAGAGCATCGAGGATCTGGACTACGCCCGTGAGCTCTTCTCGCGCACGCTCGTCAATTTCGATTCGTATCAGGAGCAGATCGAGAAGTTCACTCGTAACTGGGATGTCGAGCGTATCGCCTTTATGGATAATCTGATTATGGCCACGGCGGTTGCCGAGCTGGTTACATTCCCCTCGATCCCCGTCAAGGTTACACTCGACGAGTATATCGAGATTGCGAAGTACTACTCGACCAATGGCAGTAGCACCTTTATCAACGGCGTGCTCGACAAGATGGTGGCATCGCTCACCGAGGAGGGTAAGATTCAGAAGAGTGGCCGCGGATTGATTTAGTAACGGTCTTTTTGAGAGGATTATGGTGAGGATGAGATGTTTGGTCGGGTGTGTTGCGGCTGTGCTGCTCTTTGTGGCGTGCGGAGGTTCCTCGCAGAGTGTGGTGCCGACGGCCAATGTGCGAGTTGTGAATATCGAGAACGACTCGGCCGAGCGAGGTGTGACCGACACCCTTCGCTTTGGACGTATGCGTTCGGGCGAGGTTATTGCCCAGACCATCCGTGTGCAGAACAATAGCACCGAGCCAATTGTCCTTACGCGCCACCACGTTTCGTGCGGATGCCTGAAGGTGCGATATAGCCGTCAGCCCATTGCTCCGGGTGCGAGTGGCGACATCGCATTAGAGTTCGATTCGCGCACAATGTTGGGCCTACAATTGAAAACTTTGGTTCTTTATTTCGCCGAAAAGGGACGTCCGATGCGAATATTTGTAGAAGCCGAGGTGGAATAGGTTGGCGTTTTGTAAAATATTGCTACCTTTGCCGTGACTTGCACCGCTGTGGTGCAGCGCTGAATAAGAGTGTAAAACTAAAAACTTTATAGAATTATGATTTCTTTGCTTCAAGCAGATGCTGCCGTTGCAGCTCAGCCCGGTATGGGCAGTTTCTGGATTATGATGTTGCTGATGGTCGGCGTAATGTACTTCTTTATGTGGCGTCCCGAGTCAAAGCGCCGTAAGGAGATGGCCAAGTTCCGTGAGGGCCTGAAGAAGGGCGACAAGATCATCACCGCTGGCGGTATCTACGGCGTGGTGAAGGAGGTTAAGGAGACCACCCTGCTGATCGAGGTTGATGGCAACGTGACGCTGCGTATCGATAAGAATATGGTTGTTGCCGACAACTCGCAGTTGCAGAAGTAATCCCCGACTGACTACCGAAACAAAAATCCCGACGCTTCGACTAAGGCATCGGGATTTTTTTATGAGTCCAACAAAACAACACTACTTTCTCACCCACACGTTGGTAATCTCGCTAAATACCATCTTATGATATTCGCCTGTCTCAACGTGAGCATCAACAACAAACTGCTTGTCCGAATCATTCAGGAAATCATCGGGCGATACGGTTGTAACCTCGGCGAGTTTGCACTCCAGCACCACAGCAGCCTCCTTATAGGTCATATTACCCGATGGTGTAGCCACAGCCGTCAGCGTAGTCTCCTTCATCTTGTTTGAATCACGGCCAGACGAACTGCCAAAAATCATAATCTGCTCCTTGTACTCGGCAGGGAAGAGCGACACGGTGTAGGTATTATCCTTACGCATCAACTCCAACGTATAGCGATTAGAGCGCAAGAAATGGTAGATACTCGGACGGTCGAACAAAATACCCCAACCACCCCAGCCTGCAACCATTGAGTTGTAGTGAGTAGCATCACCAGCAGTCAGTACGCTGAAATCCTCGCCAATGGCGAAGGGTTGGCCGAGGCTGTTTACGTCGGCTGCGGTAAATAATTCGTCAAACGAGAGAGCCTTTATCTGCTCTTGAGTAATGGGTGCTTTCTGTGCGTTTTCACCCTCAGTGCTCTGCTGAGCGGTGGTGCCGCAAGCAACAAGGCCTAAAGCCGCTACAATAGTTAATAATATTCTCATAATTTACTTTTATCAATATAACCACTACTGTCCCATTAAAATTTGGGAATGTT
>CAZWHN010000113.1:0-5852 GCA_964633635.1 uncultured Alistipes sp. | reverse complement strand
ATGGGCGATGTGGTATCACTCGTTGAGCGTGCGCAGGAGCAGTACGACGAGGAGGCAGCCCGCAAGCTGAAGAAGAAACTGGTGAAGGATCAGTTCAACTTCAACGACTTCATCGACCAGATCAACCAGATCAAGAAGATGGGTAACCTGAAGGATATCGCCTCGATGATCCCCGGTATGGGCAAGATGCTCAAGAATGTCGATATTCCCGACGATGCTTTCAAGCAGACCGAGGCCATCATCTCGTCAATGACTCCCGCCGAGCGCGAGAATCCCGAGATCATCAACGCCAAGCGCCGTGAGCGTATCGCCAAGGGATCGGGTACAACGATCGCTGACGTGAATCGACTGATGAAGCAGTTCGACGAGACCCGTAAGATGATGAAGATGGTTGCGGGTGGCAATATGCGAATGCCCCGTATGCCCCGTGGTGGTTTCCGCCGATAGGGTAGCACGACACACATTGAGATACACCTCGTCGAATTTCGGCGGGGTGTTTTTTACGCCTTCATATAATACTCCAAACAACATCCGACATTTACTCCCGAGAAAAATTCTTGCAAAAGATTGTGAAATTCCGAAACAAAAGTTATATTTGTAGAAAATTTCCAACTTTTCTAACTATTATAACTATGCAAGAAAAAAACGGCAAGTACATTTTCGGAGTGGTCAAGATCAGCGACAAAGGGCAAATCGTAATCCCCAAGGATGTGCGCAAGATGTACAATCTCCAAGCTGGCGACTCGCTTATGTTGCTGGGCGACAAGAACGGTATCGCAATGGTGAAGACCGAGATTTTTCAAGATTTGGTAGGGCAGGTGATGGAGGACCTTCAGCTATGAGACGGCATTGGATCGACAACCTGCGATGGGTGACGGTGTTGCTGGTGCTACTGTATCACGTCATCTATTACTACAACAACAAGGGCGTCATAGGAGGCATCGGGGGCTTTGGCGACGGGCCTCAATATCAGGACATTATTATGTACATTCTCTACCCTTGGTTTATGCCGCTGCTCTTCATCCTTGCTGGCGCAAGCGCTCGGTATGCCCTGGAGCGACGCTCGGACAAAGAATGGCTTAAGTCACGCACCACGAAACTCTTGGTTCCCTCGACTATCGGACTACTCTTCTTCGGTTTTCTGACAGGATTTTTCAATTCTCTCGCGGCTCCTATGGATGACGCTATGGCTGCACTTCCATTGGCTGTGAAGTACCTCATCTGGACAATCAGCGGCACTGGCCCGCTGTGGTTTATTCAGGATCTGTGGTTGCTATCGCTACTACTATTGCTCCTTAGAAAACTTGATGCCCACGACAGGGTGTGGCGTGCCTGCGGCAGACTCGGCTTCGTCCCCGTGGTTTTGATGGGCGTGATGTTTTGGTTGGGCCATAAGACGCTTGTAGTGAACCCCAACACAGCAAGCGCCGAAGGGTTGTGGAATTTGTACAAACCTATTTTCTACGCTATTCCCTTCCTGATGGGCTATTTTGTCTTCTCGCACGATAGGGTTCAGCAGATTCCGACTCGCGCGTGGAAGCCACTGATGCTCTGCGCTGTTGTCACGGGCATAACCCTTATCGCAACTACATTCGGCCAGAACAACACCCTGCCGCAATATCTCCAATCACCACTCAACAACATCTACGGATGGCTGATGTGCCTTGCGATGATGGGATGGTTTAGGTCGAGTTTCGATCGAACGGGGCGCTTTGCTACCTATATGACTCGCTCAAGCTACGGCATCTATATTGTTCATTACCTGATCGTAAACTCGCTTGGATATACACTCAAGGTCGCCACAACGATGCCTCCAACGTGTATGTATCTTATCCTCACAATAGCGGTCTTCACCCTCTCGCCGTTGCTATACGAGACGCTGCGCCGAATCCCATTCCTGCGGTGGTGTGTATTGGGCGAAAAAAGATAATAAAAAAAGGACTTAGCATAGGGCTAAGTCCTTTGTATTCAGATTAATACTCTTCCTCATTGAAGAAAAAGTCGTCCTTCGAGGGGTAGTCGGGCCAGATGTCCTCGATTGACTCGTAGATGTCGCCCTCATCCTCGATCTCCTGCAGATTCTCAAGCACCTCCAGCGGCGCACCCGAACGAATTGCATAATCGATCAACTCCTCTTTGGTGGCGGGCCAGGGGGCGTCCTCCAGCTTAGATGCCAACTCTAAAGTCCAATACATAGTTTTATGTTTTATAGGTTAATGATTTCTGTACAATGACTCGTCGCCGAGCCAAATCGGGCGCAAATATACAGAAAAAACATTAAAAGCAATAGGAATACCAAAATTATTAACAATTACATCATTTACGGCTCCCACAATATCTCCTCCGTAGAGGTACGATCACTCACCGTGCGGCCGAGAAGATAGAAGTAATCCGACAATCGATTCAGATACACCAACGCATCCTCCGACACCTCCCACTCGCTGGCGGCACGCAACGCCGCACGCTCGGCACGACGACACACCGTGCGGCAGATGTGGCACAACGAGATACGCTCGTCACCGCCCGGGATGGTGAATCGGGTAATGGCGGGCAGGCGATCCTGCATACGGTCGATCCACTGCTCCAGCTCCTCGACGGCTGTGGGCTTCAACCCTGCAATCTTATCGTGACCGCCTTCGCCAACGGCCAGCAATGCCGCCACGGTCATCAACTGCGACTCAATGCGACGCAACTGCGCGATCGACTTGGGAAATCTGTCTCCCGAGAGTTTGTCGGCCAGCAAAGCCGTGAATGCGGTCAATTCGTCCACCGTGCCATACACCTCGACACGGCAGTCGGTCTTCGATACGCGTTCGCCACCGATGAGCGATGTGCGACCCTTGTCGCCTCCTTTGGTATATATCTTCATAGTCTGAACTTTTGTTTAGGCAAATGGTTGTTAAAAAGTAGCAGGTAACCGCGGTTATCAACGCTTGTGCAAGGGTGCTGCTCGATAAGCCGCTGGCACGCCTTGTCACGCTCACGATCGAGCGAAGGGCTGATGATGCAGAGTGTCGTCCCCTCACGCCGTGCCGACGCGGCCAACGCCTCGAAGGCTTCGGGTTGCACTGCCACACTCGCCACCACAAAATCTCGACCACCCACGGCTGACGCATCGCAGTCGATGGCGAAGGTGGAGTAGTGGCAATGCTCCATCAGATTTTGCAACTGCACAGCACGTCGCGGCGCCACGCCTCTGAGCGTAAGAGCGTCATACAACGCACGCTCACTGCCGATAAACGACGATCGCATAAATACCTGCCTTACAATGGCATAGACATAGGGCGAATGAACCCCGTGGCCACGAAAATATCGTGCCCGCTTAAGGTTCGACGGCAGTTGGCTTAAGCCGTAGAGTCGTCGTTTTATGTTACGCCCCGTGATCTTCATTATTTCTTCAGTTGTCCTGCCAGACGACCCGTCGAGAAGGCTATCTGGAGGTTATATCCGCCCGTATTGGCATCCAAGTCGAGCACCTCGCCCGCAAAGTACAATCCCTTGACCTTGAGCGACTCCATCGTATATTTATTCACCTCGTCGCACCTCACGCCACCGGCCGTTACAACGGCATACTCGAATGGCGCGTAGTCCGTAATGGGGAATACCATTCCCTTCAACACCTTCACCAGTCGTGCAATCTCCTGAGCGGTCACCTTGCGGATGTAGTTCTTCGAGTGAACATCCAGCTCGTGCGCAATGGGGATGACGAAGTGCTTGGGAACGAGTTTACGCAACAGCTCCGAGAAGAACTCCTCGGGCTGCATCTCGGCTATCTCGCGACGGATACGATCCTCGAGCATCTCCTCCGTCAGAGCGGGTTTCATATCAATGACTAACTTCACACGCTTCTCGTCGATCAGAGCATCCACCGCGTCGCGGCTTACTCGGAGCGCCACAGCGCCCTCGATACCACGATCCGAGAAGCTCAGCTCGCCAAACTCCTCTCGCACCAGTTCGTCATCGACATAGAGCTTCGCCGCCACATTCTTCAGCAGCAGACCGTCCAAAAACTTACGCTGCGGATGCGACGTGCGGAGTGGCGTAAGCGAGGGGCGCACCTCCTCGATCGTGTGGCCCGCATCGGCTGCGAAGGTGTAGCCGTCGCCCGTCGATCCTGTGCCCGGGTAGCTCACGCCTCCCGTTGCAATGATCACATTCTCGGCCTCCTCACGACGTTCGAAGCCGCGTTTATTGAAATAACGCACGCCATAGATCTTGCCTCCCATCGTGAGCAGGCCGCTCACACGGGCATTATAGGCGATCTGCACTCCATTGTCCAAACAATAATCGACCAACGCATTGGCGACATCCCACGCCTTACCACTGCGGGGGAATACACGCTGGCCACGCTCGATGTCGAGCTTCACGCCCAAGCGTTCGAAAAAGCGTATCGTAGCTTTATTGTTGAACTCGGCAAAGGCCACATCGAAGAAGTCGGCATTGGTGCGAATAGCCTCCGCAAACTCCTCGGGCGGGCGGGCGTTCGTGAGATTGCATCGTCCCTTACCCGAAATACGGATCTTGCGGCCAGCCTTCTCCATCTTCTCCATCAGGAGAACGCTCTTGCCATTGCGTGCAGCCGTTGCGGCAGCCATCAGGCCGGCAGCTCCGGCACCTATTACTATAACGTCGTACATCGTATGCTCAAATTTTCTACAAATGTACAAAATTGTCATCAGATTTATCCGTTTTTTGCGCAGAATAGGGGCGATTCGCGCAAAATATTTATCTTTGTGGAGCAATTAAACGAAAAAACAAGATGAATAAGAAGATTGTATATCCCACGAAAGGGGTATGCTCGCAGGCCATCGCTGTGGAGTTGGAGGGCGACACGGTACGAAGTGTCGAGTTCATTGGCGGCTGCCACGGCAATACGCAGGGCATCGCGATGCTCGTTCGTGGAATGAAGACTGACGAGGTCATAGCCCGTCTGGAGGGTATTAACTGCCACGGCAAGGGCACCTCGTGTCCCGATCAGTTGGCTCGTGCACTGCGATTAATGACTAAAGAGTAGGCCGATGAAGAAGATAATCAACCCGTGGGCAGGCGAGCCCACCTATCACTGCTACGGCTGCGACCCCAACAATGAGTCGGGTCTGAAGATGGAGTTCTACGAGGATGGCGACGATGTGGTCTGCCATTGGCATCCGAGGGTGCAGTTCGAGAGTTGGCGTAACACGCTGCACGGAGGTGTGCAGGCTACGCTTGTCGATGAGATCGCCAGCTGGGTCATCTTCCGTAAGTTCCAGACCAGCGGTGTGACCTCACATCTCGAGATGCGCTACAAGAAGCAGGTGATAATCAATCAGGAGCACATCACTCTGCGTGCCCGTGTCACGCGCCAGCGCCGTCAGGTGATCGACATCAATGTAGAATTGTTCGATGCCGTAGGCGAGCTCTGCACCGAGGGTCATTGCATCTACTTCCTCACCCCCAAGCAGCGCGCACAGGAGGAGAATGGTTTTCAGCCCTTCCTCACCGAGGACGAGGTGGAGAAGTAGGATTTTACGCTGTTAATTAATCACGGAAAGAGAAGTGGGAGAGAGTATTAAAAACGTAGAGTTCAGCAAGGAGGTGCCATTGGGATTCGAGGTCATAGATCTCGACTATGTTCACGCACGTCCATCATATTTCCGTGGAGTACGCATCGCCCGATTCTATCAAGTGGTGTGGATCGAGAGCGGCGAAGCTATCTGCACGGTCGATTTCGAGCAGGTGAGGGTTGGAGCAGGGCAGATGCTGGTGATTGCTCCCGACCTCTCCTACATCTTCGACACCGAGTCGGCCTACACAGGCAGGCTTATCATCTTCACCCGTCTGTTCCTTGAGCAAACGACGGTCGATGAGGAGTT
>CAZWHN010000112.1:0-5871 GCA_964633635.1 uncultured Alistipes sp. | reverse complement strand
TCTCAAACACCAGTAGGTTCACCCCTGTGCCGGTTCGACCCCGGCTCTGGGTACAAAGCGAGGAAGCGAGAGAAGATGAAAATCTTTTCTCGCTTTTTTTGTTCTTATCGGCTTCGGTGTGGTCGTAGTTACGAATAAAATGCTTATCTTTACACACCTTAACGAAATAGTCAATATGCAGGAAACAGTAAAAGTGATTTGCCAGAACACCTCCACCACAATCGAGGTGGCTATTGGCTCGTCGCTGCTCGAGGTGTTGCAGCAGCTCGACATTCGTAACGACTACCCCTTCTTGGCCGCATACGTCAACAACCGACTCAAGGAGCTCAATAGTCGCGTCTTCCGACCAATGACCGTGCGATTTATCGACATCACCCACTACGAGGGTTACCGTGTCTATCAGCGCACTATCTCGTTCATACTCCAGAAGGCCGTGCGTGACCTCTACACCGACCGCAAGTTCCACATCCGCCACTCGTTGGGTCGTGGTCTGTATTGCGAGTTTGCGGGTTGCTCGGAGCCTACCGAGGCCGAACTTGTGGCTCTGCGTGAGCGTATGCAGCAGATCGTTGCGAGCCGCTACAAGATCAACCGCCGTCGCGAGCTCACCTCGGAGGTCGAGCGGATATACGAGCGTCAGGGTATGTACGACAAGATAGCTCTGCTCAACACCCGCCCGCGCCTGTATAGCGAGATATACGAGATGGACGATGCCGTGGGTTACTTCTACGGCGCACTCACACCCGATACGGGGTATATCCATCTGTTTGACGTAAGGCCTTACTTCAAAGGATTTTATATAGCTCTGCCCACGCGCTTGGATCCCACACGTCTGGATCTGAATGTGCAGTGGGAGAAGATGTACGATGTATTTCAGGAGTACCACCAGTGGGTGGGTATTATGGGTGTCCCCACCGTCGGTCAGCTCAACCGTCGTGTGCTGGAGGGCGATATGAGCGAGATGATCAAGATCGCCGAGGCTTTCCACGAGAAGAAGATCGCCGCTATGGCCGACTCTGTGGCCGAGGCCAATGTTTCGCGCGGGCTGCGTATGGTGCTGATCTCGGGCCCCTCGTCGAGTGGCAAGACCACCACGTCGAAGCGTCTGGGTGTGCAGCTGCGCATCCTTGGTCTGGACCCCGTGCTGCTCTCGCTCGACGACTACTTCGTCAATCGTGAGCTCACGCCCAAGGACGAGAATGGCGAGTACGACTTCGAGGCGTTGGAGGCTATCGACCTCGAGTTGCTCAACAGCGACTTGCAGCGACTCATCGCAGGTGAGAGTGTCGAGGTGCCGCGCTACGACTTCATCACGGGCACACGCCAATGGCACGAGAAGCCACTGAAGCTCAACGAGCGCTCGATCCTCATCATCGAGGGCATCCACGCCCTGAATCCGCGCCTGACGACGAGCATCCCCCGCCAGCAGAAGTTCTGCATCTACGCTTCGTGCCTGACCTCCGTTGCGATGGACAACCTCACCCGCATTGCCACCACCGACAACCGTCTGTTGCGTCGCATCACACGCGATTATGCTACGCGTGGGGCCAATGCGCAGGCTACACTGCAACGCTGGCCGAGCGTGCGTCGTGGCGAGGAGAAACATATCTTCCCCTATCAGGAGAATGCCGACGTGATCTTCAACACCTCGCTCTTCTACGAGATTATGGTGCTGCGTCCCAAGATCGAGCCCATCTTGCGAGAGGTGCCCGACACGGTGGCCGAGTATGGCGAGGCACGTCGTCTGCTGAAGTTCCTCGATAACTTCGTGCCGCTCTACACCGACGAGGTGCCCCCTACGTCGATCCTACGCGAGTTTGTCGGCGGCAGCAGTTTTAAGTATTGATTCAAAAACTAAAAAATAAATAGGATGAGAAATTATAATTTGGGATTTATATCTAATGAAATAATATTTGAGCACGTTAAACAAACGGTGCTTTTATATCGTAATAGTATAAATTTAGATCAATTTAATCAGAATATTATAGATCCGATCAAGTTGACCTTTGACTCAAAAGTTTATGGAAAATCTTTTGAGGAGATTATAGAATCAGAGTGCATACGACAAATTGATAAAACTAATTCTAATCATATAGGTTATTTCCATCAAAACCTATTTAAGTATGTTGGAAATGGATGGAGTGTACCTATTTCTGGATTTGATGTAATAAACGAAGATAGACATATCTTTGCGGAAATTAAGAATAAGCATAATACAATGAATAGTAGAGCTGCAGATTCGGTTTATATGAATATGCAGAATAAAATATTACACGATGATCAGGCTGTATGTATGCTTGTGGAAGTAATAGCTAAAAAATCACAAAATGTAGCGTGGAATAAAAATGGATTATCGCATAGGCAAATACGTCGAGTATCTATTGATAAGTTTTATGAAATAGTATTTGGTGATGCATTGGCTTTTGTGAAATTATGTAAGGTATTGCCTATGATAATAGAAGATGTAATAGAAGAAACTGGGAAAAATCATATACAAAATAGTGTATATGAGGAATTGCATAAGTTGTCTCCGAATACGTTAAAAAGCTTATTTTTGTTGTCATTTAGAACTTACGAGGGATTTAATGAGTTTTAATTATGAAAGAGCAGATCCCAATAAGTCATTTTGCCGATATAATGGGGGTTTCCATCGCAACCGTTGAAAAATGGGGGGCTAATGGTTTATTCCCAATTGATAGGGTCGCGAATGGAAGTATTATAAGAAGTTGCTATCTACAAGAGTTCCAGGAGATTAAGGAAATGGTAAATTCTACTTGGAATGAAGAGTTAGAAATTAGACCAAATAGAGAATATAAGTCGATAGAGTTATTTGCAGGTGCAGGAGGCCTTGCTTTAGGCTTGGAGCAGGCGGGTTTTTCCCATATAATGTTAAATGAAATAGATGTAGATGCGTGTGCAACATTGAAAAAAAATAGACCATTATGGAATGTGTTGCAGGGCGATATTAAAAATATAGATTTTAGAAAATATAAAGGCGAGGTAGAATTTCTATCAGGAGGATTTCCTTGTCAAGCATTTTCGTTTGCGGGTAAACAAGGAGGTTTTCAGGATGCTCGCGGAACATTATTTTTTGAGATAGCAAGAGCTATAAATGAGATTAAACCTAAAGTTTTTTTGTGTGAAAATGTTAAGGGGTTAATGTCTCATGATGAAGGTCGAACGATTTCTATAATAAAAAATACGATTAAAGAGTTGGGGTATACATTGGTTGAACCGAGAGTGCTTAAAGCAGTCAAGTTTAAGGTGCCTCAAAAACGAGAACGATTGATGTTAATAGGAATAAGGAATGACATAGCAAAGAATGTAACATTCCAATGGCCCTCTCCGTATTACGATGTGTTAACTTTGCGGGATGCTTTCTATAAAGGAGTTTTGTATAATGAAGATGTTCCTGCATCTATAGGTCAAAAATATCCTGAGAAAAAGGCTCGTATATTAAAACTTGTTCCGATGGGGGGATATTGGAAGGATCTTCCTATTGATCTTCAAAAAGAATATATGGGGAAAAGTTTTTATTTAGGAGGAGGTAAAACGGGAATGGCAAGGAGATTATCGTTGGAAGACCCAAGTTTAACATTAACGTGTGCTCCAGCTCAAAAACAAACTGAACGATGTCATCCAATTGAAACAAGACCATTGACGATTAGAGAATATGCAAGAATCCAAACATTCCCAGACGATTGGCAATTTGTTGGATCTTTAAGTTCTCAATATAAACAAATTGGTAATGCAGTGCCCGTTAACTTGTCATATGCAATAGGTCGAGCTTTAATAAGATTAATGAATCAAATTGATAATAAAAACTTGTAATTTATGTTTGATAAATTTATGGATCGCCATATTGGCGTCACTAACCCGAACGACCTCGCCGAGATGCTGAAGGTCATCGGCGTAGAGTCGGTCGAGGAGCTTATTTCGCAGGTTATCCCCGTATCGATTCGTCTGAAGAAGCCTCTGGCTCTGGCCGAGGGTATGAGCGAGTATGAGTTCACGGCTCACGTCGCCTCGTTGGCGGCAAAGAATCGCCAGCTGCGTTCGTTCATCGGTATGGGCTATTACCCCACGGCCGTGCCCGCAGTCGTTAGCCGCAACGTGTTCGAGAACCCCGTGTGGTACACCTCTTACACCCCCTATCAGGCCGAGATCTCGCAGGGTCGTCTGGAGGCGCTGCTCAATTTCCAGACCGCCATCCTTTCGCTCACGGGTATGCAGATCGCCAACTGCTCGCTCTTGGACGAGGCCACAGCCGCTGCCGAGGCTATGCTTATGATGTATGCGTTGCGTTCGCGCGAGGCTGTAAAGCAGGGTCGCAATCAGCTCTTCGTCGATAAGGATATCTTCCCGCAGACTCTGGACGTGCTTCTTACCCGCAGCGAGCCCTTCGGTATCGAGCTTATCGTCGATGACTACTCGTCGTACGAGTTCACGGGTAATGAGTTCGGTGTTCTGGTGCAGTACCCCTCGGCTACGGGCGAGGTACGCGACTATGCCGCCTTCGCAGAGAAGGCTCACGAGGCTGGCGCATTGGTGGCAGCCGTTGCCGACATCCTCTCATTGGCACTCTTGACACCTCCCGCCGAGTGGGGTGCCGACATCGCCGTAGGCTCTACGCAGCGTCTGGGCTGCCCGATGGGCTTCGGTGGCCCGAGTGCAGGCTATATGGCTTGTCGCGAGGCTTACAAGCGTAATATCCCCGGCCGTATCATCGGTGTGTCGGTTGATCGTATGGGTAACAAGGCCCTGCGTATGTCGCTCCAGATGCGTGAGCAGCACATCAAGCGCGAGAAGGCCACCTCGAACATCTGTACCGCATCGGCATTGATGGCCTCGATGGCAGGATTCTACTGCATCTACAATGGCCCCGAGGGTCTGCGTCGTGCTGCGCTGACGGCTCACACATCGGCCGTAGCCGTTAAGGAGGCGTTGGAGGCTATGGGATATAAGGTCACTCGACAGAATATCTTCGACACGGTTGAGGTTGAGGCCGAGGCTGCCGTGGTGCAGGACATCGCATTGGCGGCAGGCATTAACTTCTACTATCCCTCGGAGGGATTGGTACGTCTGTCGATGGACGAGGTGACCACTGAGGCCGAGGTTGAGGCCGTTGTGGCAATCTTTGCCGAGGCTAAGGGTCGCAAGGCCAAGGCGGTGAAGGTTGCGAGCGAGGCTGCGCTGCCCGCATCGATGTTGCGTGAGTCGGCAATCTTTCAGGAGCCTGTCTTCAATAAGTATCATTCGGAGAGCGATATGATGCGTTATATCAAGCAGTTGGAGCTGCGCGACATCTCGCTGGCCAACTCTATGATCTCGCTCGGATCGTGCACGATGAAGCTCAACGCTGCAGCCATTATGCAGCCTCTGTCGCTCTCGGGCTTCCAGAATATGCACCCCTTCGCCCCCGCCGATCAGACCGAGGGTTACACCCAGCTCATCGCCGAGCTGGAGAAGGACTTGGCTACCATCACGGGCTTCGCAGGTTGTTCACTCCAGCCCAATTCGGGTGCTGCGGGCGAGTATACGGGCCTGATGGTTATCCGTGCCTACCACCAGAGCCGCGGTCAGGGCTATCGTAACATCATCCTGATCCCCGCATCGGCTCACGGTACGAACCCCGCATCGGCCGCTATGGCAGGTATGAAGATTGTGACCATTAAGTGCGACGAGAACGGTAACATCGACGTCGAGGATCTGAAGGCTAAGGCCGAGGAGTACTCGTCGGAGTTGTGCGGTCTGATGGTGACCTACCCCTCGACACACGGCGTGTTCGAGAGCCGTATCCGCGAGATCGTGGATGCTGTTCACGACGCTGGCGGTCAGGTATATATGGACGGTGCTAATATGAACGCACAG
>CAZWHN010000111.1:0-5887 GCA_964633635.1 uncultured Alistipes sp. | reverse complement strand
GCAGGTGAGGCCTATCGTGCCATCAAGCACGGCTACGCCGATGCAATCATCACGGGTGGTGCCGAGGCTTCGATCCACCCGTTGGCTATCGGTGGCTTTGCCAATAGCAAGGCTCTGACTCGTTCGACCGATCCGAAGAACGCATCAATCCCCTTCAACGTAAATCGTAACGGTTTTGTTATGGGTGAGGGTGCTGGCGTGCTGATCTTCGAGTCGTTGGAGAATGCCCAGAAGCGTGGCGCTAAGATCTACGCCGAGGTTGTGGGCTATGGCAATAGCTGTGATGCTCACCACGTTACGGCTCCTAGCCCCGATGGTATTCCCGCATCGCGTGCAATCAAGCAGTCTTTGGACGAGGCTCAGTTCGATGCCGATAAGGATCTGCTCTACATCAACGCTCACGGTACAAGTACCCCGCTTAATGATAAGTCGGAGACACGCGCCATCAAGCTCGCTATGGGCGAGGAGGCTGCTCGCAAGGCAATGATCAGCTCGTCGAAGTCGATGACGGGCCATATGTTGGGTGCTACGGGTGCGGTTGAGTTGATCGTGGCTGCGCTGACGCTCAAGAATGGCGTTGTAACCCCCACCATCGGACTGAACGATCCCGATCCCGAGTGCGATCTGGACTACGTTCCCAATGTGGCTCGCAAGGCTGATGTAACGATCGCCATCTCTAACTCGCTTGGCTTCGGCGGTCACAACAGTTGCGTGGCTCTGCGTAAGTGGAATGGTTAAGAATTTTTCGTATATTTGCTCAGTAGAAATATTAAAACAGAAAAGATATGAAACTTTTGGAAGGTAAGGTAGCCCTCGTGACGGGTGCTGCCAGAGGTATTGGCAAGGCTATCGCTCTGCGTTTTGCTGCTGAGGGTGCCGCTGTGGCATTCACCGATCTGGTGATCAATGAGGCTGCTGAGCAGACTCTCGCCGAGTTGGAGGCCTATGGCGTTAAGGCTAAGGCCTATGCGTCGAATGCCGCTTCGTTCGACGAGTCACACGAGGTTGTAAAGCAGATTATGGAGGACTTTGGTCGTATCGACGTGCTGGTGAACAATGCTGGTATTACGAAGGATGGCCTGATGATGCGTATGTCGGAGGCTCAGTGGGACGCCGTTATCGGTGTAAACCTGAAGTCGGCATTCAACTTCATCCACGCCGTGACGCCCATTATGGCACGTCAGCGTGGCGGTTCGATCATCAATATGTCGTCGGTTGTGGGTGTTTCGGGCAACGCTGGCCAGTGCAACTACTCGGCTTCGAAGGCTGGTATGATCGGTCTGGCAAAGTCGATTGCCAAGGAGATGGGTCCCCGTGGTATCCGTGCCAACGCCATCGCTCCAGGCTTCATCATCACCGAGATGACCAACCAGCTCCCGCAGGAGGTGCGTGATGCGTGGAATCAGCAGATTCCTCTGCGTCGTGGCGGTACGCCCGAGGATGTGGCCAATGTGGCTCTGTTCTTGGCGAGCGACCTGTCGAGCTATGTCAGCGGTCAGGTGATCCACTGCTGTGGTGCGATGAACTGTTAAAAACGAGAGGAGGGGACGAAAACTCTTTTGCGTGGATTAAAATTTTACGCACAAGAGGCGAAATGGCCCTTACAATTTATAACTTCAAAACACAAATCCCCGTTCGGCGAAGAGTCGGATGGGGATTTTTTTTGAATATAAAAAATTGACCAGAAGTGATAAAAAGTGCCAAAATTTATATGAGATAAGAATAAAATATTAACTTTGCAAGTGCTAACAGATTTGCCGAGTCGAAACTCAAGTCGAATTCACATTAAAAATTAAGAGAGATATGATGAAGAAAGTTGTTTTTTTAATGCTTGCTGTATCTGCCGTGGCCAATGTGGCCGTGCAGGCACAGAATCGTTTGTCCGACGAGATCGCCTATAAGGTGAAGAGCGAAGGATTTGCTAATTCAAAGATTGAGGAACTCGCACAGTTTATGACCGATGATATGGGTCCTCGCCTTGCAGCATCGCAGCTCAAGCTGAGAGCCGAGAAGATGGTGATCGAGAAGCTGGCCGAGTATGGTCTGTCGAATCCCCGTGCCGAGTACGCTTTCGACTTTGCGAAGGGCGGCTGGGACAACCAGATGAACTATGTGGCTATGACTGCACCCTACTATTGCAGCTTTGCAGCCAATCCCAAGGCTTGGTCGGGTAGCACCGACGGTCTGGTGAAGGGTGAGTGCGTACTGCTGGAGGCACAGAGCGTAGCCGACCTTGATAAATATAAGGGTAAGCTGGCTGGCAAGATCGTGCTGATGCCCGTGACGCAGACCTATCAGATGCGTTTCGATCCTCTGGCAACACGCTTTACCGACGAGGAGTTGGCCGAGTTGGCTCGTGATCCTCGTCCCACTTCGAATAGCCGTATCCCCTCGATCAACCGTGGCGCTATGCAGTCGTCGCGCGAGTTGCAGGCCGCTATTACTGAGATGCTCAAGAGCGAGAAGCCTCTGGCTATCGTGAGCGGTGGCGGTACGTTCAACGTAGCTCCTTCGCGTGGTGTGCAGTACAAGTCGGGCGATCCCGAGCCCACTCCCGAGGTAATCCTTCCTATCGAGGACCACGGTCGTATGGCTCGTATGGCTGCCAAGGGCGAGAAGGTCGAGATGGAGCTCAATATCAAGAATGTCTTCACCGACAACCAGCGCATCAACAACGTATATGCCGAGATCCCTGGCACCGATCCCAAACTCAAGAATGAGGTTGTGCTCATCGGCGCTCACTTCGACTCTTGGCACGGTGGTACTGGTGGTGCCGACAACGCATCGGGCTGTATCGTGATGATGGAGGCTATGCGTATCATCAAGTCGTTGGGTATCCTGCCCAAGCGTACGATCCGGATCGCTCTGTGGGGCGGTGAGGAGCAGGGTCTCTATGGCTCACGCGGTTACTCTAACCTGAAACTCTACGATGCTGCCAAGGGCAAGAAGCTCGATGGTTACGATAACTTCGCACTCTACCTGAATATGGACAACGGTTCGGGCCGTTTCCGCGGTATCTATCTCGAGGAGAACGACCAGGCTGTTCCCTTCTTCGATACTTGGAAGAAGCCCCTCGAGTCACTCGGTTTCAACACCTTGTCGCTGCGTCGTACGGGTAGTACCGACCACGTTGTATTCAACGGCATTGGTCTGCCTGCCTACCAGTTCATTCAGGACGAGTTGGAGTATGGCCGTACCTACCACACCGTGATGGATACCTACGAGCGTCTGTCGCTTGAGGATCTGAAGGTTGATGCTGTTATCGTTGCGTGGTTGGCTCTCAATGCCGCTATGGACGAGGATCGCATCCCCGTGAAGCCTGGCTATCCCCGCCCTGCAAACCCTATGGGTCGATAAATCTTTGAGGATTAATATTTAAGAGTAGCACTATTTTGGTGCTACTCTTTTTTTTGTTTTATGGGATTCTGCATATCTGAAATTTGCGGAAGGGATAGTTTCGGGGTGGGCATACATTGTTTGGTGGTGCCACCCCGTCGAGTGAAAAAATATAAATTTCTCTGCTCTATTGCTATTGTCGCCGAAATTTGCTAAATTAGCACATTGAAAAATAACTATAACAAAAAATCATAAACAAATGAGCCAGAGAGATGTAATCATCGCGTGTGATTTCGACAGTGCCGAGACCACGCTCGCTTTTCTTGATAAATTCACCGATTGCAAGCCTTTCGTAAAGATCGGTATGGAACTTTATTACGCCGCAGGCCCCGCTATTGTAAAGGAGATCAAGGCTCGCGGTCACAAGATTTTCCTCGACCTGAAGTTGCACGACATCCCCAATACGGTCAAGAAGTCGATGGCCGTACTCTCGCGTATGGACGTCGATATGTGCAACCTGCACGCCGCAGGCACCATCGAGATGATGAAGGCTGCACTCGAGGGCCTCACCCGTGAGGATGGTACACGTCCCCTGCTTATTGCCGTTACGCAGCTCACCTCGACAAGCGAGGAGCGTATGCAGAAGGATCTGCTGATCAACGCTACGATCAACGAGACCATCGTACACTACGCCCGCAATGCTAAGGAGGCAGGTCTGGACGGTGTGGTTTGCTCACCGCTGGAGGCTGGTATGGTCAAGGCGGCTTGTGGTAAGGAGTTTGTGACCGTAACTCCTGGTGTTCGCTTTGCCGACGGCGAGGTGGGCGATCAGGTGCGTGTCACCACCCCCGCTCGCGCCAAGGAGATCGGCACCGATTTTATCGTTGTAGGTCGTCCTATCACGCAGGCAGCCGATCCCGTTGCCGCCTACAAGCGTTGCGTGGAGGAGTTTGTAAAATAAAACTATGAAAGAGGTAAAACTATTCTATCTGAAAAATTGTCCCTTCTGCAAGAAGGCGCTGTGTTACATTGAGGAGTTGAAAGCCACGCATCCCGAGTTGTCGGCCATCGAGATCGAAATGATCGAAGAGTCGGAGCAACCGACGTTGGCCGACGAGTATGACTATTACTACGTTCCCACGTTCTACGTTGCGGGCGAGAAGGTGCACGAGGGTGGTATCTATTACGAAGAGGTAGAGGCGGTTTTACGTCAAGCATTGGAGTAAAGCATAAAAATATATAGACTATGAAAAAGAGTATTGCCAAAGATCTGCTCTCTATCGGCGCTGTATTTTTGCGTCCCGAGCAGCCGTTCACTTGGGCCAGCGGTATCAAGAGCCCGATCTATTGCGACAACCGTCTTACGCTCACCGCACCCAGAGTGCGTGACAACGTGGAGAAGGGACTCGCTGAGATGGTTAAGGCCCACTACCCCGAGTGCGAGGTGTTGATGGGTACCAGCACCGCAGGTATCGCCCACGCAGCCATCGTGGCCACAATTTTGGATTTGCCGATGGGTTATGTTCGCAGTGGCGCGAAGGATCACGGTCGCACCAACCAGATCGAGGGTAAGTTGGAGAAGGGTCAGAAGGTAGTCGTTGTGGAGGATCTGATCTCGACGGGCGGTAGCTGTATCGAGGTTGTGAAGGTTCTGCGCGAGGCTGGTGCCGATGTGTTGGGCGTTGTGAGCATCTTCACCTACGGTATGCAGAAGGGCTTGGATCGTATGGCCGAGGCTGAGGTTGTCAACCACTCACTCTGCGATTTGGACGCTCTGGTGGAGGTTGCAGCCGAGGAGGGTTACATCAAGCAGGAGGATTGCGCTCGCATCATTGCCTTCCGTCAGAACCCTTCGGACGAGAGTTGGATCAATAAATAAGAGTGCGTATGCGTCATTTGATTGATACTACCGATATTTCGGTTGCCGAAGTCGATCGCATCATCTCGACGGCGCTCGATATCATCGACAATCGCCAGAAGTATAGCGAGGTGTGCAAAGGCAAGAAGCTCGCCACGCTCTTCTACGAGCCCAGTACCCGTACACGCCTGAGCTTCACCTCGGCAATGATGGAGCTGGGTGGCAATGTGTTGGGCTTCTCGGATGCTGCCTCATCGTCGGTGACTAAGGGTGAGACCGTGGCCGATACGGTACGAGTGATAGGTTGCTTTGCCGATATCATCGCTATGCGTCATAGCAAGGAGGGTGCGCCGCTGGTGGCTTCGCACTACGCCGATGTTCCTATCATCAACGCTGGCGACGGTAGCCACGCCCACCCCACGCAGACACTTACCGACCTTCTGACGATCCGTCGCGAGAAGGGCCGTCTGGATAATCTTACGATCGGTTTCTGCGGCGACTTGAAGTTTGGTCGTACGGTACACTCGCTGATCAAGGCTATGTCGCGCTACGAGAATATCAACGTGGTGCTCATCGCCCCCGAGGAGTTGCGTCTGCCGTCGTATATCCGTCGTGAGGTGTGCGACAAGAACAACGTGCCTACACGCGAGGTCGCTACGATGGAGGAGGTGCTGCCCGAGTTGGATATCCTCT
>CAZWHN010000110.1:0-5911 GCA_964633635.1 uncultured Alistipes sp. | reverse complement strand
GGCTATGCAGCGCTCATACGACGAGGGCGTTACCGACGAGTTCGTGAAGCCCATCGTTCGCATCAACGAGAATGGCGAGGTTGTGGGCCGCATCAAGCCCAACGACGTAGTAATCTTCTACAACTACCGTAACGACCGCGCCAAGGAGATCACCATCGTACTCACGCAGCAGGATATGCCCGAGGAGGGTATGCACACTCTGCCGCTGTACTACTGCTGTATGACTCCCTACGACGCCAAGTTCGAGGGTCTGCACATCCTCTTCGACAAGGAGAACGTACGTAATACCATCGGCGAGTACATCTCATCACTTGGCCTGAGCCAGTTGCGCATTGCCGAGACCGAGAAGTACGCCCACGTTACCTTCTTCCTCAATGGCGGTCGCGAGGCTGAGTTTGCCAACGAGTCGCGTATCCTGGTGGCTTCACCCAAGGTTGCAACCTACGACCTACAGCCCGAGATGAGTGCCTACGAGGTTAAGGACAAACTGGTTGAGGCTCTTGATTCGCAGAAGTTCGATTTCATCTGCCTGAACTTCGCCAACGGCGATATGGTTGGCCACACGGGTATCTACGAGGCTATCGAGAAGGCTGTGAAGGCTGTCGATGAGTGTGTATCTGACGTTGTGGAGGCTGCCAAGAAGAATGGCTACGAGGTTATTATGATTGCCGACCACGGCAACGCCGACAACGCCATCAATGAGGACGGCACACCCAACACCGCCCACTCGCTCAACCCCGTACCCATCGTAGTGGCATCGGATCGCGTGAAGTCGGTTAAGGACGGTATTCTGGCCGACGTTGCCCCCACCGCCCTGAAGCTGATGGGATTGGAGCAGCCCGCCGAGATGACGGGTGAGGCTCTGGTTGAGTTGTAAGAATACCTTATATATTAAAAGGCTGTCCAACTTCGGTTGCGACAGCCTTTTTATTTAGCGTACATCCTTCTTATTTTGACGCGACATACTCCTCAATATTTCGTTCGATGCAACCGATCAGGCGATCAATCGCCTCGACCGATGACCACGCATTGTGTGGCGAGGCGAGGAATCGGTAGGGATCTCGCAAATTGTAGAGCGGCGACGAACGAAGCGGCTCGTTAGTGAAGACATCGAACGCCGCACCACGAATCACGCCACAATCGAGAGCATCGGCAAGAGCCTGCTCATCGACAATGCCACCGCGGGCTACATTAATCAGAATTGCGCTCGGTCGCATCTTACTAAGCTGCTCTGCTCCAATGAGAAGACGAGTTTGATCATTGAGCGGGCAATGGATCGACACAACATCCGACTCCGACAACAATTCATCGAGCGACACGCTCTTAACGGCCTCATCGCGCTGAACGCCCGAAGTGGAGTAGTAGCTAATCTCACAGCCAAAAGCCTCGGCCAATCGAGCCACCTCACGACCGATATTGCCCAATCCGATGATACCCCAACGCTTGCCTCGCAACTGCGCCGTCGGACGATCGAAGTTGAAGATGCGATCCGATGCGGCATAGCGGCCCGACTTGAAATACTCGTCGTAGTAGATCACCTCACGCAACAGCGCGAGAGCCGAGCAGATAGTCGTCTCGGCCACCGAGTAGGTCGAATAACCCACGGCATTGCGCACCAATATGTTATGCTCGGCGGCGGCATTCAGATCGACGTTGTTCATTCCCGTAGCAGCCACACAGATAAGACGCAAGTGGGGTAGCGAAGCAATGGTTGCAGCATCCAAAACGACCTTATTGGAGATCACAATTTCTGCATCTTTTGATCTTTCAACAACCCGCTCGGGCGAGGTGGTTTCATAGCCCACATAGTCGCCAAATCGACGGATTCCGTCGAGGTTGCGCCCGCACACCGAATATTCGTCTAAAAATACTATTTTCATAGTGTTAGGTTTTTACAAATTTACAACTCGCCTATCAAATCACGCACCACAACCGAGGCGCAACCAATACCAAACAGGGCAGGAATATAGGAGATTGTTCCCGTATTTGACTTTTTATTTTGCTCTTCGCACAATACCATAGCCCCCTCGCGCACAGGTTCGGGCGAAAAGACCGCCCTGAAGCCCGTTCTAATGCCGATTTTATGTAGTCGCTTGCGCAACATATGAGCCAACGGACAGTGGTGGGTGCGTGCGATGTCGCAGATCTCCATCCGCGTGGGGTCGGTCTTGGCGCCTGCGCCCATCGAGCTTACCAGCGGAATACCTCGATCGAGAGCCCCCTTGATCAGCGCCAACTTGGGCGAAAGGGTGTCGATGGCATCGACGACGTAGTCGAAACGGTCGCTATCGAGCAGGGCATCGGTCTCGTCGTCCTTGATGAAACGACCAACAACCGTCAGCTCGATCTCGGGATTGATATCACGCAGACGCTCGGCCACAAGCTCCGATTTCTCGCGTCCGATGGTCGAATGCAGAGCAATGAGCTGGCGATTGATGTTTGTCGCCGACACCACATCGGCATCAGCCACAGTCATACGACCAACACCCGCGCGGGCAATCATCTCGGCAGCATAGGCACCCACACCACCAAGTCCAACGACCAACACATTTGCACGCCGCAGAAGCTCCAACTTCTCCTCACCTAAAAGTAGAGATGTTCGCTCTAACCAATTATCATTCATTCCGATAAATCAAATATTCGTTTGTAATTTTCTTCAATCTGTCGTTGCAGCTCCTCTACCGAAGCACCCCTCACCTCGGCAATGCGGCGATAGACCTCCTCAATCGGACAATCGCTCTCGTCGGTCTCAGCAAAGAGATGCGTGAGTGGTATCATCCGCATCGCCTCCACTGTCTTGGGCGAGCGAAAAGCCCCCTCACCAAAGGAGAGGAAATAGCCCCTCTCTACAGCCCTTTTGGCCTGCTGCACCGAACCTATAAAGCCGTGGAAAATGACCGCCCGTAGGCGCCACTCCGCGAGTATCTTCATCATCGGCTCGAAGGCCTTGACGCAATGCAGAATCACGGGCACACCCAACCGCTCGGCCTCACGCAACTGCTCACGAAAAAGTTGTTGCTGCGCCTCACGATTTACATTGCAGGCAAAGTCCAACCCAATCTCGCCGATGGCCACAGCACCCTCAAAAATCGAGGGTAAGAACCGCTCTTTTTCGGCCTGCCACGGATGGATTCCGACGGCCTGCGGCTCGACGTGGCGAAGGGTGGGATGATGGGTGTGTATGTCGATGTAACGGCTCATTTTTCCTTTAGCTCGAATACAAAAGTATGAAAAATTACGAAAAATCGTCGATAAATCGAAAAATAACTCAAATAGTGCAAAAAAGTGTAAAAAAAATCGTATCTTCGTGCGCGTTTTTATGGGGTGTGTTGTGCCCCGTCGAAAAAGGACCAAAATTTACAAAAACAAAATAACAAATTTATATTCACAAAATTTATTCATTTAATAACAAATCTATGTCGAAAATCATTAAACTACGGAAAGGTCTCGACATCAATCTTCAGGGACAGGCTGCCGAGTCGTTGGTAGAGTTGCCAATGGCTAAGGAGTACGCCGTGTCGCCTCTGGATTACGAGAGCGTGACCCCGAAACTGTTGGTGAAAGTAGGCGACAAGGTGAAGGCTGGCACGCCGTTGTTCTTCGACAAGAACAACACCCGCGTGCTCTACTGCTCACCCGTCAGCGGTACCGTATCGGCAGTAAATCGTGGCGAGAAGCGTAAGATTCTCAACGTCACCGTTGCAGCCGACTCACAGCAGGAATCGGAGCAGTTCACCGCTCTGGATCTTCAGAAGGCGAGTCGCGAGGATGTGATCGAGATGTTACTCAAGTCGGGTCTGTGGACTATGATCCTTCAGCGTCCCTACGGCATCGTTGCCAACCCTGCCGATCAGCCTAAGGCTATCTTCGTGTCGGCGTTCGATTCTGCACCCCTTGCGCCCAATATGAACTTCGTTCTGACGGGCCAGAAGGAGAACTTGCAGAAGGGTATGGAGGTACTGTCGAAGCTCGCTGGTGGCAACGTGAATCTCTCGGTTCGTGCTAAAGCCGAGGATGAGATGGCATCGCTTAAGGGCGTGACACTCCACACCTTCGAGGGCAAGCACCCCGTTGGTAACGTGGGCGTACAGATCCACCACATCAACCCCATCTCGAAGGGCGAGATCGTTTGGACGGTAAACATTCAGGACGTTGCCGCCATCGGTCGTCTGTTCTCGACGGGCAAGGTTGATCTGCACAAGGTTGTTGCCTTGACGGGTAGCGAGGTTGAGAAGCCTCAGTACTACCGCATCATCAGCGGTGCCCCCGTTGAGTCAATCGTAAAGGGTCAGATCAAGAAGCAGGCCGAGGGTGACTCGGTTCGTATCATCTCGGGTAACGTGCTCACGGGTAAGAAGGTTGCAGCCGACGGCTATGTTTCGGCCACTGCAAACCAGCTGACCATCATCCCCGAGGGTGACAAGTACGAGATGCTGGGCTGGATCGCACCTCGATTCGGCAAGTTCTCGGTATCGCGTTCTTACTTCTCTTGGCTCTGCCCCAACAAGCAGTACAAGTTGGATACCAATCTCAACGGTGGCGTTCGCCCCTTCGTTGTGACGGGTCTTTTTGAGGAGTATCTCCCGATGGACATCTATCCGATGTATCTGTTCAAAGCTATTGTAGCCAACGATATCGACAAGATGGAGAATCTCGGCATCTACGAGATCATCGAGGAGGACGTTGCTCTGTGCGAGTTCGTCGATCCTTCGAAGACCGAGATTCAGCAGTTGGTTCGTGACGGTATTAACTTAATGATTAAGGAGTGTTAGTTATGAATGGACTGAGAAAAATCGTTGACAATATGAAGCCTACCTTCTCGGAAGGTGGCAAGTTTGGTTTCTTGGCATCGACCTTCGATGCTATCGAGACATTCCTTTTCGTTCCCAACACCACTACGAAGAAGGGCGCTCACGTTCGTGACTGTATCGATATGAAGCGTACGATGTTCTTCGTTGTGCTGGCATTGATCCCCGCTTTCCTGTTCGGTTGCTACAACACCGGTTTGCAGGTAGGTCTTGAGGGCTTCACCGCTCTGATGTACGGTTTGGTTCGCGTATTACCTATGCTGGCCGTATCGTATGTCGTAGGTTTGGGTATCGAGATTATCTACGCACAGATCCGTAAGGAGGAGGTTGCCGAGGGTTACTTCGTGACTGGTTTCCTCATCCCGATGATTATGCCCGTCAGCACTCCTCTGTGGATGGTTGCTCTGGGTGTAGCCTTCGCCGTAATCTTCGGTAAGGAGGTATTCGGTGGTACGGGTATGAACATCTTCAACCCCGCTCTGGTTGCTCGTGCATTCGTATTCTTCGCCTTTACCCCCCAGATGTCGGGTGAGAAGGTTTGGTTCTCTGACTGGAAGATGATGGGTGCTACCGACGCTACCACGGGTGCTACCGCATTGGAGCAGTTGGCCACTACGGGCGATATGCAGTGGAGCGTGATGGACGCCTTCCTCGGCTTCATCCCTGGCTCGTTCGGTGAGACCTCTACACTCTGCATCCTGCTGGGTGGTACGCTGTTGCTCTACACCGGCATCGCTTCTTGGCGTACTATGCTGAGCGTATTCGTAGGTGGTTTGGCTATGGGTTATCTCTTCCAGGCTGTTGGCCTTACCGAGTATCCCGCTTACTATCACCTGTTGGTTGGTGGTTTCGCTTTCGGTGCTGTCTTTATGGCTACCGACCCCGTTACCTCGGCTCAGACCAATACGGGTAAGTACATCGTAGGCTTTATGACAGGTGCGTTGGCAGTTATGGTTCGCGTTGTGAACCCCGCATACCCCGAGGGTATGATGCTCGCCATCCTCTTTATGAACGCACTTGCTCCGCTGGTTGATTACTTCGTAGTGGAGGCCAACATCAATCGTCGTAAGAATCGTGTTAAGACTGTAAAATAAACGAGAGTA
>CAZWHN010000109.1:0-5940 GCA_964633635.1 uncultured Alistipes sp. | reverse complement strand
TAAAGCTTTTCGGTGGTCAGTTCGCTAAGGCCGGCAACATCATCGTTCGTCAGCGAGGTACTGTACACAACCCCGGTAACAACGTGGGTATGGGTAAGGATCACACCCTCTTCGCTTTGGTAGATGGTACTGTTGAGTTCTGCAAGAAGTCTTCAGGCAAGTCTTACGTTAGCGTAACTCCTCTGGCTGAGTAAGGTCGGGGTTGAGTATAACCGAAATGGGCGGGACTAATCGTAGTCCCGCTTTTTTTTGTGTCGTAGTCCCGCTTTTTTTGTTTCCGAGGGCGAGCTATGCCTTGTCGATTATGGCCTTGCGACCATAATTTGCGTATGGCAAACCGTGGTTTCATACTCTCGGGCCTTGCGATTTGCGGCGAAAAAGAGTATATTTGTCATAACGAAAAACCTAAAGCTATGAAACGACGCGAATTTCTGCAACTCTGCGGTGGTGTACTCATCGCCTCACAGCTGCCCGATCGGGCCTTTGCCCACCTTATGGAGCCTGTCGCGGGCCCCTCGTCACTCAAGAATATACGCCGAATCACCATCGAAGTCGGAGCCTCAGCGCCCATCCGTGCATTGCACATATCGGATACCCACCTTACGCGTGTGGACGAGCGCGACAACGAGCGCAAACACTCACTCGCAGCCTCGCGTCAGCGAATCTTCCCGTGGGCCGAGCACTACTTCGACGCCGCCATCCGCTATGCCCGCGAGCGCGATATCGTGCTGTTGCATACGGGTGATTTGCAGGACTTTGTGAGTGAGGCCAATGTCGATTTCATTGCCGAGCAGTTGGGCGTAGGACGCTGGTTTGCATCGGCTGGTAATCACGAATATTCGCAGTATGTGGGTGAGGCGAAGGAGGATGCGGCATATAAGGCGCAGAGTTATCAGAAGGTGCAGTCGGCCTATCCGAACGATCTTACGGTGGCCTCGCAGGTGATAAATGGAGTGAACTTCGTCGCCCTCGACGATGTCTATTACAACGTCACTGCCGAGCAGCACGCAGTCCTGCGTCGTGAGGTCGAGCGTGGCCTGCCGATCGTGTTGCTTTGCCACGTTCCGCTCTATACGCCCGAGCATTGCCGCTCGATATTGGCTGGAAATAAGGGTGTTGCGGGTTATATGACGGGCGCGCCGTTGGAGATCACCGAGACCTATCAGCAGGATCCGTCGCGTCCCGCCTCGGAGCAGTGGCGCAACCGCAGCGTGCAGCAGCGTGCCGACAAGCCGACGTTGGAGTTCATCGCGTGGCTTAAGGAGCAGCCCCTGCTGAAGGCTATCCTCTGCGGTCATACCCACTCGTTCTATCAGGAGCGATTCTCGCCCACAGCCATTCAGTACACCGTAGAGGCGGGGTATAAAGGGGGTGCTTATGAGATAGAATTTGTGTAAAAGTTATATGGCAAGGCTCTTTCGTCGTCTGGCTTGCCTTCGAAATCCTCATTTGCTCCGAGCAAACTGCGGTTTCTCAGGCTTCGATCATCCCTAAAATAGCTCTTGCTATAAAACTTTTATAAAAAATGAGTCGGCACTTAAGCCGACTCTTTTGTATTAATTTTACTTCAAACTCTTCGTCGTGGTCACCCACGGCATCTTCTCCTTCACAAACTCAATCACCTTCACGGGGTAGTCCGTGCAGGCGATGTCGGCTCCGAGTGCCAAGGCCAGCTGGAAATCCTCGATCGAGCCTCCGGGCCAGAGGTTGACGATGTAACCCTCCTTGTGTGCAGCCGTCATTGCGGCACGCGACGTGCCCTCCACACCGCAGGCTATGCGCTTAACACCCAGCTCTTTGGCGGTCTGCATCGTCTTCTCGTTCATCGGGTCACCCGTGATGAGCATACACTCGGCATCGGGATGCAGAGCCTTCATCGTGCGCAGCGAACGGTGGTCGAACGACGAGAAGACGTAGAGTGCCGACGCAGGCTTGCGAGCCATCACCGTCTTGTAGATCTTGTCGCAGTAGAGCTTGAGTTGCTCCTCTGAGTAATTGTTCGACTTCATCTCCCACTCGATGTAGGCCACCGATGTGGTGGCGAAGTAGGCCGCCAGCTCATCGACAAAGAGCACGGGGTTACCCTCCTTGCTCTTGATGGGGGCTATGTCGCTGCGCTTCGACTTCTCGACGTCGATATCCACATCGGTGAGTCGCTTGAGCGAGGCGTCGTGCGAAATGACCAACTCGTCATCGACCGTCATACGGATGTCGGTTTCGTAGCCTCGGGTGCCCTTCTCGTACGAGCCCTTGAAGGCTGCGAGGGTGTTCTCGTCGAATTCGTGGCGACCACCGCGGTGGCCGATGACCTGTATTTCGCGGGTCTGCTGTGCCATTGCCGCCGATGAGAGCAGCAACGCGAAGAGGGTGAATGCAATTCGTTTCATTGTTTTTCGGTTTTGGGTTAAAAAAAGGCTGCCGAACGCTAACGATGGCAGCCTCTGGTTGTTCTATAAAATTTGCCGTTACACGGTCATAATCTCCTTCTCCTTAGCCTCCATCAGCTGGTCGAGCTGCTTGGTGAACTTCTCGACGAGCTTCTGTGCCTGGGTCTCGCCATCCTTGGCCTCGTCCTCGGGCATACCAGCCTTCTGAGCCTTCTTGAAGGCCTCCACAGCATCACGACGTGCATTGCGCAGGCTGATGCGGGCATTCTCGCCCACGCCCTTAACCTGTTTCACAAGCTCCTTACGACGCTCCTCGGTGAGAGGGGGAATGGTCAGACGGATGGTCTCGCCATTGTTCGAGGGTGTCAGGCCGATGTTCGAGTCGAGGATCGCCTTCTCGATGGGGCGGATCATATTCTTATCCCAGGGCTGGATCAAGATCGTGCGAGCATCGGGCACGGTCACACTCGCCACACCCGACACGGGGGTCTGCGAACCGTAGTAATCGACAAAAACACTATTCAGGACATTGGTCGTAGCCTTGCCGGCGCGGATGTTCAGCAGCTCGTCGTCCATATGTTCCACCGTACGCTTCATACGTTCGGTTGCCTCATTGATGATTGTTTTAGTATCCATAGTAGTTCTGTTTTATTGTTAGCTTACAAGTGTCGTTAGAGAGCCTGCTCGATGGCCTTGAGCATATTCTCGAACTCGTCGGGCGAGTAACCTACCGAGACGTAGATCACCTTACCATCCTTGCCCACGATGAAGTTGCGGGGGATGTAGTTCGAGGCGTACTTCTTGTAGATCTCCTGCGTGGGGTCCAATCCCATCGGGAAGGTGTAACCCTGCTTGTCGCGGAACTGATCCACAGTAGCCTTCTTCTCGCCACGCGAGATGGCCAGCAGCTGGAAATCCTTACCCTTGAAACGATCGACAACATCCTTCTGCATACGCTTGAACTCCTCGCGGCAGGGAGGGCACCACGTCGCCCAGAAGTTGATCATCACCACCTTGCCCTTGAGCGAAGAGAGTGTAACCTTCTGCCCATCGACCATCTCGACGGTGAAGTCGGGGGCTTTGTCGCCCTGCTTGATGAGTGTTGTTGCCTCGATCTCGGCCTGCTCCTGAGCCGATGCGGTGTTGGGCGCAGCCATCAGCACGAGGGCCAGAGCTGCTACGATGATATATGCCTTGCGGCCGAAATTCTTGATGTTCATAATTTTAGTTTGTTTTTTGTGGTTTTTATTTGTTTTCGTTAAATGTGCTTGTCGTTTACTCCTTGCTTACTACCGTGCCGATCTTCTCGCCCGCGAGCACCTTGGCCAAATTACCCTCGGTGTCCATATCGAAGACAATGATGTCGAGTCCGTTCTCCTTACAGAGCGTGAAGGCGGTCATATCCATAACCTTCAGGTTGCGTGTATATACCTCGTCGAAGGTGATGTGATCGAACTTCGTCGCCGTGGGATCCTTCTCGGGATCGGTCGTATAGACACCATCCACGCGCGTACCCTTGAACATCACGTCGGCCTCGATCTCGATACCTCTGAGTGCCGAAGCGGTGTCGGTCGAGAAGTAGGGGTTCGACGTGCCGCCACCGATGATCACCACATAGCCAGCCTCTAAATATTCGATAGCCTTCGCCTTTGAGTAGTACTCGCCGATGGGCTCCATACGGATCGAGGTCAGCACCTTGGCTTTCACGCCGTTATCCTCTAATGCCGAGTGTAGAGCCAGCGAGTTGATGATCGTGGCGAGCATACCCATCTGGTCGCCCTTCACGCGGTCGAAGCCCTTCTTTGCGCCTTGCAGACCACGGAATATGTTGCCTCCGCCAATAACAATGCCAATCTGTACGCCTGTCTCTGCTGCTGCCTTGATCTGCTCGGCATACGACTGCAACACCTCGGGCGAAAGACCATAACGCTGCTCGCCTTGCAGCGACTCTCCACTGAGTTTGAGAAGTATTCTGTTGTATTTCATCTTCGTTTTGGTTATATCTTTTTGCGAAGATAAGAAAAATTCTCGTTATATCGCACCATAGAGGCAAACTTTTCGTTCAAGGATAAGTATAAATACTTATTTTCGGCGTATCGGTGAGCTATTCATTGCTCCGTGCTGAATAGCATAACCATTTTTTCGCTACCTTTGTGACAAAGATTTTCGTATGCGAACCATCAAATACCTAACTGCTATCACGCTGCTCTCGTTTGTTGTGTCGCTCCTTGCAGGCTGCGACAACCGCACCGAGGCGGCCAAGCGAATAGAGAGTGTGCCTAACCTTGTGGCTTATTGGGACTTTGCCGACGAAGATTATCTTGCGGCTAAGGGGCTGACAACGGCCACGTTGCGTGGCGAGGGGGAGACAGTGCCGCAGCTTGTGGATGAAGGCCCGCTGTCGGGGCGCTCGCTTCATTTCGATGGCGACGACTACCTCTACATCCCCTATGCCGAGACGGGTGCGCTCAATGTGCAGAGTGGCGAAGTGACCGTCGTGGCGTGGGTGAAGTGGACCGCCGAGCAGATTGGCTTCGTGGGCGGTATGTGGAACGAGTATGAGGATGGTGGCAAGCGCCAATACGGACTCTTCGTCTCGCTGCCTCACTACAACGGTCGCAATCAGGTGTGCGGTCACATCTCCCTCACAGGCAAGCCCACTCCGCCGTTCCCCTATTCGATCGACTACTCGGCCTCGCCGCAGACCGTCCCCGCGGGCGAGTGGTGCGCTGTGGCCTTCACCTACGATGGCGAGTACATCCGCTCTTACTTCAACGGGCAGTTCGAGGAGCGTGAGGAGGAGCTTATCGACCACACCACGGGCTTCGAGGGTTACCCCGAGGGGTTACGTCAGGTGAAGAATCCCTACTACTTCCCCGATGGCATCGGTGACAACGGTTCGGACTTCACCGTAGGTGCCGTGTTTGTCAATCGACGCATCGGTAATTTCTTCAAGGGTGAGATCGGCGGATTGGCCGTTTACGACCGCGCTCTGTCGGCCGAGGAGGTAGAATATGTCAGTCGATGGTAGAAAAATCTGTTAAATGGGGCTGGAAAGGTATTAAAAAGGAGTCAAAATTTGCCAAAAAAGAATTAAATACGTTTCTTTGCATTACGAATATTGAAACTAATAACTCAAAATAAAATATTATGGTAGATATTTTTGAAAGATTAGAGAAAAACACCGGTGGCCCGATTGGTCAGTATATGCAGTTGGTTCACGGTTATTTTGCCTTCCCCAAGTTGGAGGGTGAGTTGGGTCCTCATATGCGCTTCCGTGGCAAGATGATGCTCAACTGGAGCCTTAACAACTACCTCGGTCTGGCCAACCACCCCGAGGTGCGTAAGGCCGATGCCGCTGGCGCACAGGAGTTCGGTATGGCTGCCCCGATGGGTGCCCGTATGATGAGTGGTCAGACCAAGTACCACGAGCAGCTGGAGCGCGAGCTCGCCGAGTTCGTTGGTAAGGAGGACGCTTTCCTGCTTAACTTCGGTTATCAGGGTATGATCTCGATCATCGACTGCCTGCTCACGCCGCGTGACGTGGTGGTTT
>CAZWHN010000108.1:0-6048 GCA_964633635.1 uncultured Alistipes sp. | reverse complement strand
CGATGAAGGAGTGGAAGGAGTTTTTGGAGAAGAAGTTGGCTCCGTTCAACGACATCCCCATCATCTTCACCTCGGTGCTCAACAAGCAGCGTATTTTAGAGGTGTTGCAGCAGGCCATCCGCGTCTATAACTCGCGTAAGCGTCGCATCCCCACCTCGGAGCTGAACGACTACATCCTCCCCATCATCGAGGACTATCCCCCCGCTTCGACCAAGGGCAAGTACATCCGCATCAAGTACGCAACGCAGCTACCTACGCCCACGCCGCAGTTTGCATTCTTCGTGAATCTGCCGCAGTACATCAAGGAGTCGTATCGTCGTTATCTGGAGAACAAGTTGCGCGATCAGTGGGACTTCTCAGGTGTACCTATCCAGATCTACTTCCGCCAGAAGTAATCCGAGGCCGATGGCGACAAAGCCATCGCAAACGACTTTATACACAAAACCTGTCCGAGTTTCGGGCAGGTTTTTTTGTGGAAATAGGTCAAATTAGGGAGTGATTTTCGGGGCGCAAAAGCCAAATTTCGCCACTCATTGCACAACTTCACCCCGTAAAGGGAGTTAGTCCCTATTTCGAGGTTGGTTATCACTTACAAAATCGGAATTTACGCAGTGGGGCGAATTATGTATAATTTTGCATCAAACAAAACTCCGATTAAAGATGAAACAGATTACCGCACTTGGCGACTCGATCATTAGAGGTGTTGTCACCTCCTCGACCCAAACCGAGGCCAATGCCCACTACTCGATCTTGGACGAGAGCTTCAGCTCGCGCTGCGGTGCTATGCTCGGGCTCGACATCCGAAATCACGGTCGCTACGGCAACACCGTGCGTAATTGCCTGCGCGAGTTGGACCGTCGCAGGGATCTGATTGCGGCTTCGGAGTTTGTAGTGCTGGAGCTTGGCGGTAACGATTGCGACCACCATTGGAACGAGATTGCAGCCGACCCTTCGCGCAGGCATCTGCCCATCACGCCGATCGAGGAGTTTGCCTCGCTCTACAATCGGCTTATCGAGGGCATCCGCAATCTGGGCTCACGGCCCATCATACTGTCGTTGCCGCCCATCATATCCGATCTCTACTTCAACACCTTCACCCGCAAGATGAATATCGGCCAGAAACGCAACATAATGGAGTGGTTGGGAGGCTCGACCGAGTCGATAAGTCGTTGGCACGAGATGTATAACGTGCGGCTGTTCAAGATGGCGCGAAGGCTATCGACACCGATCATCGACATCACAACGCCATTTCTGGAGATCACCGACCTCGGTCGTTACTTCTGCGAGGACGGCATCCACCCAAACGAAAATGGTCACCGCCTGATAGCAGAGACCATTTGTCGTGTGGCAGGGCCTGTTATTGGTTAAGGGCAAATGCCCAAAACGCAGAAAATAATTCTCTAATAGACGTGAATACTCGAACCCTGTGCCGAGGGAAGATAGTTGATTCCGTACCAGCACATCTGCAACAGCAGGAATGAGAATATGAGCAGTGCAAAGGTGATGTTCTGATCCTTTGTTCGGGGACGCAGATGCAGATACAACAGATACGACAACCACGTCGCCAAGGCCCACGTCTCCTTCGGGTCCCACGTCCAGTAATCGCCCCACGCCTCCTTGGCCCACAGAGCGCCCATCACCATACCGAGCGAGAGGAATGCCCAGCCGATACGCACCAGATTGTCGCACACGCCCAACTCCTCGTCCGTGGCGTCGTACTTACGCAGCCACAAATAGAGGGCGAAGATCGTCACAGCTCCCATCATCGCATAGGCAAACATATAGACAATGACGTGCGGCACAAACCACGCGCTCTGCAAGGCGGGCATTAGCGATTTGCTATGTATCTCAGGCTTAAACAGATTCACACATATAAAGACCACCGACATCAGCGTACTGAAGGATAGAATCCAACGATAACGCCAACGGATGAATACCGCCGCACCCGCAATCGAGAGGAAGAACGAGTACCACAATCGTGTCTCACCCATCGTGCGCATAGGCGGACGCTCGAGCGAGATCCACATACCCACGATGAAGGCGAAGAAGATGGCCGAACCTACGATCGAAGCCGACGCCGCGGGCCATACCCCACGACCTCGAAAGGCCATCACAGCACCCGCAACCCAACACAGCGTGGCCGCAGCTGCAAACCAGATCAAATAGTCCCACGTCATTGTTTAGCCTCCTTTCTCGTCTTGTTAATGCGTCGTCCGCCCGCCGTAGCGAACATCACAACGCCAGCCAAAATCATCGTCCACAGCGCTATGTGCACAGCCGAATACCAGCCGTCGCGCACACACTCCAGCACACTCACCTCGCTCCAGCGACCACGCTGCGTGTCGTAACCCATCTGGTAGATATGCCACGCCCCAATGCGGGCGGGATGGTTGACCTCGATATTGAATTGGTGTCGCTCGGAATTCTCGTCCATAACCTCCACACGCGACAGATAGCGCTTGGCCTCGCGACGTGGCATAGCCACAGCATAACCTCCGCTGAGCATCAGATACGACGGCTCAAAGATGTGGCTACCACAACTCACCCACCCCTCGAAGCTCTCGCCCGAGCGCAGATTACGAGCCTCGACCAGCACAGCAGGAGCAGCACCGACGTGCGACATCGGTTGCCACTGCTCGTCGTCGGGCATACGGCCTGCCATATCAACACTCTGGCGGGCAACGATGTGCCAGCCGTCGATGGTGGCCTCAGCACCCTCGTGCTCGACCGATAGGAAATCCTCCGACGAGGTTTGGTTGCGAGTTGAGAGGATATAAAGTTTCGGGGGATATTCGTCCATAGTGAACTCGTTGAGCGTGAGCGTAAAAGGCAGTTGCACCTGCTCACCCGAGCGGTTCATACCAACGTGCGTTGTGCGTCCCACCTGCGTAGTGACACTCACACGCTCCTTATCGCCACTGCCAAAAATACCCGCCACCAGCACAACAAACACCGCCAGATGCGACAACACAGCCGCCAGACGACGCTGACGCCAATGGTGTAGATCGCCCACAACGGCGAGGCCCGTAGTGATGGTGAAGTAGAGCAAAAGGATATTAAACGGCCACGACGAGGTCATACGCGAGAAGCCCAAAAGCCCCACCAGCCCCTCGGTCGAGGGGTCTTGGCGCGTAAGGCCGAAGATGATGGTCAGGGCGACCATCGAAGCCAATGCCGAGATGCAAGCGTAGCCGTCGTACAGACGTTTGAGCCACGGCCACTTGTCCGACTGGACATAGATCAGCACCAGCAGATAGAGATAGTTCACGGCGAGGATCAATCCCCACGGATAGCGCAGGAACGAGTTGTCCAGATCGCCAAAAAGCATTTGCAACGCTGTGCCAGCTGCAAAGAGCAAGGCACAGCGCAGAAATGCACGTTTATAACCCCATTGTAAGGTCATAGTATAATCGTTTATGATGCTCACGCGAGCACCCGTTTCTCACTTCAGGCTATGCCTGCTCCCACTGCTGACGCAACAACTCAACGGCAGCCGTCACGGTCTGGGCGCGCTCGCCCTTGGTGCCGCACTCGAAGCTGACGTAATAGGGATAGTTCATCTCCTTCAGAGCGCGCATACCGTTGATATAGTTATCCACCTCGGGATCCTCGCCCGGCATCAGACGACGACCGCGGCTGGCAACGTGAACGTGCTGCAAGTACTCGTTACCTGCGGCCCAGAAAGCTGCGTAGTCCGAAGTCTCCTCCTGCATATGCCAGAAGTCACCCATACACTTAACACCAGCACTCTTCGAGTCACGAGCGATAGCAGCAGCATCGCCCACCTGACGCATATAGTGGCACTCGCGGCGGTTCAGCGGCTCGAGGATGACGGTGGTGTTGTGCTTCAGGGCATACTCACCCAGCTCGTGCAACTGCTCGCAGAGATACTCGCGAGTCTCCAACGTGTGGGGCATACAAGGCTTCTGACCATTGAAGGCGGGCACCATAATCACACCCGTAGAGCCCAGCTCGCCAGCAGCTGCGATGATCTCGCGCATCGTAGAGTCGAACTCGGCCTTAACGGCGGGATCCTCGGCCAAGATGAAGCCCTTGAAGCCTGCGCAGATGGCCGACACCTTGATATTGCGACCATTGAGCGCCTGCTGGATCTCGTTGATACGACCTGCCAAGTTGCCACCACCAGGCTCGAAACCTACGATGCCCAAGTTCTCCATAAAGTCGAGCTTCTCACTCAGCGACTCACCCGGAGCTATACCCTCCTGGAACGAGAGACGCAACTCGACGTCGTTCTTCTTCTCAGCAGGAGCACACGACGAGAACAACTCCAACGATGATGCTCCAGCGGCTACGGCAGCAGCGCCAAACAACGAGCTTTTCAAGAAATCTTTTCTATTCATATTCAAGTCTTTAATTATTTCGGGGAAATTCATTAGACCAACGACAAGGCGCATCGCCCGCCGAAGATCAAAACAAAAAGGGTGAAGAGGGAGTTCATACGGCTCCTACTCCACCCTCAATTACTTACATCGCGCGCGATGATTACTTAGCCTTACCAGTTACCTGAACAACGTAGCCAGACATATCCATCTTGCCGATCTCAAGCTTCTCGGGCATATAGTCGAGGTTAGAGGCGCTGATCTCGTCCCAAGTTACGGTTGCACCAGTGTAAGCAGCCTCACGGCCCATCACACCTGCCAAGCAAGAGATACCGCACTCAGAAGCCTCGTCGTGAGCTGTGCCCTTGCGGATGTGGTTAACCCAATCAACGTGCTCCAAAACGTAGGGATCGTGCTGCTTGTACTGAGCCTTAGCAGCCTCCTCGTCGTACTTCCAAATTACGTTGCCAGCCAGATCCTTGATCTCGTGGTCGGCGCTGTTCCAAGAACCCTTAGTACCCTGGATGAACTCGCTCACGTTGGTCGAGCAACCGTCGATCTGACGGCACATAGAGTGCATATGAATGCCGTTCTCCATCTCGAAATCAACCGAGAACTGGTCGTACTGGTCACCCGTAATACGACGGTGACGAGCACCAACAGCCGTAGCCTTAACGGGCTTGAGTCCAGTCATCCACAAGAATACGTCGATGTTGTGAACGTGCTGCTCAACGATATGGTCACCTGAGAGCCACTTCCAGTTAACCCAGTCGCGGATCATCCACTCCATATCGCTCCAGCCCTGCTGACGCTCCTTGTACCAGAGCATACCCTGGTTCCAATATACGTTACCGCCGGTGATCTCGCCGATAGCGCCGTCACGGATGAGCTGCAAAGCCTCAACATAAGGACGCTGGTGGTGACGCTGGGTACCAGTTACAACGCTAAGGTTCTTGGCAGCAGCCTGCTTAGCGGTAGCCATAATCATACGGTAGCCCTTAGGATCAACTGCGATGGGCTTCTCGAGGAATGAGTGAACACCCTTCTCGGTAGCGTACTGGAAGTGTACGGGACGGAACACGGGAGGAGTGGCGATGATAACCATATCAACACCCGAGTCGATAACCTTCTTATAAGCGTCGAAGCCTACGAAGCAGTTAGCATCGGGCACAACCTGATTGTGCTTCTCAGCCAAATCCTTCTTCAAGCCCTCCAGACGATCAGCGAAGGTGTCACCCAAAGCTGTTACGGTGATGCCGTTAGCAGCCTCCAAGAGGTTTACGATAGCGCCCGAACCACGGCCACCGCAACCGATAACACCAGCCTTCAGCTCACGACCGTCGTCAGCCTTATCGTTCAAAACGGGAACGTAAACGCCCTGCAGGCGCTCAATGGGAGCGTTAGCAGCTGCACCGCCACCGCTACAAGAAGTCATCAAAGTCGATGAACCAACAAGGCCTGATACGCCCAATACTGCAGACATAGACAAGAAGTCCTTTCTGCTCATTTTGTTACTGCTCATAATTTTATAGTTTTATAGTTTGTATTAATTTATGAATTTTTATTCAATTTTATCTTTCTTCGTAAGTTGGCCTACACCTTATATATATTATTAGTCGGCAGTGCCGCCTACTTAGCACTCACACCCTCGGGTACCTCGCATACTACGCGGAAACCGATACCCTTAATATCAGAGTACCACCAGATA
>CAZWHN010000107.1:0-6101 GCA_964633635.1 uncultured Alistipes sp. | reverse complement strand
ACGAGTGACTCGCCGACGTGGGGCATCGAGTTGAGCTTGCTCTCGATCTCCTCGGGGTAGATGTTCTGGCCGTTGGGGCTGAGGATCATACACTTGCTACGGCCCTTGATGAAGATATTACCATCCTTGTCGATAATACCCAAATCGCCCGTTCGCAAAAATCCATCCTCGGTGAATGTGGCAGCCGTGGCCTCGGGGTTCTTGAAGTAACCCTGCATTACGTTGTCGCCCTTGACCTGAATCTCGCCCACTGTGCCTGCGGGATCCTCCGAGTCGATGCGTACGATGACGTTATCCACCGAGCGGCCGCACGAACCCAGACGGAACGTCTGCCACGGCGAGTAGCCGATCAGCGGAGCGCACTCGGTCATACCGTAACCAACGGTGTAGGGTAGGCCGACCTTGCGCATCACCTTCTCGACGGGGAGGCTGATTGCAGCACCACCCAGCACGATCGAGCGCAGGTTGCCACCAAAGACGTTCATCAGCTGTGTATATACCTTCTTATAGATGATCTTGTTGAGGCCCGGGATTGCGCACAACACTCGCATTGCGGGCTTGTTGAGTGTGGGCATAACCTTATTCTTGAAGATCTTCTCGATCACAAGGGGCACGGTGATAAGCAGGTAGGGCTTGATATCGGCCAGCGCCTGCATAAGAATCGTCGGCGTGGGAGTCTTGCCGAGGAAGTAGATGTGACCACCGCCACACAACGGGTAGAGGAACTCGAACGCCATACCGTACATATGTGCCAGCGGCAGCATCGACATAATCTTGTCGGTGTCGGTCACCGGGATGTTGTTCAGGCCGAACTCGATGTTCGACGAGAGGTTACGCGAGGTGAGCATCACGCCTTTGGGCGAGCTGGTTGTGCCCGAGGTGTAGTTGATGATAGCAAGATCGTCTAAATTGCCGATTGTGTAGTTGGTCACCTTGTCCTTCATCGCAGTGGGATAGACTGCGGGGATGTCGATCTCGCACTTGGCTATTACCTTGTCGAGCGAGGGATTTACAGAGTAGATTGCCGTGAATGTCTCAACGTCGATGGCGGCCTTGAGGTTGGGCATAAGGCTCTTGTCCATCTGCTCCCACATCTTGCGCTCGGTGAAGAGAACGCTACTCTCCGAGTGGTCCGTCAGGCCCGCAATGGTGTCGGGTGCGAAGTCGGGAAGGATGGGCACCGCTACGGCGCGATAGGTTACTGTGGCCAAGAAACTCACTGCCCAGCGTGCGCTGTTCTTGCCTGCCAGAGCGATCTTGTCGCCAGGGGCGATCTCCAATGCGGTGAATATGGTATGGAGTTTGGCTATGCGGGTAGCCATATCGGCGAAGGTGAAGGTGTCGCCTCGGTAGTCGCTCAACGCGGGCTTCTCCCAGCGCTCGCGCATCGATTGTTGGAGTCTAGACAGATAGTGTCGCATAAAATTTGTCCCGTAATACTAATGTAGTGTTTCGTTGATTTGTTTGATTGCTCTACGAAGATCGGGTTAATTGTGCGAACTAAAAAATTTAAGTGATATACCCCTGCGTAGTGGGACGAAATCCTTATAGGGACTAAAATCGCTATTTTGGGGCGAAATTCACACTTTTCGATGACGTTTTATGCGAACATCTGGCCTGTTTTGCAGTTTAACTACCCGCTTCGGGAGAGCTCATCAACCATTTTTTGATGCTGTCGGCATAGGTCTTCGAGATGGGAACATCGGGGACACCAGCGATGCCGAACTCGACGAACATACCCTCCTTCTCGCGTCGCATAACCTTCACCAAATCCAGATTCACCATATACGAACGGTGGCACTGCTGGATGTGTGTCGATGCGAGCTGCGTCGATACTTGCTTCAGGGTATTGCGCACCAGCACCTTCTTCGGGGCGTTGTTGTTGGTGTACCATACGCAGATGTAGTTGTCGGCCGACTCGATTAGGAGCAGGTGCTCGCGGCGTACCGAGAGACGCATATCGCCCTTAGTGTCGAAGATCTGAACGTATGCCGACTGCAGAGCCGATTCATCCTCCGCGAGTCGCTCGCGTAGCAGACGCAACTGCGCCACACGCTCTTGCCAGATGAAGTAGATGTAGCACATCGTGTAGGGGATGAGCAGGATGAAGAAGGTCTTGATGAGCGAGTTGCGGAAGAGTGTGATCACGCCCTTATCGGTGTCGGTGAAGAGGACAGCTCCGATCGTGAAGAAGAACGCCATAGCCAAGATCTCGCAAACGATCCATAGGATGTAGTTTGTGTAGGTCAGGGGGTGTCGGTGCGAGTAGAGGTTCATCAGCCAGCGGCTCACGGCAGCAACGCCCATACCTATTATAATAAGGAGGATGGTGATCAACTGCACAACCAGCTCGCGCGAGATGTTGAGCCACGACATAAAGCGGGTGTCAGTGTCGATGCGGTCGAAATCGAAGGGGCTATATATCGAGATGAAGATCAATGCAAAGATCGGTACGAAGATGATCATAGCGATCTGGTTGGATCTCTTGTAGATAAATTCGGGTATGTAACTCTTGTTGTTCATCTTTGTGGTTTTGGGTCGGTTATCGTACTTCGAGCGCTATGCGGCACATCGCATCGCCAGCCTTGTTGCTGAACTCGAACAGATGCACGTTCTCCTTCTGCTCAGCCTTCAGCAGCAACTCGTCGCCGTAACGTGCCTCCTTGACGAAGTTAAGATCGAGTCGCAGGGCCTTGAGCTGCTCGGGCACCTCGATAGGTAGCGAGTCGAAGCTCAGGTCGATGTAACGCATCGTGTTCATATGGCGGTTGAAGTCGATGTCGCTGTACGCCACGCGATGCTCGGCCACGGGCTCACTCTGAATGGCTACCAGACGGCGCGGACGCTCGCAGGGTGACGGTGCATCGACCATATTTCCCTCGTGGGCCTTGGCCATAGTGTTCATATCGACAGGCATACGGGTCTCGTAGTCGATCATACACCACTGCGTGGCGGCGCGACCGAACTCGCGACCATCGTTGTCGGTGAGGGTGAAGTTACGCGTCGAAGCCAGACGGTTGTAGTCGCTGATCCAGGTGTGGATCGTGAAATCGCTGTACTCCTCGGGCAGATAATCTAACTCGATACCCATACGCGAGAGCACCCAGCCGAAGTTGTTGTTGGCGAGTGCGTCGATGCCGAAGCCACGGACGTGGGCATCCTCGCCTGCAGCGTGTAGCACGATGTCGCAGATTGATGAAACGGATACTCGGTTGGTGAAATCGACGTGTCGGGGTTCGATCTTATATTTGAAAACGCTCTTTTCCATAGGTCATTACAATTTTTTAGTTGAGTCCCGATCGGGACATTATTCCTTGCAAATATAGTGATTATTCGTCACTTTTCCACATTTGTGCCCACTTTTATGGTTATGAAGGCGATTTGTTATCACCAAATCGTCCTGTCATTGCGCTGTGCCGAGGTGCGGGAGGATGATGACAGGTGGTGATGGAGGGATTTGTGATTTAACATAATATAGCTACACCCTTCTACGTTATACTCCCGAACAAAAACCGATTTATGATGGGAAACAACATTTCGAATATTTTAGACGCACTGCTGGTGCGGGTCGCATTTGATCTTAAGCGGGCGGGTGTCGATAGTTCATACAAGGATCGCATCGTGCTTGAGCTCCTGCGCGAGGATGGGTCGCTAGCGTATCGTCTGCTTGCGATGCGGCTCAAGGCGTGGGATCTGAAGCAGATTGAGGAGCGTATCGAGGAGCTTATCGTGGCACAACCCAAGCGCGAGAGTGTGGCCGTGGAGGAGTTTTTGGCTGATTATCGCCATCAGTTGATGGCAGAGTATGCTACGACACGATGCATCTCGACGGCTCATCTGCTCTGCGATGCGGTGGGGGATACCACCACGGCCACGTCGCAGGTGTTATCGCACTACGGCATCACCACCCATACCATCCTCTCAATGATGCGCGAGCTGACCGACTCGGCCGAGGGGATGAGTAGCCCCGTGCAACTATTTTTGGATCGGGACGAGGGTGTCGATCGGGAGAGTGGCGAAAAGTTGTCGCTCGAAAAGTTTGGCACCGACCTTACGCGTCAGGCTCGCGAGGGAGGCATCGATTCCGTGGTGGGGCGTGATAAGGAGATAGATCGAGTGATACAGATCCTCTCGCGTCGCAAGAAGAATAACCCGATACTCATCGGCGAGGCGGGTGTTGGCAAGAGCGCCATTGTCGAGGGGTTGGCACTCCGCATAGCGTCGGGCGATGTGCCCAGCACGATTCGAGGCAAGCGCATCTTCTCGCTCGATGTGGCATCGCTCGTGGCTGGTACGAAGTATCGTGGTGAGTTTGAGGAGCGTATGCAGCAGTTGCTCGACGAGTTGCGCTCGACGCCCGACGTCATAATCTTCATCGACGAGATTCACACCATCGTCGGGGCGGGTGCTACGCAAGGGAGTCTCGACACGGCCAACATCCTCAAGCCCGCCCTTGCGCGGGGTGATGTGCAGACCATAGGAGCTACCACATTTGACGAATTCCGCGAGAATATCGAGAACGACTCTGCCCTCGAACGACGCTTTCAGCGAGTTGTGGTCGAGCCTACCTCGGCATCCGAAACGTTGGAGATTCTGCGAGGCGTAGCTCCCCACTACGAGCAGCACCACAATGTGCGCTACTCGGAGGAGGCGTTGCGGGCCTGCGTGACGCTCACCGAGCGCTACATCACCGATCGTCACTTCCCCGACAAGGCTATCGACGTGATGGATGAGGCGGGGGCACGTTGCCGTGTACGCTCGTCGCGTGAGCCCGAGTCGATCCTTTTGACCGAGCAGCAGTTGCTCGCTGCCGAGCGTGAGCATCGTCAGGCGGTGGAGGCCTACATCTACGAGCGTGCGGCCACGGCTCGGTTGAAGGAGATCGCTTTGCGGCAACGGCTTGGCGAGCAACGCTCGGAGTGGCATCGTCTGCGAAGCCAGAATCCGACGACGATCACGGTGGAGGATGTCGAGCAGGTTATAAACTCGATAACGGGAGTCCCTGCGGAGCGCCTTTCATCGGACGATCGTGAGCGGCTGCGCTCTTTGGGTGAGTACCTGCACGGGCGTGTGATTGGTCAACGTGAGGCTGTGGAGCGGGTGTCGCGGTCGTTGCAGCGCTCGCGGGCTGGGTTGAAGGATGCCGACCGTCCTATCGGGGTCTTCCTCTTCGTAGGACCTACGGGTGTGGGTAAGACGCTGCTGGCGAAGGAGCTATCGCAATGGTTGTTCGATCGTGGGCGAGGGCTTATCCGCATAGATATGTCGGAGTATGGCGAGAAACACAACGTCGCCCGACTCATCGGCTCGCCTCCCGGGTATGTGGGTTATGGCGAGGGCGGACAGCTGAGTGAGGCGGTGCGTCGTCAGCCCTACTCGGTGGTGCTGTTCGACGAGGTGGAGAAGGCTCATCCCGATATCTTCAACGCTATGTTGCAGATCTTCGATGAGGGGTGCCTCACCGATGGCTCGGGGCGCAAGGTCGATTTCCGTAACACGGTCATTATCCTCACCTCGAACGTCGGCTCGCGTGCCGTGGCCGAGCGTACGGTGCAGGTGGGTTACAACACCCTCTCGAAGCAGAGCAATCAGGCCGTGATGCCCAACGTGGAGTATCGCAAGGCGTTGGAGGAGACCTTTCCGCCCGAGTTCCTGAATCGCATAGACGACGTGGTCTGCTTCCGCACGCTCTCGATCGAGGATGTGGAACGCATCGTTGAGCTGGAGCTGGAGCGGATTTTCGAGCGGACGCGGCAGCTCGGTTACGATGTGAACATCACCTCCGAGGCCAAACGTCGTCTGGCCGAGATGGGCTACGAGGCGCGCTATGGCGCACGGGCGCTCCGACGAACGCTCATTGACAGGGTGGAGGAGCCGCTCTCGTCGATGATTATCGATGGCGAACTTCGGCAGGGCGGTAGTGTTCTAATCGACCGTGCGGAGGGTGACGGCGTCGAGCTCCGAGTGGCGTAGGGTTTGCTCGTCGGTGAAGTATGAATAAAAAACAAAGCCTTGATAATCGATTGATTATCAAGGCTTTCGGTTAGTCGGGATGACTGGATTCGAACCAGCGACACCACGCCCCCCAGACGTGTACTCTA
>CAZWHN010000106.1:0-6106 GCA_964633635.1 uncultured Alistipes sp. | reverse complement strand
TGGGTCCCGCACGTGAGGAGTTGAAGAAGCTCTATATGCACAAGTGCGTGAACGTGCTGGGTTCAGCTGGTACGGTTGAGTAATCTGTTATTCAGATATAATGAAGGCGGCTTTCGAGCCGCCTTTTTTGTGCATATAGAGCTTCTGCGAAGCCCTGCATCCTTCAAAATACGTCATTCCACATTTTCGCAACGGATTTGCAGCCTGATACAGACTATGGCTCATTGCGAAAATGATTGGAATCTACCTCTGTGTTCAAGACCTTCCTGATACTGATTTTACAACACTATCATACAAAAAAGGTCTCACCCTTGATTGTTATTAATCCTCCTCTTCGAGTTCAAATATCTCCTCCACCGAGCGAGCGAACGTGCGGGCAATCTTCAGCGCCAGCACTGTCGAGGGGACAAACTTACCGCTCTCGATGGCGTTGATGGTCTGACGGCTCACACCGACCGCATCGGCCAGCTGCTGCTGCGTTAGGCGCCTCTCGGCTCGCGCCACTCTGATTCTGTTCTTCATCTTCTCGGCTTTTATAATTTGAACTCCCTCTTGCGCAACTTCTTCAGTTTGTTCTCAAATCGCGCGTAGTAGGCCATCCACGCGATAAATGGGGTAATCAGCTCCTCGTCGTGCAGTATATACCTAACACCCTCCTCACCGACAACCACTGTCACGATACGATACACTACATAGAGAATCAGCAGACAATATCCCACCTCTTTAAGCGCCTCTCCGCGCAGGTGAGCCGTCATCTCGTCCTCGTTTTTCTCGCGCGAGATTGTCATAAGCAAAATCGCAAGGTGTAGCACCACATACACAGCACTTATCACCCAACTCGTGCCAATCATTGCTTCAGCATCAAAAATAATGTAAGCCATAATAGCCAGCAGCATCAAGGCGAGCATCGCCTGTCCGATCTGCTTGCAGATGTGTGGTAAAAGAAATCGTTTCATAGTCGGTAGTTTTTATTGTTAGAATCATTATACCGCAAATGTAAAGAAAACTTTACAAAAAGTCAAGTGATGGCGACGTTATTTTTGCGTATTAGTTTAATATCTTTTCGGGATTGGCAGATTTAGGGGTTGTAAGGATTGTCATTCTGAAGGTTTATCACAAGAGATTGCCACGTCGCTACGCTCCTCGCAATGACATAAATAAGGAAGCCCGACCGCACAAAGCCCCCGACCTCAAAACAAAAAAGCCCGACCACGCGGGTCGGGCTTATGATCAAAATCCGAGAATGGATTACATTGCGCCGATTGACTTCAGGTACTCAACGCTCATTGCAACACACTCCATAGGAGTCTTGTCCATTGAGGGGTTGTCCTGCTCAACTACGAGCCACTTGCTACCTACCTCGTTGGTAGCAGCCTCAACGATAGCAGCGATGTCAACTACACCGTGACCCAAGGGACGGAACTCGAAAGCTGAAGACTTCTTCTCCTCGCCCTCGTTCAAACCGATCAGAGCATAGGGATCGCCCTCCATCTCACCCTCGATGTGGTAGTTCTTGAGGTGAACAACGGGTGAACGGTTGGTGTACTTCTTCAGGTAGTCAACGGGGTTCAGGCCTGAGTAGTGTACCCAGCACTGATCCAACTCGGTCTGCAACAGATCGGCGGGGATGTTAGAGTAGAGGTAATCCAAGCCGTGCTCACCGCTCTCGAGCTTCTTGAACTCGAAGTCGTGGTTGTGATAGAGCAAGGTCAAACCTGCAGCCTTGCACTTCTCACCGATAGAACGGATCTCCTCAACCATCTGCAAGAACAACTCGCCACCGGGACGACGCTCCTCGGTAACGTAGGGAACAACGATGTACTCGCAACCTACAGCCTTGTAGTCAGCGATCACCTTGTCGATGTCAGCCAACATATCAGCCAAGGGTACGTGAGCTGAGATGGGGTTCAGACCGATCTCCTTGCACCAAGCGTTAACCTGAGCAGGCTCGTTGCCGAACAGACCAGCGAACTCAACGCCGTCGAAACCGAGTGCCTTAATCTTCTGGAGAGTGCCCTTGAAATCGGCCTCCATATCGCCACGAACGCTGTACAACTGAACAGCTACGGGCAACTTACCAGCTGCCTCCTCAGCGGGAGCAGCCTTCTGAGCGTTACCACCGCAAGATACCATAAAAGCAGCGGCAGCAGCCATCAAAAGAGTTGAAAACTTCTTCATTGTCTTTAATTTTTTAGTTATTTATTAAGAATTTGGAATCACATAGCCAAATATGGGGCAAAGATATGTTTTTTTTGGCAGATTGCAAACAATTATGCCATCAAAATAGGGCTTTTTCTCGCTACATTACAACTATTTATCCGCGTAACGGGGGCGTTGGATGATGATTGCCACCAGAGCGCAGGCTCCCATCACCATCGGGTAGTAGAGGTAGCCGATGATCTCGACGGGCGAGATTGCGGCCAATCCTGCCGCCATCAGCAGCTGCGCACCGTAGGGAATCAGCCCCTGCATAAAGCACGAGAAGGTGTCGAGCAGGCTGGCCACACGACGCGGAGCAATGCCGAAGCGCTGACCTATCTCGCGTGCAATGGAGCCTACCGATATGATGGCCACGGTGTTGTTGGCCGTGCAGAGGTCGGCAAAGAGAACGAGCGACGCGATCGAGAGCTCGGCTCCACGGCGTGAGCTAAGACGCGATGTGAGGCGCGAGATGATGTAGTCGATTCCGCCATTGATGCGGATCATCTCAAGCATACCGCCCGCCATCATCGTGATGATGATGAGTTGCCCCATCGAGTCGATTCCAGCACCCATCTCCGAGAGCCAATCAAGCAGCGAGAGGCTGCCATCCAATATTCCGATCACGCCCGAAGAGAGTATTCCCACCACCAACACAATCAGCACATTAACACCGCTGAAGGACATCACCAGCACCAGCAGATAGGGAAGCACCGTGTACCACGGCGTGGTGAGATCCTCGGCCTGGTAGCTGATGGCCTGCTCGGAGGAGAAGATGTAGATCAACATCGTGATGATGGCCGCCGGAGCGACGATTGCGAAGTTGGTGCGGAACTTATCGCGCATCGAACACCCTTGGGTGCGAGTGGCGGCGATGGTGGTATCGGAGATAAACGATAGATTATCACCAAACAACGCTCCTCCCACGACGATGGCGACGATCCACGGCGTACTGCATCCCGTCTGCGTTGCGATGGCCGAAGCGATTGGCGTAAGCGCCACGATAGTGCCCACCGATGTGCCGATCGAGAGCGAGGTGAAGCAGGCTGCAAAGAATATTCCTGCGGGGAGAAACTCCGCGGGGACATACTTCAGCGTGAGAGCCACCGTGGCATCCACAGCGCCCGTCGCCTTGGTCGAGGCGGCAAAGGCACCTGCCAGCACGAAGATCCAGATCATCAGCATAATATTGACATCGGTTGCGCCACGCGAATAGTCGCCAATTCGCTCCGAAAGGGTGCGCGAACGGGTCATCGCAACGGCCACAATCGAGGCCATCATACCTGCTATGGTGATTGGAATCTTATAAAAATCACCCGCCACTATAGATCCTATGAGGTAGATTCCCAGAAAGACCACCAGCGGCAGGAGTGCCAAAATATTTCCTCGGTTTTGGGTTTGTATCATCTGTAACGTCTTTTACAGCTGCAAAATTAGTCGATATTGACGAATATACCATAAAAACAGCCCACTTTCTCGAAAAGGGATGATATTTGATACTCCTCGGGGAAAACTTTTGACTATGAGAATTGATAAAATCACCGCCCGCGAGATATTGGACTCGCGTGGCAACCCCACAATCGAGGTGGACGTAGTGTTGGAGTCGGGCGCAATGGGACGCGCAGCCGTGCCGTCGGGGGCATCGACGGGCGAGAACGAGGCATTAGAGCTACGCGATGGCGATGCCGACCGCTACGGCGGCAAGGGCACGTTGCAGGCTGTGCAGAATGTGAACACGGTGATCGCCCCTGCACTCAAAGGGCTCTCGGCACTCGAGCAGCGGTTTATCGACAGTCGGATGATCGAGCTCGACGGCACAAAGACCAAGTCGCACCTCGGAGCCAACGCCATACTCGGCGTCTCGTTGGCCGTGGCAAAGGCCGCTGCCGCTCACCTATCGCTGCCGCTCTACCGCTACATCGGCGGCGTGAACACCTACGTTATGCCCGTGCCGATGATGAACATCATCAACGGTGGCTCGCACAGCGACTCCCCCATCGCCTTTCAGGAGTTTATGATACGTCCCGTCGGGGCACGTTCGTTCTCGCGGGCGCTGAGGATGGGAGCCGAGATATTCCACGCCCTGCAAAGCGTACTCCACAAGCGCGGCCTCAGCACCGCCGTGGGCGACGAGGGTGGCTTCGCTCCGATGCTCGACGGCACGGAGCAGGCCATAGAGTTGATTCTCAAAGCCATCGAGGTGGCGGGCTACAAGGCTGGCGAGGAGGTGAGCATCGCCCTCGACTGCGCCGCGTCGGAGTTTTACACTGACGGCACCTACGACTACTCGCGTTTCGAGGGGCCGCACGGCAAGCGTCGCACGTCGGACGAGCAGGTGGCCTATCTCGAGAGTCTGGTCAGCGCCTACCCCATCGACTCGATCGAGGATGGTATGGCCGAAAACGATTGGGATGGCTGGCGCAAGCTCACGCAGACCATCGGCGAGAGGTGTCAGTTGGTGGGCGACGACCTCTTCGTCACCAATGTCGAGTTCCTCGCGCGCGGAATCAAGCAGAAGTGCGGCAACTCCGTTCTTATAAAGGTGAATCAGATCGGCACCCTCTCCGAGACGCTCGACACCATAGCAATGGCACAACGCAACGGCTACACTACCGTCACCTCGCACCGCTCGGGCGAGACGGAGGATGCCACCATAGCCGACATTGCCGTGGCGACGGCCAGTGGACAGATCAAGACGGGATCGCTCTCGCGCTCGGATCGTATGGCCAAGTACAACCAGTTGCTGCGCATCGAGGAGGAGTTAGGGCGGCAGGCCGTCTATGGATATGCGCAGGTGAGGTAGGGCTCGGGGGCGACTAGCGCAGTTGGTTCTCGGCAGGCTTGACGGGACTCTCGGTGGACTCGGGACTGCGGCCTAAAGAGTGATTTTGGACACATTTTGGGCTCAGCGAGGCACCCTGAAGGGCGTTTTATGATATTTTTTTCGAAAAATTTGCAAAAAGAGGGCAGAATTTTTGGTCGATTCAAATTTGTTTCCTACTTTTGCACCGCTCGATAAGGGTAAATGCTGTTGTAGCTCAGTGGTAGAGCACTTCCTTGGTAAGGAAGAGGTCACGAGTTCAATCCTCGTCAACAGCTCTGAAAATCAGATGGTTACGAAAGTGGCCGTCTTTTTTTATGATCAAAAATCAGTGGTTTTAGGGCCTTTTTCGGGCTTAAAAAGGGGTTTTGCCCCACATTTTGACCCAGAGTTTGACCCAGAGTTTTTCTGGGACTGCTCGAGAATATCCGACTGCATAATCCTAACAAACAATGCGTTACAAGATTATTTGCAGAACAGACGCCACAAACAAGCAAGGCAAAGCACCTCTTTATCTCCAATTTTATCACGAAGGACGTAGGAAAAAGATCGCGACGGGCATATACATTAGCTCTCGATTTTGGGATGACCCTGCCCAACGAATCCACCTCGATTGCCCCAACCGCGACGAGCTACAGCACAAGTTGAATGAGTAAATAAGAGCCTACGAGAAGAAAATACGGAGATTGGAAGCTCAGTATGAACCCATAAACTTTGAGAATCTTTTCGACTCAACACCCTTCTCGGCTCTGAATGCCTTTGCTCACGTTGTGATGTTCTTCCTCTTCGGTTTTAAGTATAACCCGGGTTTGGAGGCAAGTGCATTCGTGAATATTCCGTTTGGTATATATATGGTGTGGTACTTCCTCTCGAACGACCTTGTATCAACGAGTGTAAATATCGCAAGCATCGTGTTCGGTATTTTGGCACAGGCCTCGATGATGATTTACGGCTTTGCCTACCTCGTTCCGAAAATCAAACGCGAGGGACTGAAAGCGTAATAGGTTTAGTTTAGTCCGTTGACTATATGACCAAAACGGACTAAACTTATTTTCGCTTAGGCAGCACGCAAAAAAGATGCTGACG
>CAZWHN010000105.1:0-6180 GCA_964633635.1 uncultured Alistipes sp. | reverse complement strand
GGTGACTGCTACCCCGCAACTCCCATCGGTATCAACCTGCCCAATGCCGACTGGATCCGCAAGGAGTACGGCTCGAAGTCGGTGACCATCGACAACATCACCTACGCCTACGACAAGGCCGCTCAGGGCAACGGCTTCAACGAGGAGTTTATGCTCCGAGCTGAGGACCGCGACCGCATAGCGAAGTACGGCAAGTTGGCCGACGACCTGCATACCGACCTGCACGAGTGCTTGGGCCACGGCTCGGGTCAGCTGGCCGAGGGTGTGAAGGGTGGCGAGCTGCGTAGCTACACCTCGACTTTGGAGGAGGCGCGTGCCGACCTATTCGGATTGTACTATCTGGGCGACGAGAAGATGGTCGAGATCGGTCTTATCCCCTCGTTGGATGTTGCGTGGGCACAGTATGCCGACTATATTATGAATGGTATGATGACGCAGTTCTCGCGTGTCGAGCTGGGTAAGGATGTCGAGGAGGCGCATATGCGCAACCGCAAGCTCATTGCCGAGTGGTGCTACGAGAAGGGCAAGAAGGATAACGTCATCGAGTGGGTCGAGCAGGATGGCAAGTCGTACATCGTGGTGAACGACTTCGAGGCTCTGCGCCGTCTGTTCGGCGAGCTACTCAAGGAGGTGCAGCGCATCAAATCGACGGGCGACTACGAGGCGGGCCGCCGCTTGGTGGAGGATTACGCCGTGAAGATCGACTACGACCTACACAAGCAGGTGTTGGAGCGTTACGCCAAGCTCAACCTTGAGCCTTACAGCGGATTTGTCAATCCCGACTACGAGCTCGTTGAGAAGGATGGGCAGATTGTGGATGTGAAGCTCATCTACAAGAGCGACTACACCGAGCAGATGCTCCACTACTCGAAGGAGTGGTCGTTCCTCCCCTCGATCAACTAAGAAAACGTAATCGTCGCTGTGGCGATTTACACCATTAAATCCCCCAAAAGTCCTCCGCACGGAGGACTTTTTTTATTATCCGACGTTTTTATCGTGGTATGAAATTTTTAATTCCGATATAATTATATAACTTTGTCGCAGTTTTATAACCCCGATTAATGAAAACTTTCAGCAAAGTAAGTGACCTTAAGAAGGAACTATCGCAGCTCGATCACAACGATGTAGGCTTCGTGCCTACGATGGGTGCCCTCCACGCAGGACACCGCTCGCTGGTCGAGAAGGCTCGCAAAGAGTGCCGCACGGTTGTGGTGAGCGTATTTGTCAATCCCACGCAGTTCAACGACAAGAACGACCTGCGTCGTTACCCCCGTACCCCCGAGGCCGACTCGGCATTGTTGGAGGCCGCAGGTGCCGACTATGTGCTTATGCCCTCGGTCGAGGAGATCTACCCCGAACCCGATACCCGCGTGTTCGACTTCGGGCAGGTGGATAAGGTGATGGAGGGTGCCACACGCCCGGGACACTTCAACGGCGTAGCACAGGTCGTAAGCCGTCTGTTCGAGATCGTCACCCCCGCCAAGGCATACTTCGGAGAGAAGGATTTCCAGCAGATCGCCGTCATCAAGGCTATGGTTGAGCAGCTCTCGCTCCCCGTCGAGATTGTCGAGTGCCCCATCATCCGCGACGCAGACGGCCTTGCACTCTCATCGCGCAACACCCTGCTTACACCCGAGTATCGTGCCGCAGCACCCCGCATATATGCCACGCTGAAGCAGTGCGAGCAGCTCAGTGCAACGCTCTCGCCTGCGGAGCTCACCCGTTGGGTTGAGCAGCAGATCGAGGCCGACGGATTGCTGAAAGTGATCTACTTCCAGGCTGTCGATGCTCTGACGATGCAGCAGGTGCAGTCGTGGGACGAGAGCCCCCGCATTCAGGGTTGCATCGCTGTGCAGGCGGGTGAGATTAGATTGATCGACAACGTAAAAATCAAATAGCCGCTATGATGATCGAAGTATTGAAATCGAAGATTCACCGCGTGAGAGTCACGCAGGCAAACTTGAACTACGTAGGCAGCATCACCATCGACGAGGATCTGATGGATGCCTCAGGTATGATCGAGGGTGAGAAGGTGCAGGTGCTCGACATCAACAATGGTGAGCGTCTGGAGACCTACATCATCAAGGGCGAGCGCGGCAGCGGAGCCATCTGCTTGAACGGAGCCGCAGCACGCAAGGTGGCGGTGGATGATCTGGTGATCATCGTATCGTATGCCCTGATGGACTTCGAGGAGGCCAAGAGCTTCCGCCCCTCGGTGATCTTCCCCGACTCAGCAACAAACAGCCTTGTAAAATAATCCGCCCCGCAAGCCAGCAGGGGGGGGAAGAAAAGTAAGCCTATTCCGCCGACAACGCTCGTCGGAGGGGAGGAGGTGAATCTTATGCTTCGGCACCAATGTTGCCGAATCTATTGGCATATCTATTATGGAGACACTATTGACCATAGCAGCCGTCGTGTGCGGCATCATAGGTATCTTGGGAGCGGTTCTGCCCGTACTCCCAGGCATCACCCTGTCGTTCGCGGGATTGCTGTGCGCCTACTTTGCCGAGGGCTCCACAATCACCACAGGTATGATCTGGCTATGGGGTGCAATAACACTGGTGGTCAGCATCTTGGACTACATCCTACCTGGATACTTCAGCAAGGTCTTCGGCGGCTCAAAGGCGGGCATCACGGGTGCTACGATAGGCGTCTTCGCAGGATTGTTTATGGGCCCGATGGGCATTATCCTCGGCCCGTTCGTAGGAGCGGTGTTGGGCGAGATGGCAAACCAGAAACGCACGCTCGACGAGGCCGTTAAGGTGGGATTTGGTTCGCTTCTCTCGTTCGTAGTGGGCACGGGCATCAAGCTCGCCGTGGCGGGAATGATGTTCTACTACATCTGGAGCGATCTATTCCAGCAGATCTCGTGGCCGTGGGAGTATAGATAAAACACGGGGGGGGGTGAGAGATGAGAGATGAGAGATGAGAGATGAGTGTTGAAATAAAAAAATGGGCGACCCATCGGGATCGCCCATTTTTTATTCGCTTGTCTATTAGATAGCGCCAGTGTCGGTCAAGATCTGATTAACCTTGCGAACAGCAGCAGCCGAAGCCTCGAACTGAGCCTGCTCCTCCTTCGTAAGATCGATCTTAACGATCTTCTCGATACCCTTGCGGCCGATAACGGCGGGAACACCGATCATAATATCCTCCTGACCATACTCACCCTCGAGGTAGCAGCTGCAGGGGATGATGCGCTTCTGATCGCCGAGGACAGCCTCAACAACCGATGCAGCAGCAGCACCTGGAGCATACCAAGCAGAAGTACCGAGCAGACCAGTCAGCGTAGCACCACCAACCATAGTGTCGGCAGCAACCTGCTGGAGCTTCTTCTTCGAGAGGAACTGCGATGCGGGAACGCCCTTGATGGTAGCCTTAGCAATCAAGGGGATCATAGTGGTATCACCGTGACCACCGATAACCATACCGTCAACATCGTGGATGTTGGCGTTAGCAGCCTTAGCCAAGTAGCAACGGAAACGTGAAGAGTCCAGAGCACCACCCATACCGATCACGCGGTTCTTGGGAAGACCAGTTGACTTCAAAGTAAGGTAAGCCATCGTATCCATAGGGTTAGAAACGATAACGAAGATAGCACGAGGCGAGTGAGCCAAAGCCTGCGAAACTACGCTCTTAACGATGTTAGCGTTGGTGCCGATGAGCTCCTCGCGGGTCATACCGGGCTTACGGGGAATACCCGAAGTTACAACGATAACGTCAGAACCTGCGGTCTTCTTGTAGTCGTTGGTGCAGCCTACCATCTTAACCTTTGAGTCGGTGGTAGCGGCAGCCTGATACATATCGAGCATCTTACCCTCAGAGAGGCCCTCCTTGATGTCGATCAACACTACCTCGTCTGCTACGTTGCGAGCAGCCAATACGTTAGCACAAGTTGCGCCAACCATACCGGCGCCGATAACTGTTACTTTTGACATAATTTTTCTTTTTGTTATATGATTTCCAAATACGTTACTATCCGATCAGCTCGGCATAAGCCTCAGCCGTGAGCAGAGTGTCATACTCGGCGGGATCCGACATCTTAACCTTGATCATCCAGCCCTCGCCATAGGGATCAGAGTTTACCAATGCGGGATCGGCATCCACAGCGTCGTTGAACTCAACAACCTCGCCACCAACGGGGATGAAGGCGTCGCTAACGGTCTTAACAGCCTCGATCGAGCCGAACACCTCGCCTGCGGCCAAAGTCTCACCAACGGTGGGGACGTCAACAAAGACGATGTCGCCCAGCTGGCTCTGTGCAAAATCGGTGATACCTACATAGGCGAACTCGCCCTCGACACGACACCACTCGTGGTCGTTCGAATACTTCAGATTAGAAGGAATGTTCATAGTTGTGTATGTTTTAATTGTCTGACTTTACTTACTTCTGTACGCACTCCCACCGAGCAATCGGCAGTCCGAACGCTTCAATACACACAAAGATAGCGGTAATTTCTTTAAGACAAAGCATTTTTGTTAATTTTTTAACAGCCGCCGAGCAAAAAAGGCCAATATTTTTCTTACTCGCCGCCCGATATAACAAATTCCACCTCCTTAAAGAGTAGCGAGCGCACCTCTCCATCCTCGCACTCAAGCCTTAGTGCCCCCGTAGGCTCGACGCCGAGGATGCGTCCTCGGAAGCGACTGCCGTCGGGCCACGCATACGAGTGCCACTCCTCCAGACGGAAGAGATTTTGGCGGTAGTCGGCCTGCAAAGCCTCCTCCTCGCCCCGTCGCAACTGCTCGTAACGAGCCATAACGCACGACAAGAGTCGCTCCAACACCTCACTGCGGTCGAACTCACGCCCCGCCACCTGCGCCATCGAGATGGGGTTGGGTAGATCCCGAGAGAACTCCACCTGATTGACATTTATTCCAATGCCCACGATCGTGCGGGCAAGGCACGGCCCTTGCAACTTATGCTCGATGAGGATTCCCGTAATCTTGCTTTTGCCGACGTATATATCGTTGGTCCACTTCACCTTAGCCTCGATGCCGTAGCCCTCGAGCATATCCCTGACGCCTAACGCCACACACTCCGACAAAAGGAACTGTTTGGTCGGGGGCAGGAACTCGGGCTCGAGCACCAACGAGAGGGTGAGGTTCTCCCCCGCCCTACTCTCCCAGCCGTGGCCACGCTGACCGCGACCACGACTCTGGCTCTCGGCCACAACAACATCGCCCTCCGCGTAGCGTTCGGAGGTGGCTTCGTCGTTGGTCGATGCGAGGGTTTGAAAGTGGTGTATCATCTTAACTTATATTCCTACTTAAAGAGTCGGGGCACAAACATCGTGAGGTAGTCGCGCCAATTCTTCCAAGTGTGGCCGCCCTCGGTCTCGGTATATTCGTACTTGTAACCCTTCTCATCGAGTTTCTTCATAAAGTCCTTATTATTCTGCACGAGGAAATCGGCATTACCGCAGGCAATCCAATAGAGCTTGGGAGTCTTCTTGAATTGCACGGCCAACTTGGCGTCCAGATCCTTGTAGATGTAGCTGTCACGATCGCCCTGCGGATCTACGATAGCTGCCGAGAGGGGGCAAACATAGTCGAACAGATCGGGATAGTTGGCCGAGATGTAGATGGTGTGGAAGCCACCCATCGACAGACCTGCCAAAGCGCGGTGAGCCTTGTCCTTATATACGTTGTAGTTGCTCTCGATGAACTCCACCACATCCATAAAACTCTCCTCGAACTGGCCATCCATATTGCCCGGCACCATCAGCTGCGGACGATGACGGCTCGCGGGAGCATCGCCCGGCGATGCCTGCTGGCTCATATTCGAGTTGGTCACAACGACGATCATCTTCTCGGCCTCGCCCGAGGCGATCAGATTGTCCAGCACCTGCGGTACACGACCACCCTCGATCCAAGCATTCTCGTCGCCACCGATACCGTGCATAATGTAGAGCACGGGGTACTTCGTGCGACGATCCGTGGGGTTGTAACCTGCTGGGGTATATACACTCATACGACGCTGCGCCATCTTGGCACGGGGCGAGGGATACCACACCTTCGACACGTTGCCGTGGGGTACATCCTGCACGTCGAACAAATCGCCGTGACCACCGCCGATGATGAAGTAGTTGATCAGGTTGGCCACGTCGCGGTTTTGATACACATTGTTGGGATCCACCACGCGAACGCCGTCGATGTAGAGGTTATAGGTGTAGAAAT
>CAZWHN010000104.1:0-6249 GCA_964633635.1 uncultured Alistipes sp. | reverse complement strand
GGCACGCACCGTCACACGGGCCTTGGCGATAAGCTGGATACCATCCTTCGCCACGGCAGCCACGGGAGGCGTATTGATCACCTTGGGGTTCACCGACATCTGCACCGCCTCGAACACATCGCGACCAGCCAGATCGATGGCTGTGGCCATCTGGAAGTTAAGGTTGATGTTTGCCTTCTGCGCCGAGACCAGAGCGTGAACCACGTTCGTGACGTTACCGCCAGCAAGATAGTGAGCCTCCAGCTCGTTGGCATCGAGTTTAAGGCCCGCCTTAGTACCCTCGATCATCGACGATACGATAACCCCGGGTGGCACCCGACGCCAACGCATCAGGAAGAGCTGCAAGAGGTTAATTTTCACGCCCGACACCAGAGCCGAGAACCACAATCCCACGGGGATGAAGTAGAAGATGATCCAAATGGCGACAAACGCCAAAAGAGCTACAATAGCTGTGAATCCAATCTGAAATTCGTCCATAATCATATCTGTTTTAATATTATAGCGTTAAACAAACTTTACTAACTCTTACGCACCAGCACCGTGAAGTTCTCGAAGCCCACGACCTCGACCTCGCTACGCTGATCGACATAGGCACTCACCGAGCGAGCCTCGTACTCCTTGCCAGCGATGCTGACCTTACCCATAGGCGAGAGGCGCGAAATGGCCACGCCACGATCGCCCACCTTGACCTCCAGCGACGGAGTCTCCATACTCTGGCCCTCGACCTTATCCTTCAACGCAAAGCGCTGCCAGGTCTTGGCACGCAACGAGATGATCGTTGCCACGAGCGAGAGAAGTACAATCACCGCTATGACAACAGCACCGCCCACAATGCCGAAGCGTTCAAATCCGAGATAGGCCGCAGCGCCATAGCTCGCCACCGAGAGGATGACACCGAGCGTCACACCAGGCAGAAAAATCAACTCGGCGACAAGAAAGAACACGCCCAGCAATACCAGAAAAACAATAAGTCCCATATTCAGATAGTTTATTGTTATACAATCAATTACTCTTCATCCTCCTCCGATCGAAGTTCCTCGACATCGACCGTCAGATGTTCGTCGCTACGTCCCATAGCCTGAGCCACACGTTCGGCCATAGCTCGGCTCGAGAACATACCCACCGTGTAGCTATCCTCCGCCAGACGCGAGAGCTGGCAATCGGGAGCCATCGTGGTGATTATACTACGCACTTCGTCGCCCAACGAAGCGCCCGTGATCATCAGGCGGAACTGCACATCGCCCGCCTCCGAGAGATTGGTCTTATAACCGTCACACCACTCGACGATCTGCGGATTGCGGAATCCCTTCTTCTTCATAGCCTCAACAGCACGGTCGGCCTCGGCACGGGTGCGAAAACCGCCAGCATAGTAGCTGAAGCGTCCATCCTCTAAAGTCTCGACCGAGAGCGGCACAGCACCACGGAAAATCGACACAGCCTGCTTATACTTGTAGGTTCCGAGCAGTATGCGGTAGATCGTGCCATACTCATAGATCACGCAGTCGGGCACGGGGTTGGAGTTGTTGTAGGGGCTACGCTGGAGGAACTCAATGGGTTCGTAATCGACAAACGAGCGACGCTCGACGTCGATGCGGGCCATACGGTAGTCGATCTGACGCACATCGCGTGCTGCCGACGAGAGTGAGTCGATGGCCGAGGTGAGGTTGAGCAGCTTGGCCACATACATCTCATAATTGAGCACAACGGGTTTCTGCAAGCAGTAGTCGGCCAGCGCCTCCGAGACGCAGTTATCCACCGACGAGAGCTTCTCCTGACGAGCCTCGGCGATGAGGCCCTCGGTGAGTTCGAGAATATCCTCGCGGTTCTCCTTCTCGAGGAAATAGGAATAGACGTAGCTCTTCTGGTCATAAATCTCGCTCCACGCCTGAGTCATATCGCGCTCCAGCGAGGCGTTCTTATCGACCAACACCGACAGCTCGCCATAGACAGCCTCAGCATCGGCCTCGGTGCGAGCCTGAACGTATTTGTTGTACAGTTCCTTGATCTTGGCGTAGTTGGCCACATACTCCTTGGCATTGGCATTAGCCTCGGTCTCCTTGGCGTGAACGGCCATCAGGGCGGCGTAGTCCTCGGCCTCGATACTCTTGCGGAAGTAGTCGTTGGTGTAGATCGAACCCGACCCCTGAGAGGCCTGCGCACCGCCGATATTGCCCATCGACGAGAGGACGTGCTCCTGCTCGATTGAGTTAATCTGGTCGATGAGTCGAATCTTCTGCGAGCGCATAGCCAGCACAGCATTCTCGGCATCGGCAAGCAGCACAAGCAGAGAGTCACCACGCATCTGCGCCATCGAATCGCGGGTCTCGGCATTGCGACTGAGCTCGCCACGCAGATCGCGCATAACGCCCATCAGCGAGTCGCTCTTGGTTCGTAGTGCGGCATCGCTACGCAGTAGCGACATATAGTTTTCATTGCTCTCAAGAGCCGAAATTCGTGCCACCACATCCTGCGCCGAAGCTGTCTTAACGCTGACGGTCGCAAAGAGTAGGCTGGCTACGATAAATTTTCCATATTTCATCATTTCCACCATCTAATAAAGAAAAGTTGAATCAATCCAAATATCTCAAGACGGCCGAGTAGCATCAGCAACGTCTGGTTAATCTTCATCACAACGGGCATCGACGAATAGTTGTCCATCGTACCCACAGCGCCAAAGCCCGGGCCCACATTGCCCACGCTGGCGATCGAAGCCGAGAAGCCCGTAAGCAGATCGGCACCGAACATTGTATTGAAAAATGCTCCGATCAGGATCAGCATCATATAGGCCACGATATATACCATCACTGAATTCAGCAGGCTCTTATCGTGTGCAACGCCATCCACCTTGGTGCGAATGACGGCATTGGGGTGCTGCTGCGAGCTGAGGCGATTGCGCAACATCTTCACCGCCAGCAACAGACGATCCATCTTCAATCCACCCGAGGTAGAGCCAGCACAGGCGCATACGATCGAGCAGAAGACAAGGATCAGTATCGCAAACGAGGTCCACACGTTGCAATCCGTGGTGGCAAATCCCGTTGTGGTGATGAACGATACGGTGTGGAAGAGCGCACTACGCAACGATGCGAAGAGGCTGGGATAGACATCGGCCACCCACAAGCTCACGCCAATGAGCAGAGCCGAGATGCCGATAACCCAGAAGTAGGTGCGGGTGATCTCCGAACGGAAGATGTTGTTACGCTGACGGGTGAGTGTGGCGAAGATCAATCCGAAATGGATACCCGACAGAGCCATCGCACCCATCAACACCAGCTCCACCCACGCCGAGTCGAACCAGCCGATGCTAAGGTTCTTGGTGCTGAAGCCGCAGGTGCCACAGGCCGACATAGCGTGACACACCGAGTCGAACCACGTCATACCGCAAAGTTTGAGCAACAGCATCGTGACGATTGTAAGGCCGACATAGACCGAGAGCACGATACGCACAACGGTGGGAGTGCGGTAGAGGTTGAAATTATCCCTTGCCAGCGACGAAAGTTCGAAGTTCGAGAGCATCATCTTACTCTTGCCGATTGCGGGCAGGATCACCAGAGCAAACATCACAACGCCGATACCGCCGATCCAGCTGGTCGCCATACGCCAGAAGAGCAATCCGCGAGGCAGAGCCTCAATGTCGTTCAGGATCGACGCACCCGTGGTGGTGAAGCCCGAAACACTCTCAAACCAAGCGTTGATGAGGGTAAACTCGCCGCCCCACATCAAGTAGGGGAACATACCCACGATGCTCGACACGATCCACGCACCGACAACGATGCAATAGGCCTCCTTCTGCGAGATGCGATCCGTGCGAGGCACGAATATCATCGGGAAGCAACCCATCAGCAGCGTAAGCAGTGACGACATAATCAGCGGCGAGTAGGCCGAATCGACATTGCTCACATACGATATACCGGCCGACACAAGCATAAATGCCGCCAGCACGAGCAGCACCATACCGATGTATCTTATCACCACACTATATCGCATAAACCAATGATCTAATGGGAGTTATTTTATGGTTTTGTTGTTCGTTGTCATCGACTCGATCTTATCCCTCAACTCAGCCATCTCGTCGCGGCACTCGGTCTTGACGGAGAAGGGTAGTTTGTAGCGCAACCAATCGGCCAGACTACGATTCATCTCGATAATGGGCTTGACGGTGTAGATCATAATGAAGTAGTAGAACATCAGCAGGATGACGATCATCACCACAAGCGAGATGAAGACTGGCGTCACGGCACGATAGGCGTTGCGGCTGAGTCGCTCGGCACGGGGTGTGAGCGAACTCTGGGCCGAGGTCAGCACCTCGAGAATCTGGTTGCTGGCTGTGTTGTAGATGGGGGTGTATTCGATGTCGTACCACGCGCTGCCATCGAAGATGGGACCAAAGCGCAGGCTATCGGGCAGTAGGCTCTGCTCCACACTACGACTCTGGCGTAACTGCTCCACCACGGCATCGAGATTGGCAGCCGAGTAGCTGAGCGAATCGAATAGGGCAGAGGCCGACGCAGAGGTCTCGGCACGAGCCTGCTCGATCTTGGTGACAAAGTCGAGGAATCGCACACGGCACGAATCGGCATAGGTCGTATCGCGCAACACGGCATAACGAATCACGGCGCGATCGTTGGCTCGGATGGCATCGAGCATACCCTCGGTGAGTTCGATACCCTTGCGATTACTGCTCAAGATGGCATCAATATCGACACTCATATGGTTGAGCTCGAACAACGACACCAATCCCGAGAAAAAGAGGAGCACCACGATGCTCAAAAAACCTATGGAGATTCTCTTGCGAATACCGGTCATAACAAAAAATCAGTTACACTATAATGCCTAATTATGCAAAGATAGGAAAATTTATTTATCCTCACGACTTTTTCCTACGGAAAAACCCCAAATCACTCCAAAATCTCAGCCACAGCATCGTGATCGTCGTCGATGTGGCCCAACCTCACTCGGCAGATGCGGTTGATCACATCGCGGCGATAGGGTGCTTTGACACGGATGTAGTTGCCCGTATAACCGAACATCATACCGCCACGCATCGTACTCTCGAACAGCACCTCCGCCTCCGCACCCTCGCCTGCGGCACAGAACTCGTAGTGTAGCTCGTCGCACAGCTCCTCGAGGCGGGCAACACGTTGTGTTGAGATGTACGAAGGCACCTTGTCGGGCATATCGACTGCAGGGGTACCGGGACGCTCCGAGAAGGGGAAGATATGCAGGAAGGCAGGACGCAGACGAGCCAATAGGTCGTAAGTCTGACGAAAATCCTCCTCCGTCTCGCCCGGGAAGCCCGTTATGACGTCGATACCGATAAAGGCATCGGGCATAAGCGAACGGATCTTCTCGATACGGTCGGCAAATCGGGCCGAGGTGTAGCGGCGACGCATCAAACCAAGGATGCGATCCGAGCCACTCTGGAGCGGAATATGGAAGTGATGTTGAAATTTAGGTGACGCAGCGCAAAACTCTATTATCTCGTCAGTTATAAGATTGGGTTCGATCGACGAAATGCGGTATCGCTCCACGCCCTCAACTTCGTTCAAAGCACGCAGCAGGTCGATAAATTTTTCGCCCGTCGTACGGCCAAAATCGCCCGTATTGACACCCGTGATGACGATCTCCTTCAGTCCCGATGCGGCCACCTTTTTGGCCTGCTCGACAAGGTCGGCAATGGGGATGTTGCGGCTCGATCCACGAGCATAGTGGATGGTGCAGTAGGCGCACTTGTAATCGCAACCATCCTGCACCTTGAGGAAGGAGCGAGTACGGTCGCCCGAAGAGAAGGCTGCGAAGAAGTTTGTGATCTGCTCGCAGTCGCAGCTATGCACCTGCGCCGCACCACGGGAGGTGATCTCAACCACTCGTTTATATAAATCGCCTTTATCGTTATTACCCAGTACTATATCCACACCATCAATCTGCGCAATCTCGTAGGGTTTAAGCTGTGCATAACAGCCCGTCACGGCAATGATCGCAGCGGGATTGCGACGGTGGAGCTTGCGTATTATGTTGCGGCATTTCTTGTCGGCGTGCTCAGTTACAGAGCAGCTGTTGATGACGCAAATATCGGCCTCGTCGTTCGCTCCGACGCGCTCGAAACCACCCTCCTCAAACTGGCGAGCGAGGGTTGAACTCTCCGAAAAATTGAGCTTACAGCCCAATGTATGAAAACTTACACGACGTTTCATAATCGAAATTTTGATCGAATTTATCGTGCGAAGTTATAAAAACTTGGCGTAATCG
>CAZWHN010000103.1:0-6284 GCA_964633635.1 uncultured Alistipes sp. | reverse complement strand
GTGGCGCCCAAGGTCGTCGCACATCTGATGGCCGTGGTCGGGACGCATCGGTATGCTGCGGCCCTGCTGCTGCTGAATCTCAAGGAAGGCACGCATCACCTCGTACATCGGCACATCGCCCTCCAAGTGGTTATCCTCCTGGAAGTTACCCTCCTCGTCACGACGTGTCGAGCGCAGATGCACGAAGCCTACTCGTGAGCCGAACTCACGCATCATTGCGGGCAGGTCGTTATCGCCCCTCACGCCAAACGAACCCGTGCAGAGGCACAATCCGTTCGAGCGGTTGGGCACCGCCTCGATGATCTTACGAAAATCCTCCGCCGTGGACATAATGCGCGGCAATCCGAGGATCGGATAGGGGGGATCGTCGGGGTGGATCACCATCTCCGAGGAGCACTCATCGGCCACGGGGCAGACCTCCTTCAAGAAGTAGATCAGGTTCTGGCGCAGACGCTCGGCGTCAATATCTTTATATCGGTCCAAAGCCTCTTGGAACTGCTCCACCGTGAAACTCTCCTCCGAGCCTGGGAGGCCAGCTATCATATTGCGGGTAAGGAGATTGCGCTCCTCGTCGGTCATCTGCTCGTAACGGGTTTTGGCCTTAGCCTGCTCCTCAGCCGAATACTCCTTCTCGGCATCGGGACGACGCAGGATATAGAGGTCGAACGCCACAAATGCCGCACGCTCGAAACGCAGTGCCCGCGAGCCATCCTCAACCTCGTACGAAAGGTCGGTGCGGGTCCAGTCCAGCACGGGCATAAAGTTATAGGTGATGCAGTGGATGCCGCATTCGGCAAGGTTGCGGATCGACTGCTTGTAGTTATCGATATATCGCTGGAAATCACCCGTCTGCGTCTTGATATGTTCGTGTACGGGCACGCTCTCCACAACGCTCCAGCGCAGACCCGCCTCGGCCACCATCTGCTGACGCTTGCGTATCTCCTCGACGGTCCACACCTCGCCATTGGGAATGTGGTGCAGGGCGTGAACGATGTCCGTCGCACCTGCCTGACGTATGTTGCTCAGCGTGACGGGGTCATTGGGGCCGTACCAACGCCAAGATTGTGTGCATAAATACATAATTTTCAAATGTTTAGATTGAAAACGCATCAAAGCCGCCATCGACCACCGTCAACGTGCCCGTCACAAACTTCGAGGCATCCGACGCCAACCACTGCAACGTGCCGAGCAGCTCCTCAGGCTCGCCGAAGCGCTTGAAGGGGGTGTGGGCGATGATGGTCTCGGCACGGGGTGTGAGCGAGCCATCGGGGTTTGTCAGCAGGTCGCGGTTCTGATTAGTCAGCAGGAAGCCCGGCGCCACGGCATTTACACGAAATCCCTCGCCAAACTTCATCGCCAACTCGCCGCACATATACTTCGTCCAGTTGATCACCGCAGCCTTCGCCACGCCGTAGCCCGCCACACGGGTCAGGGGACGCAGCGCAGCCTCCGAGGCGATGTTGATGATCGAGCCACCGCCCTGTGCGACCATAGCCTTCACAAATACCATCGTGGGGATGATCGTACCGAAGAGGTTGAGATCCACCACGTTGCGCACGGCGTCGAGATCCAGATCAAAGATGGTCTTATCGGGCGGAACGGTGGCGGCAGCCTGATTGCCACCCGCGCCGTTGATCAGCACGTCGATACGGCCATAAGTGGCCATAATCGCATCGTAGCAGCTCTCTACCGAAGTCTTGTCCAAGACGTTGCACTCCAAGAAGATGGCCTCGCCACCAGCGGCTTTGGCATCGGCCTCGAGACGTGAGCCAGCCTCGCGGTTGCGACCGAGGATCACCACGCGGGCACCCTGGTCGGCAAAATGAGCAACCATCGACGATCCGAGCACGCCCGTAGCGCCTGTGATGACGATCACTCGATCCTTTACACTGAACAGATCTTTCATAGTTAGGTATGTTTTCGTTAGTAACTTTTCGTTCTACGCCAAGCGGCCACGGGGCTCGCTCGATCGAACAAAGATAAGCACTAATAGACAAAATTACAAGCGACGGGGCGGTCGAAATGGTTTGTCGCAAGAAAAAACCACGCCAAAGCGACCAAATTGTGATTATACTTTGTATAATAATTTTGCCGTTAGCAAATTATGCGCTAACTTTGTTGTCGGAAAAATGCTTTCGTTTCGAAATTACACGAACTAAAATATTTGTTATTATGGCAATCAACAGAAAAGAATTTCTTAAGTCGCTGGGTGGACTGGCCGCGCTGACGATCATTCCACGTCGAGTGATGGGTGGCGAGGGCTTCATCGCTCCCAACGACCAGCTCACCAAGGGTATCATCGGTATGGGCGGTATCGGTTTTAGCGAGAACCACTTCTCGAGCAACGAGCAGTGCCGTCTGGTGGCCGTGTGCGACGTCGATGACGTACATCTGGAGAAGGGCGTGCGCCTCTCGAAGGAGCGCCTGAACGAGACCGTAAAGGGCTACCACCTCTACCGCGATCTGATCAACGACCCCAACGTCGATGTGGTTCACATCGCCACTCCTCCCCACTGGCACGGCTTGATGGCTGTCGAGGCTGCCAAGGCTGGCAAGGACATCTGGTGCGAGAAGCCTATGACGCGCACCATCGGCGAGGGTAAGCGTGTGATGGAGGCTGTGCGTCAGAATGGCCGTATCTTCCGACTCAACACCTGGTTCCGTTTCAAGGATACGTTCTACGGTCTGGGTACAACGGTTCAGCCGCTGAAGAAGCTGGTCGATAGCGGCCTGCTGGGTTGGCCTTTGAAGGTGACCATCTCGGGTTACACGGGCTTTAACTGGAAATTCTTCTGGGTAGGTAAGGAGAATCTCGTTGAGCAGCCTATCCCCAAGAACTTGGACTACGATCTGTGGCTCGGTCCCGCACCCTACAAGCCCTACAACGAGCACCGTACCCACCAGACCTTCCGTGGTTACTGGGACTACGATGGTGGTGGACTGGGCGATATGGGTCAGCACTACATCGACCCCGTGCAGTACATCTTGGGTAAGGATGGCACCTCGCCCGTGAAGGTTGAGGTCGATGCCCCCGAGCAGCACTGGGATGCTATCGGAACGTGGCGCAAGATCGTCTATACCTATGCCGACGGCTGCCAGATCATCCTCCAGGGTGAGCAGCACGGCGACCCCACCGCTCCCTACATCGAGGGCCCCAAGGGTAAGATCTATCAGGGCTTCCGCGTAGAGCTCAACGGTCAGCCCGCACACAACATTATGGACATCCTCTCGGAGCTGCCCGATCCCGAGCCTCAGAACACCGACTTCATCAAGTGTATCCACAATCGCGAGAAGTTCGCTCTGAACGAGGTGAACGGTTTCCGTTCGGCTACGATCGTGAATATGGGTCTTTGCGCACTGCGTCTTAACCGCACGCTGGAGTTCGATCCCGAGAAGTTGCAGTTCATCGGCGACGATGCTGCCAACGCCCTGATCGACCAGCCTATGCGCGCACCTTGGACATTTTAATTAACCCCAAAAAGTTGAAGATGATGAAAAGACTATTTATATTGTTCGCCTTGATGGTGATGCCGCTGGCCGCCGTCAATGCACAGGATGCGCGTGGCCGTGCCACCTCGACCATCGTGTCGGATGCGCTCGCGCAGATGCCTGCCCAGACCCTCGAAGTGTATAACCAGACGATGGCCGAGCTGGCCTCGACGGGTGCCGAGGGTATCGAGATGCTGGCGCTGATGTTGGAGCCTATGGCCGAGGGTGTGAACAACTCCCCCGTCGAGTATGCCGTTAATGGCGTTGCGTCGTACGTTACGAAGGAGGGCGCTGCACAGCGCGACGGCGTGCGTGCTGGATTGAAGGCCGCTATCGCCAAGACCACCAACAACCCCAATAAGGCTTTCCTTATGACCGCCTTGCAGATTTGTGCTACGGGCGAGGATGCTCACTTCTTTGCCGAGTACCTGAAGGACGACTATATGGCCGCCTTTGCTGCTCGCGCATTGGCTTCGGTTAAGGGTACCGACCACGACATCGAGCACCTGATGGCCGAGCAGGCCGAGAATGGCATCAGCAAGGTGCTGTTGGCACAGATCGCATCATACAAGAGCCACTTCCACGATGGCGAGCCTATCCTGATCGAGTGGCTCAATGGCGCTACCCCCGAGCTTAAGACTCAGATCTACACCGCTTTGGGTGCTTGGGGTGGTCACGATGCCGCTAAGGTTCTGGCTGCCGCTGCCAAGGAGGCTGGCTACACCTACGAGCCCACAAACGCCTATGGCGCTTACCTCCACCTTTTGAACGGTCACCTGCTGAAGCACGACGCTAAGGCTGTCGAGAAGGCTGCAAAGCAGCTCTTGAAGCAGGAGAAGCCAAACGTGCGCATCGCAGGTTTGGATCTGTTGGCTCAGATCAAGGGTGCAGAGATTATGCCTCTGGTGGTTAAGGCCATCAAGGGCGACTGCCGCGACTACCGCTACGGCGCTATGCGCGTTGCGGAGCAGTTTGCCGACGACGCAACCTACGCTACCATCGCAGCACAGCTCGGCGAGCGTCTCAACTTCACCCAGACGATCGACATCCTGAACTGGCTCGGCTCGCAGCACGCCGCTTCGCAGATCGCAGCCATCGTTCCCTATGTTAATAATGTAAATGCCGAGGTGGCTTGCACCGCTATCGCAGCCGCATCGAAGATCGGTGGCGACGTTGCGCTGAAGGCTCTGATCGACCGCGTAGCCAATGGTAAGGATGACGCCACGGTGGATGCTGCTCTGGTGCAGGGTCTGCTCTCGTTCAACGGCTCGATCAACGACGAGCTGGTTCGCGTGATGGACACCAACGCCCACGCTCGCGCTATCGCTAAGCAGGTGCTCACCAAGCGCCGTATCCCCGCTGCAGCATCGAAGGTGCTGGTATGGGTTGACAACGGTGGCGACGACTCGGCTATCCCCGCCCTTACGACCAACGCTGTGGAGGCCAACTTCGCTGCGCTGTGCAACCTCTTCGAGCAGGGCAAGCCTATGTCGGAGGCTATCCTGAAGGCTATCCAGCTCAAGCCCGCTGCCGAGCAGGCTGCAATGATCCAGGAGCGTATGGCCAAGGCTGGTGCGAAGAAGCACATCTACTACCCCGTGCTCGCAGCTACGGGCGCTAAGGAGGCCGTTGAGCCTATCGTAGCAGGTTACAAGTCATCGACGGGCGAGGCTCAGCAAGCAGCATTCGAGGGTCTGTGCGCCCTGAGCGACGACAGCGTACTGCCCACTCTGTTGGAGGCAGCCGCTAACCCCGCACTCAAGGAGAAGGCTGTGGCTCGCTACATCGCTCTGACGCAGGCTTCGACGGCGTTGAACAACGACCAGAAGTATATGAACTACCGCAAGGCGCTCGAGACCAACCCCTCGACCGCGCTGAAGAACCGCGCTCTTAAGGCTCTCTCACCTACGCAGACCTATCCCGCTATGATGTTGGCTGCCGACTATATGGGCGACGAGGCTACGGCACAGGCTGCTGCCAACACCGTGCTGGAGATCGCCACCAAGCACCCCGAGTTCTACTCGGCCGAGGTGAAGGCACTGCTGGAGAAGGTTGCCACGACGGTTAACGATGGCGACGCTGTTTACAAGCGTAAGGATATCGAGAACTTTATCAACGAGAATAAGGATCGTGGTTCAAAGTCAATCCTGACCACCCTCTCGGCTGAGGAGCAGAAGGAGGGATTCGAGATGTTGTTCGACGGCCAGAATATGGATGCTTGGACGGGTAACCTGGAGGCTTACCAGCCCGTCAATGGCGCTATGTACGTCACCGCATCATACGGCACCACGGGTAACCTCTACACCAAGAAGGAGTACTCGGACTTCGTGCTGCGCTTTGAGTTCTGCTTCGAGCGCGATGGCGTGAACAACGGTATCGGTATCCGCACCCCGATGGGTGTCGATGCTGCCTACCACGGTATGGAGATTCAGGTGCTGCACCACGACTCGCCCATCTACAAGAATCTGCGCGAGTATCAGGTTCACGGCTCGGTGTATGGCATCATCCCCGCCAAGCGCATCAAATGGGGCGCTCTGGGTGAGTGGCATCAGGAGGAGATCCGCGTTAAGGGCGACCGCATCACCGTTACGGTTGATGGTGTAGTGATCCTCGACGGCAACATCCGCACCGCCACCCGCGGCCACAACGTCGCTCCCGACGGCAGCAACAAGAACCCCTACACGGTGGATAAGCTGAACCACCCGGGTCTGTTCAACAAGAAGGGCCACATCGGCCTTCTGGGCCACGGCGAGGGCATCAAGTACCGCAACATCCGCGTGAAGGAGTTGTAGGAG
>CAZWHN010000102.1:0-6340 GCA_964633635.1 uncultured Alistipes sp. | reverse complement strand
CGCTCATCATACTCTTGTCCCAAGGTGGCTCGAACGTAAGGATGATATTCACCCCCTTCACTCCCGCCACCTTCTTCACCTGCGTGTTGATGTCGTCGATGAGCATATCGGCCATCGGGCAGTTGGGGGCTGTGAGTGTCATTCTGATGTTGGCCACGCACTCGGGGTCGTAATCAATCTCGTAGATTAGGCCCAGATCGTAGATATTTACGGGTATCTCGGGGTCGTAGATGTTCTTCAGCGTGAGAACGATCTCGTGTTCCACTTTCAAAATCTCTTCCGGTGTCATCTTCTTATTATGCTTTGCTGGCAAATGCCAGTGCGTACATCTTCATCTGTTTGATCATCGCCACAAGGCCATTGCTACGCGTGGGTGAGAGGTTCTCGCCCAAGCCGATTGCGTCGATGAAGTAGAGCTCCAAGTCGAGGATCTGCTGCGGTGTGCGGCCATTCATCACACGGATCAAGAGGGCGATGATGCCCTTGGTGATGATGGCGTCGCTGTCGGCCGAGAAAAAGACCTTCCCCTCCTCCAGTCGTGCATCAACCCACACACGCGACTGACACCCCTTGATGGCGTAGGTCTCGGTGCGATGTTCGTCCGCGATGGCGGGCAGTGTGTCGCTCAGCTCGATCAGGTAGTCGTACTTATCCAACCACTCGTCGAAAATGGCAAACTCCTCGATTATCTGCTCCTGAATCTGATCTTTCATATCCATTATTCGTAAATTATCGTCAACTCCTCTCCCTCGGCAGCCGACGGCGAGCCGATACCCAACATCTGTGCCTGAGTAGTAGCCAGCGAGGTGATATCGACCTTCTCGTTGCGCACCACGGCCTTTGCACCACCGCCCAAGATGATCAGCGGCACCTGCGTGTCGTAGCTATACATCGAGCCCGAGGCCGAGCGCTCTCCGTCACGCTCCTCGATCCAGTCGGGCATAAGGTTGATGATCACGTCGCCCGAGCGACGGGGGTAAAATCCGTTCTGTATCTTACGGCCGTAGCCGCTGCCGAAATAGCTGTTGCGCATAGCCTCCGACGAGATGGCGTGCGAAACGCCACGCAACTGCATTACGAATGTTGCTACGTCGTATTGCATATCGGCCAGAGAGAGATTCTTTTCGTAAATAAGGTTGTGGTTGAGGTAGATGCCTCGATCGACATAGCCCAACACCCACTCTCCATTGCCGTGCTGTGCACCGATGAAGGCGTTGATGATCACCTCGGCCTGACGCACGTTGAAACGCTCACGCGATGAGTCGGGCGAGTTGAACGAGGGGCTTGTGCCGTGATCCGACGTGAGGGTTACGATCACCTCATCGGGGTTAGCTACCTGCGCCATAACGTAGGTGAGGAAATCCTCCAAGTCGCGGTCCAGGCGGTAGAGCATATCCTCATACTCGATCGACTCGGGACCGAAGCGGTTACTGATCTTGCGCGGTGTGTCGAGCACGATGTTCAGTATGTCGGGCGTCTCGTCCTTACCCATCTCGCTCTTGGTGATCACCTGCTTGGCGAAGGCTAAAAGGGCGCTGTTGCCAGCGGGGGTGAAGCACATCTGCTCGTAGGGATCTTTGGGATCCAAAGCGTTGCGAGCCGATCCTGTGGCCTCGATGAAGTCGATGCGTCGATTCTTCTTGCTCTGCAAGCCCTCGATCACCGATACCTGCGAGTTGCGATAGTTGTCGAACGCAAGCAGCGGTGCCCAGCGCTTGATCTGATGCTCGATGTTGTAGTCGGCACGGTTGTAGTCGGCAATCCACTTGGGCAGCTCCTTGGTGTAGTATGACGAGGTGGTCCACGCCGTCTGCAGGGTCTCCATCCAATATACCTCGCCCGAGTGACCAGCCATCACGATAGCCGAGAGGGGCTCGATGGCGATGGTGGCTATGTGGCTATCGGCCGAGGCGGCAAGCATAGCATCCGAGAGTGTCTGCGCCACAAGGTTGCGGGGCGAGTAGTTGCCCGAGCCGCCGCTATAATTGACGCTCTGCTCCTTCTCGTCGTCGATCAGCATCACCTGTCGGTTCGAGACGTGGTCGAACCAGCGGTCGGCCACAACTCCGTGAATCGAGGGCATAGCACCCGTCGAGATGGTTGCCAGCGACGCGGGTGTGGTGGTCTGCATATAATCCAAAGAGGCGTTGGTGAAGCACTGTCCGCTCATCATCAGGCGACGGAATCCGCCACTCGAGAAGTTGTCGGCATAGCGATCCAGATCGTCGGCACGCATCGAACTCACCACGATGTTTACCATAAGACGGGGTTTGGTGGCGGCTACGACATCGACCGTGCAAAGTGCTATGAGCGTGACGATTGCGGCTATGTATGTAGTTATGCGAGTCATATTATTCGGTTATTGTGCGGTAAAAATACGAATTAATTTACAAATATCGGCCAAAAGCGGCTTTTTCCTCCTCGAAGTCGAGCTGCGGATGCTGGCCTTGTAGCTGCTCGATGTGTTCCATCATACGGTGGCAGAATTTTCTGTGCTTCTCGCCCTCGGTATCGAAGGGTCGATGGGCTGCGGCGCGGGTTATCTGCTCGATCTGGCTCTTCAGGGCGTGTGTCGGCTCGGTGAAGGCCGCCTCGCAGAAGCGCTTGAAGATGTACTCAACGGCCACAGTCGAGGGGTGCATCATATCGTCGGCATAGAAGCGGTAGTCGCGTAGCTCGTCCATCAGGATCTCGTACGAAGGGAAGTAGGTGGCATTTGCCGACTGCTCCGTTATCTGCCCGATGGCCACCCGCAACGTAGCCTTGCTCAGCGAGTTCTGCTCCAGCCCATCGCCCAGATGTCGCACGGGGCTGAGGGTGAAGATCACCCGCTTGTCACGCAGTGGGCCCTGCAATAGAGCCGAGTATCGGGCCGCAATCCACTCGGCCGAGAGCATCTCACGCTCGAAGAGTACCTGCGGCTGCTTGTGGCAGTTGGCCACCACCTCGCCCGTCTGGCGTGAGCGATAGACGAAGGCCGTGCCGAAGGTGATAATCAGTGTGTCGGCTTGGCGCAGCGCCTCGGCTCCACGCTCCACACCCTCACGCATCCGTAGCAGAGCCACATCGGCCGCAAAGTGCGAGAAGTCGGAGTGAAAGTCGAACGAAAACCATCGCCCGTTGTCGTGCATCAAATCCTCGGCTGCGGGCATTGCGCCTCTATCGCCCCGTGCCACGGCATCGAAGCGGTCGATGGCCGAAGCTATCGACTCGGGATTGAAGAGTATCCCCGTCGGCGAACTCATCACCGAAAACTTTGCACGCGCCAACTGCTCGGCCACCCGTGTGGCAAAGCACGACCCGAGTGAGAGTATGCGACTGTGGTGGTCGATCTTATGCTCGAAAGGCTTGATGTATATCGTAGTGCGAAACTGCATTTTTCGGGGTTTTCGGGGATGGGGTTTTGGGGGTATGGTAATCCTGTTATATTATGGCTACTCTGTTATATTGCTGTGTTTCTGTTTATTATATTCCTGTGAGTCCGCTTATTATATCTCGCTCAGCTCCAGCCAGCGCATCTCCTTCTCTTCGATCGTGGCGATCAATCTGCCAATGCGGTCGGCTGCTGCGGTCAACTCCTCGTGCGAGAGCGTGCCTGACGAGAGCTGCTCCTCTAAAGCCGCCTTCTCGGCCTCCAACTGCGGGAGCTCCTGCTCAAGCTGCTCCAGCTCGCGCTGCTCCTTGTAGGAGAGTCTCTTGCGAGCGGTGGGCTGTGCTGCGGGCTGAGGTTTGTTCTTCTGCATCTTCTCGGCTGCCAACTTCGCCTCACGGGCCTCGTCGGCCTCCTGCTCCTTGATATACTCGCGGTATTCGCTGTATTGTCCCACAAAGTACTTCACCGCACCGCCCTCGCGGAAGATGAAGAGGTGATCGACGGTCTTATCCAAGAAGTAACGGTCGTGCGACACGATCAGCAGACACCCCTTGAAGGCCATCAGGTACTCCTCCAATACGTTGAGCGTCAGGATGTCGAGGTCGTTCGTGGGCTCATCGAGGATGAGGAAGTTGGGGTTGCGCATCAGCACCGTCATAAGATACAGACGTCGCTGCTCGCCACCGCTCAGTATCTCCACCCGCTTGTTGTGAGCATCGGGTGGGAAGAGGAAGCGGTTGAGCATCGTTGTCACCGAAACACTGTGGCCATCTGCGGCCTCTACCGTCTCGGCTATCTCGCGCACGATATCGAGTACGGTCTGCCCAGGCTTGAAATCGATGCCGCCCTGACGGTAGTAGCCGATGCGGAGCGTCTCGCCCCGCTCGATAGAGCCTGAGTCGGGTTGTAGCACGCCCGTCATCAAGTTGAGGAAGGTGCTCTTGCCCGCTCCGTTGCGACCTACGATGCCGATACGCTCGTAGCGCGAAAACTTATATGAAAACTCGTCGAGCATCGTGCGCTCGCCAAAGCGCAGCGTCACATCCTCGCAGTCGATGATCTTACCACCCAGACGCGACGTCGCCACGTCGATGGCCACATCACGTCGTGCTAACGACACCGAGGCGCGGCCCTTCAGATCGTAGAAGGCGTTGATGCGGTAGCGCGCCTTGCCCGTGCGGGCCTGCGGGGTAGAGCGAATCCACTCCAACTCGCGACGCAAGAGGTTACGGGCCTTGTCGATGTTGGCCTGCATATTGGTGTAGCGCTCCTCGCGCTTGGTGAGAAACTCGGAGTAATTGCCACGATAGACGAACAGCTCGCCACGATCCAGCTCGAAGATGGTGTTGCAGACACGATCCAGAAAGTAGCGGTCGTGGGTGACCATCAGCAACGTGCAACGTGCCTTCTGGAGATAGCTCTCGAGGTACTCGATGATCTCGATGTCGAGGTGGTTCGTGGGCTCGTCCATCACAAGGAAGTCGGCCTCCTGCAACAGCATAAGTGCTATGGAGGCACGCTTGGCCTCGCCACCCGACAACTCGCCCATAGGCTGATCCAGACGCGAGAGCTGCATCGACGACAGCACCTGCTTGATGCGTTGCTCGACACTCCATCCATCGGCAGCATCCATAGCGGCCATAGCCTGCGAGATACGTTTCTCGTCGCCCGAGGCGATGGCCTCGTCGTATGCGCGGATCACCTCGTAGGTCGTACCCAGACGCGAATAGACCTCGTCGAAGAGGGTGTTCTGCGGGTTGAAGTCGATCGTCTGGTCGAGGAAGGCCACGCGGATATCCTTCATAAACTTCACCTTGCCACCTCGATCCGACGAATCCACACCAGCCAAAATCTTCAGCAACGAGCTCTTTCCCGTGCCGTTGGGGGCAATGAGGGCTATCTTATCGCCCTCGTTGATGTTGAACGAGATGTTGCGAAAGAGTACCTTGTCACCGTACGACTTGCTGATATTCTCGACCTGAAGGAAGCTCGCCATTGCAAATAAATATAGGTATGATTACTTTATGGCCTTAACCTTGAACGGATGCTTCACTGCACGACGTGCGGCACGCTGGTAGTAGGGGGCTGTCGAGTCGGTCACGCTCAGTTCGCCCAGCTCCAGTCGCAGCGTATTGCCCACCATCGAGCGGTGGGTGTAGGGGCGGATCAACGCCTCGTACCAAGTGCAGGCCAAGGCGTAGCGACCACCGCCCAGATCAATGTGGTAGCCGTCGCGTGTAAGCTCCTTTGCGTTATTGACGGGCGAAAGACGCAGCGACTGCACCGCAGTGCCCGAGGGGATGATGCGGCGGATCTGCTTATTGTCGCGCAGAAGCTGGTGTACGCACTCGGTGATGGCGTTGTACATCGCCTTCTGGTCGCGTCCATAACGGGGGAAGTCGCCGTGGGTGCTATCGGTCGAGTATGCCCACGTCATATGCCACACCAACTCGGCCGTGGGTTGTGCCTTGCTGACGATCTCGATCAGCTGGTCGAGATAGGGGTTGTATGTGTCGTAGAGTCCCGACTTGCCCGACACCTGTTGCAGAGTGATGATGTCCCACTCGCCCATCTCGAGGGCGTACTGCATCGTTACCTTCTGCTCCGACTTCACCCAGCGGTTCTCGCCCGCTACCGAGTGGTAGAACTCGTATGCAGCCTCGCGCTTCGAGTGGAAGTTGGTGTGCTGCTCGAGCGAGCATCCGCCGACGTAGAGGCGTGCCAGCTCGACATTCTCCACTCCCATATCGGCCAGCAGAGCGGGCAGGTGCTCCATTCCGTCGTCTGAGAATGAGTTGCCGATGGCAAGGATGCGCAGCGTCTGGCCATATTTTCGTGCCGAGGCGGGTGCGGCTGCGACCACGATCAGGGTCAGAGTCAGCAGTAGGTGGAGTAGTCGTTTCATAGTGTATAGTTGTTTTTAGTAGAAGTTGTCGTACATCGACTGACTCTTGTCGTACTTCAGAT
>CAZWHN010000101.1:0-6356 GCA_964633635.1 uncultured Alistipes sp. | reverse complement strand
TAAGCGTGCCCGCTACGATCAGTTCGGCCACGCAGGTATGAGCGGTGCCGCAGGTGGCGGTTTCGGTGGCGGATTTGGCGGTGGGGGTTTCTCGATGGAGGATATCTTCTCGCAGTTTGGCGATATTTTCGGTGGTCACTTCGGTGGCTTCTCGTCGCGCGGCAGTGGCCGTCGTGTGAATCGCGGAACGGATATTCGCGTGAAGGTGAAGCTGACATTGGCCGAGATTGCCAATGGTGCGACCAAGAAGCTGAAGATCAACAAGATGGTAGCGTGCGATAAGTGCGGTGGCTCGGGTGCAAAGGATTCGTCGTCGTACTCTACCTGCTCGACCTGTAACGGTACGGGTGTGGTGACGCGTGTCGAAAACACCTTCTTCGGTCGTATGCAGACGCAGGGAGTCTGCCCCACTTGCGGTGGCGAGGGTAAGGTCATCACGGCCAAGTGCGACAAGTGCTCGGGCGAGGGTGCTGTGCGTGGCGACGAGGTGATCGAGATCAAGATCCCCGCAGGCGTTGGCGAGGGTATGGCCGTCACGGTGCAGGGCAAGGGTAATGCCGCCCGTCACGGAGGTGTGAATGGCGATCTGTTGGTGATGATCGAGGAGGAGCACAACCCCGAGTTGGTGCGCGATGGCAACGACCTGATTCACAACCTTAACCTCACGGTTACGATCTGCATCTTAGGTGGTGAGGTCGAGGTGCCTACCATCGACGGCAAGGCCAAGATCAAGATCGCTCCGGGAACTCACGCAGGCAAGGTGCTGCGTCTTCGTGGCAAGGGTCTGCCCGATGTGAATGGTTATGGTCGAGGCGATATACTGATTGTGGTTGATATCACCATCCCCTCATCACTCACGGCCGAGGAGCGCAAGCTGGTTGAGAAACTCACCGAGCAGCCCCACTTCAAGGCAGCCGAAAGCGTCGAGAAGCAGAATATCTTCGAGCGAATGAAGAATTTTTTTAGATAATAAGTTATTAATCAATAAATAGTACAACTATGGGATTCTTTTCACCTCATAAGCGTCACGCCAACGAGTTCAACTACTTCCCTCGCTACTACGACCCCGCCAAGGAGGCTCGCGAGCAGCGTCGTGCCGAGTTGCGTGGCGATAGATTGGATGATGATGGCGAGTACACGCCCGGCAAATATATCCGTGCCAAGCGTGAAGTACGCGAATTGCGTCAGGCCAAGGAGAAGCAGCAGAATCGTGTCGAGAAGCGCATCAAGATGTTCATCACAGGAGTTGTGTTGATCTTGCTTGCTACGTTTGTCTATGTTCTGGTGCCGCGTTTTGGCGAATTCTTTGAGATGGCCACCTCGCAGACCACCTCGGATAAGCAGGTGGAGCGTCAGTTGCAGGAGTATGAGGATTTCAACCCCTATGCTCCCATCGTGATCGTGCCCAACGACTACCAGGAGGGCGACGAGTTGGAGATTCAGGATCTCGAGTTGGAGTAAAATCACCACCAATCAACCCAACCTCAATGGAGAATAAGATACATCTTTTACCCGAAATCGTTGCCAATCAGATCGCTGCGGGCGAGGTGGTTGACAACCCTGCATCGGCCATCAAGGAGATGATGGAGAACTCGATCGACGCAGGTGCCACGTCGCTGACGGTCAATTTTCGCAACGCGGGGTTGGAGTTGATCCAGATTGTGGACAACGGATGCGGTATGTCGCCTATGGATGCGCGTATGGCATTCGACCGCCACGCCACGAGCAAGATACGCGACTTCGACGATGTCTATCGCCTGCAAACATTCGGCTTCCGTGGCGAGGCATTGGCCTCGATTGCGGCCGTGTCGCAGGTCGAGCTGCTGACACGTCGAGCCGAGGATGAGGTGGGTACGCAGACCATCGTCAATGGAGGCGAGTTCATCTCGCAGACCCCGACAATGTGCCCCGTGGGTTCGCAATTTTTGGTGCGTAACCTCTTCTACACCGCCCCCGCACGTCGTAAGTTCAACAGCGACCGCACAAAGATGGTGACCGAGATCAAGAAGGTCTTTCGTCAGGTGGCACTGTGCAATCCTTCCGTTAGGTGTGAGCTGATGTCGAACGATATGCCGATCATATCGCTGCGTGCTGGCTCGTTGCAGGAGCGAATCATCGAGGTGGTGGGACGTCACATCAAGAGCAATCTGCTGGAGGTCGATGTCGATACCACGATCGTCAAGGTCAAGGGATATGTGGGCCGTCCCTCGGCTGCCAAGCAGAAGAATACCGAGCAGTACCTCTTCGTCAATGGGCGTTACTTCCGCTCGCCGCAGATCTACCGCTCGATAATGAAGGCCTACGATAAGCTGATTCCCGAGAAAGATGCGCCGTCGTTCTTCCTCTACCTTACGCTCGATCCCGAGCGGGTGGATGTCAACGTCTCGCCGCATAAGACCGAGGTGCGCTTTGCCGATGCCGAGGAGGTGAATCAGATCATACACGCTGCCGTGCGTGGCACACTGGCCAAGAGCGGCAACGTCTCGATGATGGATTTTGAGAATAGCGTTGCGATCGAGATCCCCGTCTTGGGCGATCCTGCGCACGCCGTATATAGCGAGCCGAAGAGCGTCTCGCGCAGTGATTATAACCCCTTCAGCGAGAACTATATCGACTCCTCGCTGTCGGCTGCCGATGTCGATGCGGCGTTTGACGATCCGTTTGACATTGTATCTAAGGGTGCGATAGCCTCGGCCTCGGGGCGCAAACCCTCGAGCGGGCGATCAAAACATTCTATCGAAGGCAAGTTGCAGGATGTGGGGTGGGCCGAGATAGCGTCGGATAGCGATTTCGCGCTGGATCGGGTGCCTACGCCCGACCGAGAGTCGTCGATGGGTGTGATGCCCTCGTTGGGAACTATGCCTACAGCGGAGCTCTTGTCGGAGCTCTCAGATGAGATGGAGATACCCTCGGCAATGTATGGCTTTGAGGAGATTCAGTCGGCTGTGGGGGATGATGCCATCGACTTCGCAACGATCGAGGGCGTTGATGAGCCGAGCCGATTGGAGTTTGTCGAGCGTAGCGTGCAGCAGCAGTTGGAGGTGGAGTCGCGTCCCGAGTTTAGCGACGTGATGCCTCTGGCGGGTGGTTATGCAATCGCAGTGAGCGGTGGTCGCACGATGATAGTCGATCTCAGTAGAGCCAAGGAGCGTCTGCTCTACGACGGATATATGGCCACCATCGGCACAGGATTCTGCTCCTCGCAGCAGCTGCTCTTCCCCGAGCGTTTGACCCTCTCGTTGCAGGATTATGCCCTGCTTGTGGAGTGTGAGGTTGAGTTTGCGGCGTTGGGATTTGATCTGAAGCTGCTGGGCGATGGCGATGTCGATCTGTGCGGTGTGCCCTCGAGTGTCGTGGGCGAGCAGGCCGATCGTCTGCTCTACGAACTTCTGCGTGAGGTGCAGTCGAGTGGCGATGCCCGCGAACGTATGCGCGAGGATATGGCCCGTATGATGGCCGTGAAGGGCTCGCGCCTGCCTGCGCGTGGCGTGACAGTGGAGGAGTCCCGCGATCTGTTGCAGCGCTTGTGCGCATCGGAGAATTACAGTTTTTCGCCCTCGGGACGACCGATTATGGCCGAGCTTACGGCCGACGAATTGAGGGCAAAGTTGAGTTAAATCGGGGCCGTAGCCCCCAAATAGTATAGAATATGTACGCCATAAGACAAAACACAACCCCACCTGTGGTTAAGAATGTTATCATTGCCAACTGCGTGGCGCTGTTGGCCACTACGCTGCTGCCCATAGGGGATGAGTTGCTCACTCGCTTTGCGTTGTTCAATGCGCAGAGCCCGCTGTTCCACAGCTATCAGATCTTCACCTATATGTTCCTGCACGGAGGCATCTCGCATCTGTTCTTCAATATGTTTGCGTTGTGGATGTTCGGTCGCCAGCTGGAGTATGAGTTGGGTTCGCAGCGATTCTTTACCTACTATATGGTCTGCGGCGTGGGTGCTGCGCTGTTGCAGCTCGGCGTGGGCTATGCCGAGTATTCTCACGCACTCGAGGCGGGTGGATTGCAGTCGGCGATGCAGTATCTCTACACTCCGACGGTGGGTGCTTCGGGAGCGGTGTTCGGTCTGCTGCTGGCGTTCGGTGTGCTGCACCCTAACAATACGGTGATGCTGATCTTCCCTCCTATTGCTATGAAGGCCAAGTGGTTCGTGCTGATATATGGTCTGCTGGAGCTCTTCTTCGGATTGTCGGGCTACCAGTCGGGCGTGGCGCACTTTGCCCATCTGGGTGGTATGCTGTGGGGCTTGGGACTGCTCTATTGGTGGCGTAAGCAACGTAAGATATTTTTCTAAACTTTCTGCGAGAGTAGGTAGATAACGATTATGGCTGATTATTACGGTAAATCACGCTCCTCGAGTGCGCGTCGCAAGCAACATCGCTCGGTGGGGGGTACGATGCTCGACATTGTGGTGGGTGTCGTTACTCTCGGCGTGGTCGCAGCCTTCATCGCTACGCTCTGCGTGCCAAAGCTCGATCCCCGCGAGTGGGGCGAACTCTCGACACTCGGACTCATCTCACCCTTTGTGTATGTGGCGCAGGCGTTGCTCACGCTCTATTGGATCGTGCGCTGGCGATTGTTTGTAGCTGTGCCGATGGTCGTGGTGTCGCTGTGCGGAGTGTTCCAGCTATCGCTCTTTTATAAGTTGGAGCTGCGTCGCATCTACACCGAGCCCAATCTGCGCAAGCAGTACGACCGTAGCGCACTGAAGGTGATGACGTTCAACGTGCGTAGCTTCATCGACGACAATGGCGAACGCTGCATCGACTCTGTGGCAGCTATGATCAAGGCTGTGAATCCCGATATCCTGTGCCTTCAGGAGATGGGCTTTAGCGATATTGCCGACTCACTCTTCGAGCCTCTGCACCCTATGCCACGCTCGCTCTCGCGTGTGAATCTGAGCCCCGCGATTTATAGCCGTCATCCGATCGTCAGAGCTGGTAGGGTAGATACGCTGAAAAACTTCGTCTGGGCCGACATCGTGATCAAGAATCGACTCAAGGACGACACGATCCGCGTCTTTAACAATCACCTTCACTCGACGGCCATACGTCGCGAGGATAACATCTTTGTCGAGCAGCACGAATACCTCGACGACGATAGCCTCTCGATGTTGCGCGATATGGTCAATCGACTCACTACCAACAACCGCATCCGTGCCGAGCAGGCCGACACGCTGGCGCAGATGATCTCCCAGTCGCCCTATCCGACCATCGTGTGCGGTGATTTCAACGATACCCCCTTCTCCTACACCTATCGACAGGCTGCCCGCCCGCTCAAGGATGCCTTCCGACTTGTGGGGCGTGGCTATTCGCACACCTATCGAGGGTTCTTCGATATGTTGCGTATCGACTATGTGCTCTGCAGCGATGAGTTCGAGCCGTTGTCGTACGAGGTGATCAACTCGTGGGGATTGGAGACGGGCATCAAGGGACGTGGCGAGAATGCCGATACGGTGCTGGTGCGTCGCTATGGCGACGGTATTGTGCCACCCACGGTGGAGGAGGCTGCGGAGGCTATGTTGCCCTTCGAGGTGGATCAGGCGGGGAGGGTGGTAAATCGGGTGACATACTCGGATCACTATCCCGTATTCGTACGGCTGAAACTTAATCGCAAAACCAATTAACCCAAATAGTTATGATTCTCGATTCATTGAAAAACAAAGCGCAGTACGCGGCGCTCCATCCGCGTTTTCAGACCGTCTTCGATTTTATCGACAACAACGATGTTGCGGCTCTGCCCTGCGGTCGTCACGACATCGACGGCGATAATATCTTCGTGAGTGTGCAGGAGTTGGATCTGCGTGAGGTGAGCGAGGCTCGCCTCGAGTTGCACCGCAAGTACATCGACATCCAGCTGCTGTTAGCAGGTCCTAACGAGATCTTCGGCTGGAGCGAGAAGAAGGATTGCCTCACGCCCGAGACCGAGTTCGACGAGCAGAAGGATATCCAGCTCTTCACCGACATCCCGCAGTGCTTCTACACTGTCGGCGAGGGCCAGTTCACGATCCTCTTCCCCGAGGATGGCCACGCTCCGATGCTGGGCGAGGGCCACGTCAAGAAGTGTATCTTCAAGGTGGCGTTGTAGGTTATTCCAGCATACATAAAAAATATCCTATCTGTAATTGCAGGTAGGATATTTTTTATGTATAAATTAATACTCTCTTAAGTAGAGTCGTTTAGCAAAGGTAAGTATAATATTCCAGTTATTCAACACTTTCGGCAAAAAAGTGACTGGCGGGGGCAAAATAATCGAACGAATGCATAAATAATAGGTGTAAAATCAATCTCTCTACTTAAGAGAAATTTTTCACTAAAATTTATATGCATATAAAAAAATTTTTT
>CAZWHN010000100.1:0-6423 GCA_964633635.1 uncultured Alistipes sp. | reverse complement strand
CTATGTGCCAAATCTTTGGCGAGGAGTTGGTGCGTCAGGAGATGTCGGTTGAGCGTTATATCGAAATACCCCAACAGGTCCAGGACCTCTATAAAATTTGGCGTCCTACGCCCGTTGTGCGTGCCTACAATCTGGAGCGTATGCTCGACACTCCGGCCAAGATATATTTCAAGAACGAGGGTACCTCGCCCGCAGGTTCTCACAAGCCCAATACCGCCATCCCGCAGGCATATTACAACGCCAAGCAGGGCATCAAGTATCTGGCGACGGAGACGGGCGGTGGCCAGTGGGGTAGTGCAATGTCGTTGGCGTGTCAGTACTTCAACATCGACCTGCGTGTCTATATGGTGAAGGTGAGCTGTCAGCAGAAGCCCTATCGTAAGCTGTTGATGAATGCGTGGGGCGCAAACGTGATTCCCTCGCCGAGCAACACTACTCGCTTTGGTCGTGAGGTGCTGGAGCGCGATCCCGAGTGTTCGGGTAATTTGGGTATGGCCATCTCGGAGGCTGTGGAGAGTGCTTTGGAGCACGGCGATACGACGCGCTACTGCTTGGGTAGCGTGATGAACCACGTCCTGATGCACCAGACCATCATTGGCGAGGAGGCACTCAAGCAGATGGAGATGGCGGGCGACGATCCTGATGTGGTGATTGGCTGCTTCGGTGGTGGATCAAACTTTGCGGGTATCGGCTTCCCCTTCATTCGTCGCAATTTGGTGGAGGGCAAGAAGACTCGCGTCGTGGCTGTTGAGCCCGCATCGTGCCCTAAGCTCACACGCGGCGAGTTCCAGTACGATTATGGCGATACGGCGGGTATGACCCCGATGATGCCGATGTACACGCTCGGTCACTCGTTCCAGCCCTCGAACATCCACGCTGGTGGTCTGCGCTATCACGGTGCAGGTCCCATCGTGAGCCAGCTCTACAAGGACGGCTTGATGGAGGCGCAGTCGGTGCAACAGCTCGAGACCTTCTCGGCAGGTATGATGTTCGCCAATAGCGAGGGTATCATCCCCGCTCCCGAGTCGTGCCACGCCATTGCCGTTGCGGTGCGTGAGGCACTTAAGGCCAAGGAGGAGGGTCGCGAGAAGACCATTCTGTTCAACCTCTCGGGTCACGGTATGATCGACCTCTATGCCTTCGAGCAGTACTTTGCTAATAATTTAGTTGACCACGAGTTGCCCGAGGAGGAGATTCGTCGCGCGGTGGATCGCTTGGATAAGATTATTAAGTAAAGTTCTTGCTATACAAATTTCAAATTTATAGAGTCTATCTGACGGAGTTATGTTAGGTAGACTTTATTGTAATGTGCAATCAAGGGTAAATCGCTTATAGTTAGGTTAATGGCAACAATAATAAAGGGTGAGGAAAGAGATTTTCAGCCCAATCCAAACAAAATCGATGGGTTTAGACTATTGACTGATAGTATGAGAGAAAAGTTGGGAGTTATTCCTCAATGGCTTAATTTTGACGTCCGACAACTCAATCCTCGTGAATGTAATGCGGCATATCACTTTCATCGTTATGCCGAAGAGCTCTTTGTTATACAACAAGGTGCAGCCACATTGCGTACTCCTGAAGGTTTGGAAATAGTAAGATCGGGGGATATTATATTTTTTGAAGCAGGGGAAACGGGTGCCCATCAACTTTATAATCATACAGATGACCCTTGTGTATTCCTTGATATACGCACTTACATAGGCCACGATATTTGTGAATATCCTGACTCTAACAAATTATTAATCGTACCTAATGGGGAAACCTTTGTGAGAGATGATCAACACGACTATTTCGAGGGAGAAGAGGGGATTCGCGAGATATGGAATAAATTAACTAATGCTGAGTAAAAAAAAGAGCCTGGCTAATTTTTATAGACAGGCTCTTTCTATTTACTCCATCGGGAAGACTCTCACATCGGTTACTCCCTCCAACTCTCGCTTCAGACGTTCGATGTCGGTTGGCTCCTCTACCTCGCCGTAGTGGTATGGATAGAAGATGCGTGGGCGGATCGCCTTCACTGCTTCCACAGCCTGATCGACGGTCATCGTGTAGGGCTGATTGACGGGCAGCAGCGCAATGTCGATATCCTTCAGTGCACACATCTCGGGCGTAAGCTCCGTATCGCCAGCGATGTAGATTCGCAGTCCCGTGGCCAGCTCCAGAACGTAGCCGCAGTCCTGACGCGCCTTGGGGTGGAAGTCGGTGTGTCCCTCGGTGGTGTTGTAGGCCGCCACAGCCTCGATCGTCAAGCCCTCCCACGGCTGTGCCTTCATCGTGGGCGCCATCACCGTGGCCTCGCCGTCGAATACTTCGGCCGAGGTCTGGTCGCAGATGATTAGGCTCTGATGGGTGGTGATGTCGTCGATCGCGGCACGATCCAGATGGTCGTAGTGCGAGTGTGTCACCAGCACAAGGTCGGCCTTGGGCAGATGCACATACTCGGCATATTGATGCACGGGGTCGTTGTAGATGTGGCGTTCGCCTATCTGTATGGCAAATGATGCGTGCTTGAAGAAGGTGAACTTCACGTCGTTACCCTCTCGATCTTGCACCACGTCGGTGGGGTATTTGGGCGTGCCTCCGCCGCTGAAAATCGAAAATATTGACATAGTAAATCTGTTTTAAGTATTTCATCTTTGTGCCTTCGTGTGTCGTTGGCTCGGGTGTGCGATGGCCTTGCAGCCCAGTGCCTGATACTCGAGGGTTATGGACAAAGATAGCGATTAATTCCGTATTACAAAGGCTAATCGTTTCGATATTTTCAAATATTCTGCCCAGCGCTCCGTGGTGAGGATAAAGTGTTGAAAAAATGGCGTTGAAATTTTTGGGGTAGTCGCTAAAAATTAGTAATTTTGCAAGATGAATTTGCTTAAACCAAACTAAATTATGTTATCCATTTTATACTACATCTTTACCCTCTTGCAGGTATCGTTCTGGTTCGTTGTGTCGATCATTGTTTTGGTCCTGACCTACCCCTTTGATAAGAGTCGCCGTTGGGTACACGAGTGCTCGCGCATCATTTGTAGACTGATCTACGATCTGCCGCCGCTGATGCGTCGCACGATCGACGGAGTGGAGAATATCGAGAAGGACAAATCGTATGTTATGGTGATGAACCACAACTCGGGTTTCGACATCTTCGCCGCTTACAAGATCCCCCTCAACTTCCGTTGGGTGTCGAAGCGTGAGGTCTTCCGTGTGCCGTTTATGGGCCCGCTGCTCACGATCCACGGCGATATACCTATCGAGCGAGGCAATGCAGCTGAGGCTATGGCCAAGGTGCTCCGATTGGGTAAGTTGTGGCTTGGTCGCGGTGCTACGGTGGCTATCTTCCCCGAGGGTACGCGCTCGAAGACAGGCCAGATCAACCGCTTCAAGGCTGGTGCTTTCAATCTGGCCAAGGAGGCAGGTGTGGAGATCCTGCCCGTGGTGATGACCGGTACGACCGACTTTTTCCGCAAGGGCTGGCTGGTGAATTGGCGCCACCGTGTGGGTATCCGCGTAATGAAGCCCATCGGGGTGGAGCAGATCGAGGCGATGGATGCGAAGGAGCTCTCGCAGATGGTACACGATGCTATGGTCCAAACGCTGGACGAGTTGCGAGCAGAGATTGCAGCCGAAAAACGATAAAAACCACTTAAAAACCCAAAGGGTGTCATAAGGTGGCACACCGACGCTCTAATTTTGTGGCACTAAAAAACAAAGCGGCACCAACAGAAACAAACAAACTATGGCAAACAACATAAAAAACAACATCACCCCTGCGGCCTACGGCGACGACGCGATCAAAACCCTAACCCCGCGTGAGCATCTGCGCCTTCGTCCGGGTATGTACATCGGTAAGTTGGGCGACGGCTCGCAGTCGGACGATGGTATCTACGTCCTGATCAAAGAGACGGTCGATAACTCGATCGACGAGTTCATTATGGGCGCAGGCGATCGGATCGAGATCACGATCGAGGATAATGTGGTCTCGGTGCGCGACTATGGTCGTGGTATCCCCCTCAAGTCGCTCTCGGCGGCCGTGAGCCAGATGAATACGGGTGGTAAGTACGAGGGCGACGCCTTCAAGAAGACCGTCGGTCTGAATGGTGTGGGTGTGAAGGCTGTGAATATGCTCTCGAGCGAGTTCACGGCACGCTCGGTGCGTGATGGCGAGGCTCACACGGTCACCTTTGCTAAGGGCTTGGAGCTTACCGATCGTTGGGAGAGTGGTGTCGATGAGCGTAACGGTACCTTCATCAGCTTCCGTGTCGATGAGGAGATCTTCGGCGAGTACAGCTACAATATGGACTACGTCGAGCAGCTGGTGCGCAACTACACCTACCTCAACCTCGGCCTGAAGATCATTCTCAACGGCGTTGAGTACGTCTCGAAAAATGGTTTACTGGATCTTGTGAACGACAACCTTTCGGAGGAGCCTCTGTATCCGCCTATCTACCTCTCGGGCGAGGATATCGACGTGGTGATCACCCACGGCTCGGGCTATGGCGAGAGCTACTACTCGTTCGTCAATGGCCAATATACCCCGCAGGGCGGTACGCATCAGGCGGCATTCCGTGCCTCGGTGGCTAAGGTGGTGAAGGAGTTTTTCAAAAAGGACTACGATCCATCGGATGTCCGCACGTCGATCATAGCCGCCGTGTCGGTCAGGATGAACGACCCCGTCTTCGAGTCGCAGACCAAGATCCGTCTTGGCTCGAAGGAGATCAAGCCAGGCGTTACGATGCAACAGTTTGTGGGCGATTTTCTGGCCACGAACCTCGACAACTACCTGCACAAGCATAGCGAGACGGTGCAGATCCTGCAGAAGAAGATCAACGAGAACGAGAAGGCCCGCAAAGCCATCTCGGGCATCCAGAAGAAGGCCCGCGAGGTGGCAAAGAAGGTGGCTGTAAATAACCGCAAGCTGCGCGATTGTAAGGTTCACCTCACCGACTCAAAGAACGAGTTGGCGGAGAAGACGATGATCTTCATCACCGAGGGACTCTCGGCAATGGGTCCCATCACGGCCAGCCGCGACGCTATGACGCAGGCTGTTTTCTGCCTTCGTGGTAAGCCGCTGAACTGCTACGGCCTGACGAAGAAGGTGGTGTACGAGAACGAGGAGTTTAACCTCTTGCAGGCGGCGCTCAATATCGAGGATGGATTGGAGAACCTGCGTTTCAACAAGGTGGTGATCGCAACCGATGCCGATGTGGACGGTATGCACATCCGACTGCTGATGACCTCGTTCTTCGTGCAGTTCTTCCCCGAGCTGATTCGTGCCGGACACCTCTACATCCTGCAGACGCCGCTGTTCCGTGTGCGCAACAAGAAGGAGAACTTCTACTGCTACTCGGAGGAGGAGCGTCAGCGCGCGGTCAAGAAGTGCGGTTCGACGGCCGAGATCACCCGATTCAAAGGTCTGGGTGAGATCAATGCCGACGAGTTCAAGGATCTCATTGGCGAAAACATCCGTCTGGACAAGGTGCGTCTGACTAAGGATGATCCCATCAGCGATATGCTGGAGTTCTATATGGGCAAGAACACCTTCGAGCGTCAGAGCTTCATCGTCAACAACCTCCGCATCGAGGAGGATCTGGTCGAGGAGGCTATTTAACCAAAACGAAAATAAGCGAAAAATCTACCATAGATGGCAGAGCATAATGATATGATTGAAGAGCAGATCGCAGAGTCTGCAATAGTTGAAGATGTGAGTTCGGACGAGGAGGCTTTGCAGCCTGCTCCGCAGGGGCGTTACGACCGTCTGTTTGGTGACGGCGGCAACATGAAGAAACTTACGGGAATGTACCAGAACTGGTTTCTGGACTACGCCTCGTATGTTATCCTCGAGCGTGCCGTGCCGCACATCGAGGATGGCCTCAAGCCCGTGCAGCGTCGTATCCTGCACACGATGAAGTGCTGCGACGATGGCCGCTACAACAAGGTGCAAAACATCGTAGGTCAGGCGATGGCCTACCATCCCCACGGCGATGCGTCGATCAAGGACGCTATGGTGCAGTTGGGACAGAAGGATTTCTTGATCGACACGCAGGGTAACTGGGGTAACATCCTCACGGGCGACGATGCCGCTGCGGGCCGATACATCGAGGCCCGATTGTCGAAGTTCGCCTTGGAGGTGGTCTATAACAAGAAGACTACCGAGTGGATGCGCTCGTACGATGGCCGTAACGACGAGCCTGTGACGCTACCCGTCAAGTTTCCGCTCCTGCTGGCGCAGGGTACCGAGGGTATCGCCGTAGGTTTAGCGTCGAAAATCCTGCCGCACAACTTCAACGAGCTGATCTCGGCCTGCATTGCCCATCTGCGTGGTGAGGATTTCCAGCTGCTGCCCGACTTCCCGACGGGTGGTCTGATGGATGCCAGCCGATATAACGACGGACTGAGGGGCGGTGCCGTGAAGGTGCGTGCCCGCATCTC
>CAZWHN010000099.1:0-6435 GCA_964633635.1 uncultured Alistipes sp. | reverse complement strand
GCTGTGGATGAGATGAACAAGGATCTGCACCACCTGATGAAGATCGTCGATCGCTTCTCGAAGATCGGCTCCGAGACCGAGCTCGTCGTCGGCAGCGTGAACGAGGTGGTGGGCGAGACGGTGATGTACTTCCGCAAGCGTGTGCCGCGCAACGTCACACTCTCCTACAACGGACTTGCAATGGCCCCCGTGAAGGCCAACCTGAATGTGGCCCTCTTCGAGTGGGTGGTGGAGAATCTGATGAAGAATGCTCTGGATGCAATGCAGGGCACGGGCTCGATCGACGTGCAGCTCTCGTCGAGCGATAAGTCGGTCATCATCGAGGTGAGCGACACGGGCAAGGGAATACCCAAGAGTAATTGGAAACGCATCTTCGAGCCTGGCTACACCACCAAGACACGCGGTTGGGGTTTGGGCCTCTCGCTCGCACGTCGCATCGTGGAGGATTATCACCACGGTCGCATCGTCGTGGCACGCTCGGAGGTTGGGCGTGGCACCACTTTCCGCATAACACTTAAACGCATATTCGAGTAATGTCACTTGCAGCCGATACACTTCGTCTGACGGGGTTGGACACCCTCTCCGAGCGTGCGCTTCGTCGCCTGACGGATCGCTGGACGGGGGAGTTGCATCCTATGCACACCGACTCATTGGGACGTGTGGAGCCGACGGAACACCCTTCGGAGGCTGTTTCGGCCGAGGTCTTCGACCGCATCATAGGGCAGTGGCGACTCGCACGCGAAAAGTATCAGGATGCACCTTTGGAGTCGCTCTATGGCAGTCGCTCGTCGCTTGCCGAGGGTGTGATGCGACTCGACTCAGAGCCTGCGGTGGAGCTTCAGGAGGTTGGCTCGGAGATAACTTCTGTGACGACAGATTCTCTCTCTGTTGCGGCCGATTCGCTCTCCGTGGCGGCCGATTCACTCTCCGTTGCGGCCAAACCCATCGCCGCTGCCGACCCCGCACCAGTGAACGACGTGGCCGAGACTATGCTCACCCCCGTGTGGTGGGATCTTGCAGAGTGGACCATACTGCTTTACAGCCTACTCGTTGTGGTGCTGCTCTTCCTCTACATACGCAGCCTCTACCGCTACTTCGACGACATTGCAACCCTCTTCGGCTCGGTCTTTGGCCGTAGCACCACCCCCACGGGATGCACGGGCGAGCGTCGTCGCAGCGACATCTTCTACGGCTCGCTCGGCAAACTCTTTATGTTGGGCGCGGGCTTTGTCGGCCTGCTGGCGGGTATCGTCTGCCTGCGTGCCGAGATAGCTATGGCTGCCGATGTGCAACTCTTTATGCCCTTCGTGGCGATGGCGTTGTTCCTATTGGTGGTCACTCTGCAGTATGGTATGCTCAGCGTGGTGGGGGCGGTGACACGCAGCACGGCCGAGGTGGCTTCGCTGATGCACATCCGTCTGGTCTATTTCGTGCTGGCGACGGTGATGGTCGCTCCCGTGATGCTGATGGCGCTGATGGGTAGCGCTGCGGCTTACGATCTGTGGTTCAAGGTGGCTACGGTGGGGGCAGGAGTGGTCGTAATTTTATTTATTCGTGAAAGTATAAAATTCTTTATTCATAAAAAAGTTTCTATTTTGCATTGGTTTTTGTACCTTTGCACCGTCGAAATTTTACCGTTCTCGCTTTTGTGGCAGGCGGCTAAAATCCTGAGATAGTAATATAAAGAGAAGTAATGGTTAAAAAAGTTTTGATATCGCAGCCCCGACCTGCTGTAATTGAAAAGTCCCCTTTTTACGAATTATCGAGTAAGCATAGAGTGGAGGTCACTTACAAACCTCTGATTTGCGTAGTTGGCGTCTCGCTCAAGGAGTTCCGCTCACAGCGCATCGAAATATTGGACCACACGGCCGTCATCTTCACATCGCGTACCACCGTCGATAGCTTCTTCAAGATTTGCGAGGAGGCACGCATCACCGTACCCGAGACGATGAAGTACATCTGCAACACCGAGGCCGTGGCGCTCTACTTGCAGAAGTATATCGTCTATCGCAAGCGTAAGATCTCCTTCGCCGACGGCACCTTCACCAACCTGCTGGAGCTTATCATCAAGCACAAGAGCGAGCGTTTCCTGCTTGCCCTGAGCGAGCCTCACAAGCCCGAGCTGCCCGAGACGCTGGAGAAGCTCAAGATTAACTTCGACCCCGTCATCCTGGCCCTTACCATTGCTGCCGAGATGGAGGATGTGAAGCCCTCGGAGTACGACGTGATGGCGCTCTACTCGCCCTCGGATGTGAAGAGCGTAACCGAAAACTTCAAGACCGACGAGCTGCCCGTTATCGCCACCTTTGGCGAGGCTACGTTGCGTGCGGCACTCGACGCAGGTATGAAGGTGAAGGCTTCGGCGCCCTCGCCCGAGGCACCCTCGATGGCGAAGGCTCTCGATCTCTACATCGCCAAGGTTAAGCGTGGCGAGGAGGTGGCCGACGTCGAGCTGCACGAGGACGAGGCTAAGGAGGAGTTCATCCGCACTCAGCAGAGCAAGCTGGCCAAGCGTAGCCGCAGCCGCAGCACCGCAACAGCCGAGAAGAAATAAACCCTTTTTTGACCATTATGCCCGACTACACCCTTCCGCGTGAGGAGCGCTTGCGCTCGCTCAAAGCCATACGCCGACTCTTCGGCGAGGGCCACAGCGGGTTTGTCTATCCCCTGCGCTACGTCTGGGCCATGATAGAAGGGGCCGAGATAGAGGGGGCAAAGACAGCGGGGGCTGAGATAGAAGAGGCTGAGCAAGGTATCGAGAAGGAGGTCGAGCCGAATGGAGCGTTGGAAGGAGAGGTAGCAGACGTAGGCGCACAGGCGATTGCCACATCCCGCCCCGTCGAGATAATGTTCTCCGTTCCCAAGAAGTTCCATAAGCGGGCCAACCGCCGCAACCTGCTCAAGCGTCGTATGCGCGAAGCCTACCGTCTGGAGCGTGGGCCCCTGTGCGAACGACTCGGCGAGCGCTCGGCGCACGTTCACATTGCCTTGATCTACTCCACCAAGGAGTGTCACTCATATAAAACCATCCGCAATGCCGTACAGCGAATTCTGGAGCAGGTGTCGGTCCCTCTTTAAGCGAGCGGCGACATTTCCCTTTCTGGCGTTGGTGAAGTTCTACCAGTACTGCATCTCGCCACTCACGCCACCCTCGTGTCGCTTTGTCCCCACCTGTTCGCAGTATGCGGTCGAGGCGCTCAAGAAGTATGGCCCGATCAAGGGGTGCTGGCTCACGCTGAAGCGACTCCTACGCTGCCATCCGTGGGGTGGAAGTGGCTACGACCCCGTGCCGTAATATAATTAAAAGAAACTGTCTAACAAGGCTCATTTTTCATCTGGCTCGCCCTCAAAATCCTCATTTACGCTCGGAAAACTGCGGTTTTTCGGCTTTCGACCAGCTCCAAAAATAGCTCTTGTTATACAATTTCTCAAAAATCGAGGGTGCTAACGTAACTTGTTAGACACCCTCTTTTTTATAATATTCCCGCCCTGACGCGGCTCAGCGATTCGGGCGTCATCAGCAGATACGATGCAATATGCTTGCCCGAGGCACGTTTGGCGGCTTCGGGGAATTGGCGAACGAAGTTCTCGTAGCGGTCGCGGGCACTCTCGAAACGCATCTCGTTGGCCTTGTGCTGCGAGAGTACCAAGTTGGCCTCGATCAGCAGTCGATAGAGGTTAAGCAGTGGCACCGAACGCTCGAATGCCTGCTCTAACTCCTTGTAATTTATTGTGTAGTAGGTGGTAGGCTCCAGCGTCTCGATCATCAATTCGGTGGGACGGTGCAGAAACATGCTCTCGATGCAGACCAGATAGTCGCCCTCGCACGAGAAGTGCTCCGTGATGTCGATGTTGTTCTTGTAGTAGAATTGGCGCATCAGCCCCCGCTCGATGATGATGAAATCCTCCAGCACCTCGCCCTTACGGAGCAGTATCTTGCCCTTGGGTGCTTGGTGGCGTTTCATTATCGAGGTGAACAGAGCCAGATCCCTGCGTGGCAGCTGCGGTAGCTGACGTGGGAAGAATCGGGCGTGGCGCCTTTCGGCGTGACGCAGAATCTCTATTTTGGGATTCATATCTTAGGTTGTTGGTAGGTTAGGTTCCTACAAAGATAGCAAATCCGTTGAGATAAACCAATTTCGACACAAAAAATCTGCCGAGATTGCTCGGCAGTCGGATTATTATAATAGGCGTTTCGGAACGAAAAAGTCGCTCTTCTTTAGACCGCATCGTGCCGCCACTCGTCGGCAGTAGTCCAGTCGGCCAGTCTTCTCGTCGCGGGTGTCGGAGCCGAAGGTGAACTTCAGCCCAGCACGCTTAGCCATCAGGATGAACTCTTCGTGCGGCACACGCATCATATCGCTGATCTCGATGGCCACCTGGCGAGCCTTCGCAGCGTCGATGATGGTCTGCAGACGCTTCTTGGTCCAGAGGGTGTTGTACTCGCGCTCGATGCAGTAGGGCAGCAGCAGCGGGCAGGCGAAGATGTCGATCGGGTCGTCGCCGTCCAGAATATCCAAGTAGTGAGCCATATTGTGCTCCATAAAGAGCTCCGCATCGTCGATGTAGGTGGCATACTCCCACACCTGAATATCCTCGCCGTAGCCGTTGGCCGCAGGCACCATCTGCGGGTCGATGGCTATGTAGTCGGCCTGCGCGATTATATCCTTCGAGAAATTCTTCGACCAATTGGGGCTCATCGGCTGCAAACCGATATAGACGGGGTAGGGTTTCAGCGAGTCGATGTACTCCTGCATCTGCTCGTTGGTGGTGATGCCCCACGGTGCGACGTTCTGCATCACGCCGAAGGTTATGCCCAGACGCTTCGATTTCTCGACGATCTGCTCGATGGTCTGCTTATCTGAGCGGTGGACGTGCAGATCCATAATCGGGAAGTCGAGCTTCGGAGCATCGGTCGAGGCGAGCTCCTCGGGCGAGAGGAGATTGTTCTCGGCCTTAGCCAACATCTCGCCACCCACTATTGCGCCAACAGCCAATGCCGCCGAGCGCTGTAAAAAGGTTTTTCTCTTCATCGGTTTTCAGTTTTATGCAAAGTTAGCCCCTGCCGTGGGAAGAAAAAATGATTTATATCAATTTTTTCGGGCGCCCTCCTATAAAATTCCAGCCCTCACGCGACTCAGCGACTCGGGCGTCATCAGCAGATACGAGGCTATGTGCTTGCCCGGGGCACGACGTGCCGCCTCGGGGTATTGGCGCACGAAGTTCTCGTAGCGCTCGCGCGAGCTCTCAAATCGCTGGGCGTCGCACTTGCGCAGCGACTCCAACAATCCATCCTCCAACAGTCGGCAGTAGAGACGCATCACCCCTGCCGAACGCTCGCAGAGCTGCATAAACTCGCGGTAGGGTATCTTGTGCACAATGCCGTTCTCCAACGCCTCGATCATCAGCTCGGTGGGCGTTGCGGTGAGCATACTCTCCGTGCAATAGACTATGTCGCGCTCGGTGCTGAAGTGCTCCGTGATGTCGATGTTGTTCTTGATGTAGTATTGGCGAATGAGCCCCCGCTCGACAAAGAGCAGATGGTGGGCCACCTGTCCCCGCTGGAGCAGTGTCTCGCCCTTGCGCATCGTGTAGGGGATGAGTATCTCGGCCAGCAGCGCCGCATCCTCGGCCGACAGCGTGGTGTCGAGTCGATCAGCGAGCGAGTGGGCTATCTCGATGGGTGTCATATTGTTGAGGTGTTTGCGGGTGAAAAAGCGAAAACGGCCACCGAATCGCTCGGTAGCCGTTTGTTTGATTTTGCAGTTTGATTATTTTGCGTAGCTGACCGAACGAGTCTCGCGGATCACGGTGATCTTCACCTGACCCGGGTAGGTCATCTCGTCCTGAATCTTCTTTGCAATGTCGTGCGAGAGCAGCTCCGACTCCTGATCCGAGAGCTTGTCGGCACCCACGATCACGCGCAGCTCACGACCCGCCTGGATAGCGTAGGTCTTCACCACGCCGGGGTATGAGAGTGCGATGTCCTCCATCTCCTTCAGACGCTTGATGTACGACTCCACAACCTCGCGGCGAGCACCAGGGCGTGCGCCCGAGATGGCGTCGCAGACCTGAATGATGGGGGCGATGATCGAGGTCATCTCGGCCTCGTCGTGGTGTGCTCCGATGGCGTTGCATACGTCGGGCTTCTCCTTGTACTTCTCGGCGAGCTTCATACCGATTATTGCGTGCGGCAACTCGGGCTCGTCGTCGGGCACCTTACCAATATCGTGCAACAATCCTGCGCGGCGTGCAGCCTTGACGGGCAGACCCAACTCCGAAGCCATAATGCCTGCGAGGTTAGCCGTCTCGCGGGCGTGCTGCAAAAGGTTCTGACCATACGACGAACGATATTTCATCTTACCAATCAGGCGGATAAGCTCGGGGTGCAGGCCGTGGATACCCAAGTCGATGGCGGTACGCTTACCTACCTCG
>CAZWHN010000098.1:0-6524 GCA_964633635.1 uncultured Alistipes sp. | reverse complement strand
CCGCTTGCTCCTGACGCGCTTTGGCAATCTCCACTTGACCTCGCAACGCACGAGCATTAAAAATTGGCTGCAACAATGAACCTGCCGCCGATAGCAACACTTTTCCTGGATTGGTAACTATACTGCCCAGATTATTTGTCCACCCTGCCGAGCCGCTCAACGTGAGCGATGGATAGAGCGATGTGCGGGCGATGTTTGTGGCATAGAATGCCTGCGCCAAAGCCTGCTCGGCGGCGCGTACATCGGGACGATTGGCAAGAATCTGCACAGGGATACCTACTGATAGAGTGCTTGGAAGCGCATAATCGGACAACGCTCCTCTCTCAATCGGCTGAGGTGTCTGGCCGAGTATGCGACAAATAGCATTCTCCAGATTGTTTATCGCAAGCTCAATATCTGCCGAAGATGCAGATGTGGCATTGTACGCCGCCTCGATTTGGGCTACAGCTGTCTCATTTGCCATACCCGCCTGCTTCATCGCCCTCATAACCCTTACCGACTCCTCAAATCGTTCTGCTGTAGCCTTCACGATGCGGAGCTGCTCATCGAGCGAGAGGAGCGTGTAGTATTGTGTGGCAAGTGTGGCCACCAAGCCGCTCTTTACGGCCTGCTCATAATCTCGACTCTGCTCAACGAGAGCTTTAGCTTGACGCTTTTGCGCCGTCAGGCGACCGAAGATATCAATCTCCCACGATGCTGCAATCGGTACATTGTAAACCCACTGAGCAGGCGAGGAGTCAAAACTCGAAACTGCACCATTGGGCGTAAAATTAAACGATGGCAGATAGGCAAGGCGTGCTGTGCGTAGTGTGGTTTCAGCCTCCTTGATACGCAGTTGCGCGGCTCGCAAATCCGAATTACGGAGCATTGCCGTATCTATCAATGCCTGCAGATGGGTGTCGGTGAAAAACTCCCGCCACGAGATTGAGGCTATCGTTGTCGTGTCGGTAATTGTAACCTCTCTGCCGAAGAGATTACTATCGACCTCTGTTACAGGCTTATAGCGGCGCAGTCCAGCGCAACTCGAAAGTATCGCACACGCCACTAAGCAATATATAATTCTACTCATCATTTGAATTCTTTAATTGTTTCTCTTTCTCCTCCTTTAATTGCGCAACATACTCCATCTCGGCCTCTATAGCCCAATCAGGATTCTTCTCTTCTATGGGGCGAATCTGCTCTTGTAACCATTGGAAAGTTATCCACAATCCCGGCACAAAGAACAACAACACCAGCGTTCCCACAACCATACCTCCTACGGCACCTGCTCCGAGCGTTGCATTACCGTTTGCACCTACACCCGACGAAAATACCATCGGCAACATACCGAAGACCATCGTAAGAGCCGTCATCAAAATCGGACGCAGACGCGCCTTGGCGGCACCGATGGCTGACTGTGTGAGCGACATACCGCAACGGTGGCGTTCACCTGCATACTCTGTAATAAGGATTGCCGTCTTGGCCAGCAATCCGATAAGCATAATCAGACCTGTCTGAAGGTAGATATTGTTCTCCAATCCCATCAGTTTGGCAATGGCGAAACTACCCATCAATCCGCAGGGGATGGCGATGATGATTGCAATAGGCATCACAAAACTCTCATACAATGCCGCCAGAATCAAATAGATAAGTGCAATACAAATCGTATAGATGATAACCGTATTGCTGCTGCTCTGCTGCTCCTCACGGGCGATACCTGCAAACTCGTAACTCATCGTTGCGGGCAGTACCTGAGCAGCAACCTCCTCAACGGCACGAAGTGCATCACCCGACGAATAACCCTCGGCAGGCGTTCCGTTGATGGCAATCGAGTTGAACATATTAAAGCGCGAGAGCGACTCTGCTCCATAGACCTTCTCCAGCGTAACAAACTGGCTCAGCGGCGCCATACCGCCCTGCGTGCGGACAAACGTATTGTCCAATGATTCGGGCGTCAAGCGATACTCGGGGCTCGACTGCAGGATTACACGATATACCTTCGAGAAGCGGTTGAAGTTCGACACATACTGACCTCCGAAGTAACCCGCCATAACATCCAACACGGCATCGGGAGTTGTGCCCTGACGAATACACTTTGCCGCATCCAGCTCCACACGCCACTGCGGGAAGTTGGGGCTGAAGGTTGAGTACGCCTCACCAATTTCAGGGCGGGCATTCAACGCTCCGATGAATTGCTGAGCGTTGGCGAAGAACGTGTTGATATCGCCAGCCGTACGGTCCTGAAGGTGTAGCTCAAATCCATTACCCGTACCGTAACCTGGAATCATCGCAGGAGCCAGTGCAAAGACCGAAGCATCGCGCAGATCGGCTGTTATGGCATAGATGCGGTTGATAACCGAATTTACTGAGTGCTCCTCGCCCTTACGCTCCGACCAATCCTTGAGTTTAAGCGTAATCATACCATACGACGAGCCCTCGCCCGCGATAAGTCCATATCCAGCTACATTGTCAAATATCTCCGCCTCAGGCATTGCACCTACGCGAGAAGATATCTCCTCCATAATCTCACTCATACGATTGAGCGAGGTGCCCGGTGCGGCATTTACATTGATGAAGACAACGCCTTGGTCCTCATCAGGTACAAGTCCCGTCTTGGTTGAGTTCATCAGCAGCACCAACGCCACAAGCATCGCCACCAATCCGCCGCCAATAAGCCACTTGCGACGAATGAAGTACAGCACTCCATATTTATATCGGTCGAGTATGGCCGTAAAAGCAACATTATACGCCTTGCGGAATCGTGCCGAGAAGTTATCGCGCTGCTCGCCATTCTCATCAACGTATGGTTTGAGCATTATGGCACACAGAGCAGGCGACAGCGTCAAGGCGTTGATTGCCGACAGACCTACTGCCACTGCCATCGTAATACCAAACTGCGTGTAGAATGTTCCCGATGTTCCACCCATCATCGAAGTAGGAATAAACACCGCCATAAAGACAAGTGTCGATACGATGATTGCCGACGAAATACCTCCCATCGCATCATTTGTAGCCATATACGACGAGCGGTAGCCAACCTCAAAACGAGCCTGCACGGCCTCCACCACAATGATGGCATTATCCACCACCGTACCGATAGCCAACACCATAGCAAAAAGCGTAAGCAGGTTAATCGAGAAGCCTGCAACGGCCATAAATGCAAATGTTCCGATAATCGAAACGAAGATAGCAATCGTAGGAATAAGTGTTGAGCGCAAATCCTGCAAGAAGAGATAAACCACCAACACCACAAGCAAAATAGCAATGATGAGCGTCTCTACCACGCTGGCGATTGAGGCATAGAGGAAATTATTGACGCTATGCAAGTGGGCGACCTTCACACCCTCAGGCATATCCTTCTCGGCCTCATCGAGGAACGCCTCGACATCCTCCACAACCTGCGATGCGTTTGAGCCGGCGGTCTGGAATACCATACAGGTAATTCCCGGGTGGCTCTCCACCTTACTATTGTATGCGTAACTGATTGCTCCCATCTCCACATCGGCTATATCGCCCAGACGCAACACCTCGCCCGTAGGCAGTGAACGAATGACTATGTTGGAAAACTCCTCGGGCGTCACCAGACGGCCCTTATACTTCATTGTATATTGAAAGGCGTTCTCCGAGTTCTCGCCAAGCGTACCTGCTGCCGACTCGATGTTTTGTCCTGCCAGCGCGTATGTTACGTCCGAAGGAACCAGTCCGTAGTGAGCCATCACATCGGGCTTCAACCACACTCGCATTGAGTAGTCGTTACCCAATACCACAATATCACCCACACCCTCGATTCGAGAGATTACGGGCTTGAGGTTGATTGAGATGTAGTTCGACAGGAAGTCCATATCGTAACTATCATCGGGTGAGTAGAGCGAGAAGATTTTCAGGATATTGTTCTGTCGCTTAAATGCAGACACTCCAATTCGCGTAACCTCGGCGGGCAGCATACCCAATGCTCGTGAGATACGGTTCTGCACATTCACCGCCGCCATATCGGGGTTGGTGCCCTGACGGAAATATACCATAATCTCCACCGAACCAGCATTGGTTGCCGTAGAGGTCATATACATCATATTCTCAACTCCGTTGATAGCCTCCTCCAGAGGCGCAATAACAGCTTTCTGTACGGTCTCGGCACTCGCTCCCGTATAGGCCGTAGTTACCATAACCGTAGGGGGTGCAATGTCGGGATACTGCTCGACAGGGAGTGTCGAGAAGCCGATAAATCCCGCCAACACCATAAACACCGAGATGACTATCGCCAAAACGGGACGGTCTATAAATGTCTTTAATTTCATAATGTTCGAGATTTTCGTTTTACTCCATTGACTGAGCGGGCTGGCTGCTTGCTGCCCCCTTTATCTTGATTTGCTCGCCACCTCGCAGCATTCCAACACCCTCGGTAACAATCACATCACCTACCTTAAGGCCGCTATCCACAACATAGCTCTTGCCATCATCGGTCGGACGAACCGCCACCTGCGTAGGACGTGCGACGCCATCTACCACAGAATAGACAAACACCTTATCCTGCACCTCGTAGGTCGCCGCCTGCGGGATAATCATCACATCGCTAAGCAACTCAGGAATCACAATCTTACCCGAAGCACCGCTACGCAAAATGCCACCCTCGTTGGGGAATACGGCTCGCAACTGCGCACTACCTGTCGAGCGGTTGATAACGCCCGAGATAGACTCAATGCGGCCAGAGTGAGCATATCGCTCGCCGTTGCTCATCACAAGCTGCACATCGGGCAGAGCCGTCATAGCCTCCTTTGTCGAGCCATACTTCTGCAACATATCGAGCAGACGATTCTCCGTAAGTGAGAAATATACATACATCTGCGAATTATCCGATACGGTTGTCAGCGGCTGTGGAATCTGTGGCGACACCAACGCTCCGGCACGATAGGGAAGTGTTCCCGCCACACCATCAACGGGACTCTTGACTGTGGTATATGAGAGATTGTTCGCTGCATTAATCTCGGCAGCCTCGGCCTGTGCAAGCTGAGCCTTTGCTGTCAGCAGCTGGTTGTATGTGGTCTGCAAATCAAAATCCGAAATCACCTTCTCGGCGTGCAGAGCCTTGCGGCTGTCGTAGAGCAGCTGCGCTGTGGCAACACCTGCCTTTGCAGCCTCGACATTTGCCTCGGCCATCTTCAATGCCGCCTTGAATGGCACTTGGTCAATAATAAACAGTGTCTGACCGCGACTCACGCGCTCACCCTCGTTAATCATCACTCGAGAGATTGTTCCCGACACCTGCGGAAAAACGGCAACATCCTGACGACCCTCAATCGAAGCCGCATAGATAGACGAGAGCGTCTGATTGCTCGTTGAGATACTCATTGCAGCATACTCTGCATCAGACGGTTGCTGCGACTGTTCCTTACATCCGCAAACTAAAACACAGCAGACCGCAATGGCTGCTGTATACATCCAAAAATAGTTCTTCATATTGCTTATATATTTCAAAAATCGCCAGCAAAAGTACTCTTTTCGGTATGAAAAAGTGTTTTCAATACTTTGGCTTAATTGTTCAGAAAGAACTCTCTTGCAAGTATTTTTGAAAAAATAAACGCTATATTTGTACAAAATAAACACCCTCGAGGATATGTATCATTCAATTCTTCTCAGAGATGGTCATTTTCGCGTAGAGCACTCATCTCTTACTAAATACAAGGACTCACCACTGCATCAGCGGGGTGGAATGATTATGCTGTGCCGCTCGGGAAGAGCCTTGATTACGGTCAATCTAAATGAATACCGCATCGAGCAGGGCTGTGAAATAATCCTTATCCCCGACTCTATCTTTGTGCTTGTTGAGGCGAGCAATGACTTTGCGGTAGATTTTGTTGCATTCTCCGAGGCGGTGTTCAGTGAGATAGTGTTTAAGCTCGACCCCAATTTCATCTCTCATCTGTGGTATCAACCCATTTATCGCCACACGGCACCGACGCTTGATGTTTCGGATGCCATTTTGCGCTTGATATTCAAAGTGTGCAACGATGTTGAAAATGCTTATCGTCAGCTAATTGCCACCAACTACCTACGAAATATGATGCTGACGATTTACGATGCCATTCAGCGCGATAGCCTCTCAAGCAAACGAATGTCATACACGCGCAAGGAGGAGTTGCTGCATCGATTCTTGCGCCTTGTCGATTCCAACGTCTGCCAGCATCGTGATGTGGCATTCTATACCGAGTCGTTGTGCGTATCGAAGAGCTATCTGACCTCCATCACTCGCAGCATCATCAATAAATCGCCGAAGGAGATTATTGACGAGCGGGTTGTTCAGGAGATTAAAATTATGCTCGATTTGTCGGACTGCACCATCCAGCAAATTGCTGACAAACTCCACTTCCCCGACCAATCCTACCTCGGCCGCTACTTTAAGCACCACACAGGCAAATCCCCTTTGGCATACCGCCATAGCCTGTCAGAGAAGCAATAAACGAAACGAGAAACTGATAGTATTGATTAGTTAATAAAACCCGTTGGCGGAGTTAATTTCTAAAAAGATTGTTATGAAAAAAGTTGTACAT
>CAZWHN010000097.1:0-6635 GCA_964633635.1 uncultured Alistipes sp. | reverse complement strand
ACGAGCCTGTGATGAGCTGTGCCACGGCAGCTGCCGAGCCGACCGATCCGTCGGGTGAAACGGCAACCGTCAGCGGGGCCGACGAGAGGGTGACGTAGGCTCCCTTCTCGGGGTTGAAAAATGAGAACTCGATGGGTTGCAGCGAGTACTCACCCTCGGCACGGGCGATGAAGGGGTATTCGAAACGGCGATAGCCCGTCGTACCCGCCGTAGTGGTGCGGATCGACTCGGTCGAGCGGACGTCGTAGAGCTCGAACGAGGTGGGCAGCATAAGCTTCGGGGCCTGCAGGAAGGTGAGGTTACCCGTGCCGTTGATTGTGACGGTGTACGATGAGGCCGAGTTGGCCTTCAGCGCGAGGGGCGGGTTCTCGGTGTTCATCGTGAACGATCCCACAGCACCCGAGAAGGATGCGGGAGCACCCTCGGGCAGAGGCTTCACGGTGACCGCGAGACGGCCCGCAGTGAGTTTGCGAGGTACGTTATAGACCTCCGCACCGCCGCCAAAGAAGGGGTCGAAGGTGCGGCGGCTACGCATCACGACCTGCGCCACGGCTGTGATATCGGCAGGTTCGATTGCGATCGTGCCCGACTGCTGAGGATAGAGCAGGTACTCCTTGATGATCTGCGAGTCATAGACCTTGCCATCCACCGTCTGACGCGACGTGGTGTAGCCATCGGTGGGGAGCTCCTGCGACCAGAAACCGTTGAACGAGGGGAGCTTAACATCCTCGAAGCCTGCTATGCTGGCGCGGGTGTAGAGCGTCAGCGAGGCGCGGATGGGCTCGCCCTGATAGACTTCCGTGCGAGAGAGATTCAGTCGCAGCAGGATGTCGTCGTCGGCAATCTGATTCTGCACCGCCGTGCCCTGCTCGGCTGCGGCCTGCTCGTCACGCTGGGCACTCTGGGCCACCACCTCGATGGGGGTTGCCTTGGTGGCGAAGCGCTTGCCCTTGACCTGCACCTCGGCAGGGGCTATGGTGAGGTTGCCCGCCGTCTGTGCCATCACCACATAGGTGATCGTGAAGGTCGATTTGCTGCTGCTCACGCCGTTGATCGACTGGAACGAGTGTCCCGTGGCCGTGGTGGGGCCAGCCAGCACCTCCAAGCCCTCGAACGAGGGACTCTGGAACGAATTGGAGTCGGGCTCGGCATTGGTGAGCACGAACTCGACGCGGAACATCTCGCCCGCGGTGACGATGAGCGGGGTGTTGATCTCGAAGCTCACATCGCCATCGGCACGAGCCACGAGTGATGCCAGCGCGAAGGCTACGGTGAGGATTATGTGTCTAAAAAATGAGTTCATCGGTAATGTTGTTAGTCCTCAACAAAACGTAGTTTTGCCGCGATTTATTATTTATCGCGGCAATATAAACAAAGTTTTGCACCCCTTGCGAGGTGCAAAACCTTGTGATATAGCATCTTAGTGTGCGAAGTCAGCGAAGAAGTCGTTGCCCTTGTCATCGACGATGATAAAGGCGGGGAAGTTCTCGACGTAGATCTTACGCACGGCCTCCATACCGAGCTCGGGGAAGTCGACCACCTCGACGCTCTTGATCGAACGCTTAGCCAACACAGCTGCAGGACCACCGATCGAGCCGAGGTAGAAACCACCGTTAGCCTGGCAAGCATCCGTCACGGCCTTCGAGCGGTTACCCTTCGCAACCATCACCATCGAGCCGCCAGCCTTCTGGAACAGATCAACGTAGGGATCCATACGACCAGCCGTGGTGGGGCCGAACGAACCCGATGCCATACCCTCGGGGGTCTTGGCGGGGCCAGCGTAATATACGGGGTGGTTCTTGAAGTACTCGGGCATAGGCTGACCCTCGTCGAGCATCTGCTTGATGCGGGCGTGGGCGATGTCGCGGGCTACGATAAGAGTACCCTTCAGGTTCAAGCGGGTCTTGATGGGGTACTTGGTCAGGATCTCACGCACCTTGTCCATACCCTCGTCCAAGTCGATATCGACGGCGGGGCTCATAGCGGGAGCCTCGGCGGGCAGGAAGCGTGCGGGGTTCTTCTCCAACTTCTCGACGAAGATACCCTCGGGAGTGATCTTAGCCTTGATGTTACGGTCGGCCGAGCAGCTTACGCCGATAGCCACGGGGCAGCTCGCAGCGTGACGCGGAGCACGGATCACGCGAACGTCGTGAACGTAGTACTTACCGCCAAACTGGGCACCCATACCCATCTCCTGACACATCTTGGTGATGCGCTCCTCCCACTCCAGATCGCGGAAGCAGCGGCCACCCTCGTTACCCGACGTGGGCAGGTGGTCGAGATAACCAGCCGAAGCCTTCTTCACGGTCGAGAGACACATCTCGGCCGACGTACCGCCGATGCAGACTGCCAGATGGTAGGGAGGACAAGCCGAAGTACCCAGGTCGGCGAGGTGCTCCTTGAAGAACTTTTCGAGCGACTGCTCGTTGAGCAGAGCCTTGGTCTGCTGGTAGAGGAAGGTCTTATTGGCCGAGCCACCACCCTTGGTGATGAACAAGAACTCATACTCCATCGAGCCCGGGTGACCAGCGTAGATGTCGATCTGTGCGGGGAGGTTGGTGCCCGAGTTCTTCTCGTCGGTCATAGTGAAGGGAACAACCTGCGAGTAGCGGAGGTTGCGCTCCTTGTAGGTCTCATAGACACCCTTGGCGATGCACTCGGCATCGTCGGCGCCGGTGTAAACATCCTCGCCCTTGTGGCCGATGCAGATGGCGGTACCGGTGTCCTGACAGGTGGGCAGCTCGCCCTCGGCAGCTACGGCCTGATTAAGAAGCATAGTGTATGCCACGAACTTATCGTTGTCCGAAGCCTCGGCATCCTCGAGGATGTTGGCCAGCTTCTGCAAGTGTGAGGGACGCAGGTAGAACGACACGTCGCTGTAAGCACGCTTTGAGAGCAGCTCCAAGCCCTTGGGATCGACCTTGAGGATCTTGCGGCCGTCGCACTCAACGACCTTGACGTAATCTTTGGTGACGAGCTCGTACTCGGTGGTATCGCGCTCGATGGGATAGGGTTCCTGATAGATGAAATCAGCCATAGTTTTATTGGTTTTATTTTGTTTGTTAATTGTTTTCACATTCCTGCTGAAGAACGGTGATTTTCGGCCAGCCCTCTGCAATTGTTGTGTCCCGAGGGCGTAGGATGGCAAAATCTTCGCAAATTTATAAAAAAACGAGGACTTTCCCGCAAAGTAGTGACTCTTTTTTAATTAATCTTTGATTAATCGCTAATTAATCGGTAAGTTATTTTGCCCGCGGGCGGGGATTGCGCCCATAGGCCGAGGTTTTCTCGCAGACGGAGGATTTTTCTCGTTTGGTAGAGGGATTTTACTTTTTTCACCCCCCCCAAAATTGATGAAAGGGGTAGGGAAAAACAACGTCATTCCCCGGAGGCTCTTTAGAGCCGACGATGGGAATCTTCCACTCAATACACGTCATTCCCCGGAGCGGAACGAAGTGTAGCGACGATGGGAATCAACCTTGTATTTAGGCATAGGCAAGGTAAATGCAAAACACCCGTTACGGGTGCGTCATTGCCCGACACCATAGGTGGCGATGGCAATCCTCCACTGATGATGACACAAGTCAGTATCAGTAAGGCCGTTTCAACAAAGGTAGATTCCAGTCATTTTTACTTGGGCGCTTAGTCTGTATCAGCAAAGCCCTAAAAAGTAAAAATGTGGAATGACGTTTTATTTATTACTTTATTTACAAAAGATTATCCCCGTGCGTCAGCCCATTCGCGGCCGATGAATTTTCGGAAGAAGGGCGACTCTCCGACCGAGGGTTAAAAAACGGAGACCTTTTCACGAAGTAAAAGTGCGTAGCATCCGTTTTACCGAGGGCGGTGGGGCGACCCCGAAAATTTATCACCGCGTGCCTTTTGGCTCCACCTTTTGGCACCAAAAGGTGGAAAGAAAGAATGTGGAATGACGCAGGCCTTAGGCCTGTTTTGCATTTACTTTATTGACAAAAGAGTTGAGGATTCCCTTCGTCACCTACGGTGTCGGGCAATGACGTGGTTATTAAATCAACATAACATTAATAATACACCCCTCGGTTGCCGAAGATCGGATAGCCGAAGTTGAACATAACGTATAGGTTGTTCTTCGTGTCGAGGTTGTACTTCGTCAGCGACAGCGACACGGGGCCTATGCGGGTGTGATAGACGAACGACAGATCCGTGATGTAGTGCATATAATCATCCACCCACATCGGGTCGCGCAGCATAGCATACAGGCCGCCACGCAGGTAGAGGTTAGGCACCAGGCGGAACGTCGGCATCACTCCCACAGCGGCATAGCGCTTGGCGTAGAACTCGGGCATATAGAGCATACGCGAGTGCGGCGTAGGGGCAAAGCGGGGCGAGGTGAGGATCGTGGCGTAGGGGTTGCTGAACGAGGGGTGCGAGGTATAGACTCCCTCGAGCGTGTAGCCCACCGAGAACCACCAATCCTTCCAGTTGGCGGGGTAATGCTCCCACTTGAGCTTCGCTCCCACCCACGAACGACGATGGTGCTCCCACCGCTTCTGGGCGTTGAGCTCGGCATTCTCGAACTTATCGCGTCCGTGCACACCGATCACCGAGGCTGTAAAGCGACCGCCGTGGGTGGGGTACTCGATCTTGTCGAGTGTCGAGTGCTGGAACTGCAGGCGGCCCGCCACGAAACGGAACGCATCGTGCGTCGAGGGGTTGTCGGGCTCGTCGTAAGTGTCTATGTATGAGAAAAAATTCCAACCCGCATTGACCGAGGCCTCGAGCACGCTCTTGCGTGTTGTGGCAAGGCCGAAGCCGAGGTGAGCATAGCTCTCGATGGTGCGAGCCGAGATGGTGTTACGCGAGGGTGTGACGTTGCCGAACGAACCGCGCAGGCTCGACTGCCACGACCCCTGCAACGAGTAGTCGAGGTACTTGGGTGTGCGGCCGATGAAGAGCGTGCGACCACCCACACGCACCACCGTCGAGACGGGGCCGAGGAAGAGATCGACATTTGAGCTCACAGCCGTACGACCGAGCGAGAAGTGCGAGAAGTTCAGGAAGGCCTGATTATAGGCCGTCGAGGAGATGTTTCCGCCCACACGAAAACGCACACTCGGCTTCGACGAGAGTTTTAATCGAATGGTGTAGTCGCGGCTCGTGGAGTCGTAGCGGACACGTGGGAAGGCATCCATCGAAAACTCCTCGGTGGCCATCAGCGTGAAGAATCGCTCGCGCAACTCATCGAAGGGGATCGAGTGCTGGGTGAGCAGGTTCTCACGACGCTCGAAATTCATAAACGTGAGGGCATACTCGCGCTGGCGATCGCTCAGCCCCTCAATCTCCAACTCACTAAAACGCAGCTCGGGACGACTCCGACGGAAGGCTGCACGATGCAAGGCGAGATCCTCCGTCGCACGACGCGAGGCAAGGCGACGCTCGAGCACGGGCATCAGCGCCATAGCGTCGGCATAGCCCTGATCGATGGTGGTTTTTCCACCCGCGAAATCGAGCAATGAAGAGGTGATGTTGCGACGTATAATAATGCCACGCTCCTCGGGCACCTCGTACTTGGTGGGGGTGGTGACCAGCGCCATAATCTGCTTCTCGACCGACGAGCTCTCCGAGACGGGGTCGTTGCCGTCGAGACACTGCGAGCCGATGATAAAGTCGGGCGCAAAGGCCTCGTCGAGCGATCGCCACGGGAAGTTGTCGTTGACGCCGCCATCGACCAGCACACGCCCATCGTCGTCGGTGACGGGACGGAACAGCACGGGGTACGACATCGAGGCACGCACGGCAAAGGGCAGATCGCCGCTGTCGTAGATCACCGCCTCGTGGCTATTGATGTTGGAGGCCACGCAGCGAAAGGGGATCATCAGATGATCGAAGTTGCCACCGCTGGCAGCCGAGGCTGGGGCGAAGAGCTCCGTGAGGGCCATATCTATCTGTGCCGTATTGATAAAGGCGTGAGGGATAGCAAGGTTGAGCGACGAGCGGCTCTGCAACGTATCGCTGCGCACGTCGGCATAGATCGAGAACATCGAGGGTGCATCCTGACGCTCGTTGTAGAAGAAGCGGTAGCTCTCGTCGATCTGGCCCGTGACCCACTTCTCGACCTCGCCCGAGGTGACGATAGCCTCCATCTCGTCGGTCGTGTAACCCGAGGCGTAGAGCGCTCCGATGATGGCACCCATCGAGGTGCCTGCCACATAGTCGATGGGGATGTTGCGCTGCTCGAGGGCACGGATCACACCGATGTGGTACAATCCCTTGGCTCCGCCACCCGACAGCACCAATCCCACTTTGCCCTCGATGGGTGAGGCCGAGTAGGTGGGCAGCGCCTGCAGCATCGAGTCGATGTAGCGGTCGTCGGGGCTTAGGGTACGACTTGCTCGCACAGCCTGCCGACGCCCACGCGCCGTGGAGTCTTGCCGAAGGGTGCCGCCATCGCCACGCGACGAGCCACGCACAGCCTGTGCCGAGCCCGAGAGCGGCAGGGCAAGCAAGAGGGTGGTGAGAATTAGTATAAAAAAACGGGCTGTTTTCATATTTTTTCGTAACTTTGCGCGTTATATATACTATAACAACGCAAAAATATCGAAAATAATATAAAACGCCAAATAGCAATGATCAACAAAATCGACGAACTGCTCAAG
>CAZWHN010000096.1:0-6708 GCA_964633635.1 uncultured Alistipes sp. | reverse complement strand
ACTCGGCGTGGGACCCCACTTCGCCCGCCTTTATTGTCGATACGACGCTCTGTATCCCGACGGTCTTTATCTCCTACACGGGCGAGGCGTTGGACTACAAGGTGCCTCTATTGCGTTCGATCTCGGCTGTGGATAAGGCCGCGACGGAGGTGTGTCACTACTTCGACAAGAGTGTGAATCGAGTATATACCTATTTGGGTTGGGAGCAGGAGTATTTCCTTGTCGATGAGAGCCTTTGGGCGGTGCGTCCCGATCTGGTGCTGACGGGTCGTACGCTGATGGGTCACGAGGCTGCGAAGAATCAGCAGTTGGAGGATCACTACTTCGGTGCCATCCCTGCCCGTGTGATCAATTTTATGCGCGAGCTGGAGTATGAGAGTCTGAAGCTTGGAATCCCCGTCAAGACCCGCCACAATGAGGCTGCTCCGAGTCAGTTCGAACTGGCTCCTGTGTATGAGGAGGCCAACCTTGCCAACGACCACAATCAGCTCCTGATGACCATAATGGATAAGATTGCCCGCCGCCACCACTTCCGCGTGCTGCTGCACGAGAAGCCCTATAAGGGAATCAACGGCTCGGGTAAGCACAACAACTGGTCGCTCGGAACCGACACGGGTGTGAATCTCTTTGGTCCGGGTAAGACCCCCTCGGAGAATCTGCAGTTTATCACCTTCTTGGTCAATGTCATTGCGGCTGTGTATCGTCACAATGGTCTGCTGAAGGCCTCGATTATGAGTGCCTCGAATGTCCATCGTTTGGGTGCTGCCGAGGCTCCACCTGCCATCATATCGACCTTCCTCGGATCGCAGATATCGTCCGTACTCGATAAGTTAGAGCGTAGCACAAGCGATGCCGCTATCCGCTTTGACGCTAAGAGCGTGCTGAAGATGAGTGGTGTGTCGCAGATACCCTCGATCCTGCTCGACAATACCGATCGCAACCGCACCTCGCCCTTTGCCTTCACGGGTAATCGCTTCGAGTTCCGTGCCGTAGGTGCGTCGGATAACTGTGCCGAGGCGATGATCACACTCTGCACGGCAGCCGCTGAGCAGCTCACCGACTTCAAGCGTACGGTGGATGCCAAGATCGAACGTGGCGTGAAGAAGGAGCGTGCGATATACGAGACGCTCAAGCAGCTGATTAAGGAGTGCAAGGTGATCCACTTCGACGGCAACGGCTACTCGGAGGAGTGGCGTCGGGAGGCCGAGCGTCGTGGCTTGGATTGCGAGACGTCGGCACCGTTGCTCTTCGATCGCTACCTTGACGAGTCGAGCATCAAGATGTTCGGCGATATGGGCGTATATAATAAGGTGGAGGTCGAGGCTCGCACCGAGGTTAAGTGGGAGACCTACACCAAGAAGATCCAGATCGAGGCGCGTGTGCTGGGCGATTTGTCGATGAATCACATCATCCCCGTAGCGTCGAAGTACGAGTCGCTGCTGCTCGACAAGGCCTACAAGCTGAAGGAGTTGGGGCTGAATAATGAGTCGGATCTGGAGCTTGTGCGTGATATTCAGGCTCACACGTCGGCCATCCAGCGTATGGTGGGCGAGATGATTGAGGCCCGCAAGGTCGCCAATCGCATTGAGGATCAGCGCGAACGAGCCATTCAGTACCACGACACGGTGGCCATCTTCCTTGACCAGATACGAGATCACATCGACTCGTTGGAGGAGGTGATCGACGATCAGCTGTGGCCGCTGCCGAAGTATCGTGAGTTGTTGTTTATTCGATAGGGTATTTGCCTCTATGATAAGTAAAAAAGCCTGCTTAACAGATGTTAGGCAGGCTTTTATGTGTAAAGGCGTAGATGAATTAAATAGACGTCATTCCACATTTCTGCACGGTGGCCACTCACTGATACAGACTTATTGGCCTTGCAGAAATGAATGGAATCTACCTTTGTTTTAATTACTCTCCTGATGCTGACTTTTTCTGAGTAGGTCGAGGGGTGAAGCAATTGTTTTTCTGTCGTACTATTAGCCGCTATTGCAAGTCCCCAGAAAAATTCCCCGAAAAGTCCCCAGCCACAACCGTAATAATATCCTCGGGTGCGAGGTAGCGTTGAGCCAGCGCGAGCAACTCCTCCGACGTGGTACGACGTATGCGGTCGAGATTCTTGGCTATCTGCGAGTTGTCGAATCCGCAGAGGATGTTCTCCGTGGTCACATCGGCAATGCCGAACGGGCCGTCGAGGATACGCATCATCTCGCCCGCCATAATGTTCTTCACCAACGCCAACTCCTGCTCGGGTATAGGCTCCTGGCGTAGGGTTTCTATCTCTGCGGCAATCTGTTGCAGCGCCTCGCCCGTCACCTCGCTACCCACCTGTGTGGCGATAGCTAAATAGCCCGCCTGCTGGAAATTCACCATTGCCGAGAATACTCCGTAGGTGAAGCCGTTACGCTCGCGCAGGTTCTGCATCAGGCGCGAGCCGAAGTAGCCGCCCAGCACGGTCGATAGCACCTGCATCGGCACGAAATCCTCGTGCGTGCGGGGAAAGAGCAGACGTCCCATACGGATCGACGACTGTACCGCTCCGTCGTGCTGCACACGCACCTCGTGACTCGACTCAAAGGGCGGGAATACGGGCTTTGACACCTCTGCCGACGAGCCGAGTTGTGCTGCTATGGCGGTGATGCGCTCTAAAACTGGAGCGCTGATGCTGCCGCTGCATACTACGATACATCGCTCGGCCGTGTAGCAACGGCGGTAATGCTCCACAATGTTCTCGTGGCTCAGTGAATCGTAGGCGCTCTCGGGGTAGGAGATGCCGTAGGGGTGTGTTGGGCCGAAGATCGAGTGGGCAAACTTCTCGCGGGCTACGGTCTCGACCTTGCGACGCTCGATGGTGAGCTGCTGATGGCGTTTGTCGCGGTAGGTGGCTACCTCCGTCTCGGGGAAGGTGGGGCGCAAGAGCACCTCCTCGATCACCTCGGCCGTCTCGGCGAAGAACTTCGAGAGCGTGCAGAAGGTGATGTAGGAGTAGTCGCGGTCGATGTTGATATCGAAGTATGAGCCGTAGTAATCCAGTCGCTCGGCAATCTGCTGCGAGGTCATATTCTCGCTCCCCTCAGCCAGCATATTGGCCGTGGCCGATGCTGTGAAGGGGTGGTGTTGTGTCACCGTGCCGGCGTGAAAGACAAACGATAGTCGCACCACCTCGTACTCGGGCAGATCGACCACATATATGGGCGTGCCGTTGGGTGTGGAGTGTCGCACGGCCTGTGGCACATCAATCGTTGAGGGTATGGTTAGGGGTGGCTGTTTCATTGCTTTGCTCGGTAGATTAGTGTCGATGAGTTCTCGGGACGGAATGTGCGACAAGAGAAGTCGGCCACATCGTCGGCCGTGAGCGAGCGGTAGATCTCCACCTCGCGGTTGATGAGGCTCAGGTCGCCAATCATCTCGTAGTAGCCTAAATTCATCGCCTTGTTCATTACATTCAGTTCGCCGAATAGAGTGTTGGCCTCGAACTTGTTTTTCACCTTCTCCAACTCATACTCGGTGATGTTGCGAGCCTTCAGGTCGGCAATCTCCTCCCACAATGCAGCCTCGGCTTCGGCCTCAGTGGTCGAGGGCAGGAGCTGTCCCGTGAAGACAAACATACCACGATCGACATCGCCAGAGATGTAGGCATTGACGCTGGCAAACAGGCGCTTGCGCTTGATCAGGCGCTCGTACAATCGTGCCGAGTCGCCACCCGCCAGCAGGTCCGACGTCATATCGCCGAGGAAGAAGTCGCGCGAGAGACGGTCGCCCATCTGGAAGGCTATGGTTATGGTCGTTGCGGGCACATCACGCTCCACCTCGCATCGGCGAGTCTGCTGTTGCTGTGGCTCGGGCTCGATCGTCGGGGTGGGGTAGGGTCTATCCTCGATCTGGCCAAACCACTTCTGCGCAAGGTCGAAAACCCGCTCCTCGTCTATATCGGCCGAGACCGAGAGGATGGCATTCGAGGGGTGGTAGAATCGTCCGTAGAAGTCGCGGATCTCCTCTATCGATGCCTGCTCGATGTGGTCGGGCGTGAGTCCGATGGTGGCCCAACGGTAGGGGTGGTGCTTATAGACCATATCGCGCAACAGCATATTCTGATCGCCGTAGGGCTGATTCAGATAGCGCTGGCGGAACTCCTCGATCACCACACGTTTCTCGATCTGGATGGCCTCCTCCGAGAGGTTGAGGCCCGTCATACGGTCGCTCTCGAGCCAGAAGGCGGTCTCGATGTTGTCCGTAGGCAGCGTGATGTAGAAGTCGGTATAGTCGTTATTCGTAAAGGCATTGTTCTCGCCACAGGCCATCTGCACGGGCGTGTCGAAGTCGGGCACGAGGTGCGTGCCGCGAAACATCAGATGCTCAAACAGATGCGCCAAGCCCGTACACTCGGCTCTCTCGTTGCGTGCGCCCACGCGATAGAGCAGATTGACGGCCGCCATACGCGATGCACGATCGCGGTTGACGATGACGGTAAGGCCGTTCGGAAGTTGTCGTTTCTGGTATGTTATCATATTTTACAATTGGCTGCGGTCCATTACACGCCACGCAGGGTGTAGCTCGCTGTTCTGGTGTGAGGTCTTGCGCACCTTGGCGTAGAAGAAGTTGAGGATGGCATTCGAGTCGCCAGCAAAGGCGGGATCCTTCATCTTCTCCTCAAACTCGGCCTTCAATGCAGGGTCTTTGGCCAGCAGCTCGCGGCCCTTCTCCTCCATATATCCCAGACGAATCCAGAACTCGCTGGGTGCCTGCACAACCTGATTGAAGAAGCCCCAATATACATACGAACCTGGTGCCGAGGGCTCCAACATCCACGCCGCAATTCGCGCCGAAGGCTGGTTCATATCAATCAAGATACTACCTGCAGGGTACTCCAAAGTCTCGGTCTGGGTGGTGTATTCGGTCTTGGTGACGGGGATACGGCCCTCGCTCTGACGCTGCGAGAAGGTGGCCGAGGTGTAGCGGTAGGTTTCCACCTCTACCTTGCGGGGCTCCTCGAGACGAGTGTACTCGATGCCGTGCAACGGCAGACGCTCGATGACCTCGTGCCACTGCGGCATAAGTATGTAAGCCTCGGGGAGTTGGATGCTCGATGTGGACTCCTGCGAGGTGAGGAGCGGAGCCTTGATCGTGACGGGCTTGTTGTAGTTGTGGCGAGTCCAGTCGGCACCCGTGAGGTCGCTCTTTACGGTCTCGCGCTCCCAACCCAGGTAGTTGATCCAGGTCGTGTCACGGGGTGAGGTCTTGTAGGTGAGATCCATCGGACGCTTGCGGTACTCGGGCGAGCTCACCACGCGGTCGGCATTGGCTACGGCCTCGATGAGCGACTCCTTATTCTCGGCTACGATGCGGGCACTCGCCTTGAATGCCTCCAAAGTGGCCTCGATACGCTGCTTGTAGGGCTTGTAGATGTGGTTCTCGATGAGGAATCCCACACGGTTGCGGAATGCAACATAGCTCTCCGAGTAACGAGGATCGAAAGTGTTCATATAGATGCCCAACTCGGGCTTGTTCGAGTCGCGGAACGAGGCGTAGAGGAAGAGCGGGAATCCTACAGCCTCCATACGCGAGTTCAGCTGCTTCTCGAAGATGTCGGTTGACCAGCGACGCAGACCCTCCTCCATCGTTGAGCCGAGGTTCTCGATGGCGTAGGTCATTACATATTGGAAGTCAACGCCGTTGGTGACGTGTACGTCGATGAAAAGCTCGGGCATCCAGCGGTTAAAGAGCTTGAGCACGGCACGAATCTCGGGCGAATCGACCTTCAGGAAGTCGCGGTTCAGATCGAGCCACTGCGCCGTGTAGCGAGTGCCGAGCTCCTCGGGACCGTTCTGGTTGATGCGGTTGGTGGCACTGAAGTTCTCGTGGCCATCGACGTTCAGAACGGGAACGAACAGGAAGCTCACATCGTCCAGAACGTCAACATCTTTGCCGTGTACGACCATATCGCGGATGAACATCATCGAGGCGTCCTTGCCGTCGGGCTCACCCGGGTGGATGCACGACTCGATCATAATGATGGCACGTCCCTTCTTGCGGATCTGCTCGGGGGTGGTGAGTCCATCCTTATCCACTACAACCATCGCCAAGTCGCGGCCTTGCGCACTTGTGCCAAAAGAGTCGATGTTCACCATCGACGAATAGTCGGCCAGTTTGTGGAAATACTCCATCGTCTGGGCAAAATGGGGTGTCTTTACGAAATCGGATTTCTCGCAATCGGTGATAAACTCCTCGGGGGCGGGCTTCGATGTGCAGCCGATGCCCATTGTCAGGCAAAACGCGGCCAAATACAGCAATCTTTTCATTGTTTGGGGATTTTATAGTTTCTTTTCAGGGAGCAAAAATAGTGATTTTTCTTTATTGGCGGTCGATTAACGAGCAATATTCGCCTTACAGATTGATAGTTTGCGTGACTCTCTCGCGCGAGTGCGCGTTTGGGCTGTGTTGGAGTGTCGAAAGATTGTGCCACAATTGTTAGAATATTAACACTAAAAAAGTATGAAAACTTACGATTTTTTTATAACTTTGCCGCGATTTTAAGCAAACCTCGCAGCGAACTCTTCGGCGAGGGGTAGGATCGAAAATATTTGAAAACATCAAAATAAACAAAATTGCGTTAATTATGTCAGAGAAGAAATTTATCACTTGTGATGGTAACTACGCAGCAGCTCACATCGCCTACAAATTTTCGGAGGTGGCTGCTATCTATCCCAT
>CAZWHN010000095.1:0-6736 GCA_964633635.1 uncultured Alistipes sp. | reverse complement strand
CCCGCCCCTCTACGGTGAGGGTTACGAGGGTATGACCGCCCTGATGCACGGCAATGTGGCAGCTCTGTTCGACAACTCGCTATTCTTCAAGTTCAGTTCTATCGAGTGGCTGGCCATCATCTACGTCACGGCCATTATGTTCTTCAAGGTGATCGCAATGGCCACCACCAACGCCTCGGGCGGTGTGGGAGGTACGTTTGCGCCGTCGCTCTTCGTAGGTGCATTTATGGGTGCCATCGTGGCGCTGGTGTGCAACGCTCTGTTCGACTGGAACGTCTCGGTCGTATCGTTCTCGTTGGTAGGTATGGCGGGTGTGATGGCAGGTGTGATGAAGGCGCCGCTCACGTCGATCTTCCTCATCGCCGAGCTCTCGAACGGATACGGGCTCTTCATCCCGCTGATGATCGTGGCGGCTATATCGTTTGCCGTCGATTACACCCTCGACCGCGACTCGATCTACACCAAGCAGCTGCGTATGCGTGGCGAACTGCTCACCCACGACAAGGATCAGTCGGCGTTTGTCTTTATGCGTCTGGAGGATCTGATGGAGACCGACTTCATCCGCATCAAGGAGAATATGACACTGGGCGACATCGTACACATCATCTCGTCGGCACGTCGCAACATCTTCCCCGTGATCGACAACTTCGGTCGATTGTTAGGTGTGGTACAGCTGGACGATCTGCGCGAGGATATGTTCAAGCCCGATAAGTGGGGACGCTCGATCACCTACTATATGATCCAGCCCCCGTACAAGATCCTCGAGCACGAGATGGTGCAGAGCATCCTGCCCCACTTCGAGGAGAATCACACTTGGATGCTACCCGTGGTAGATCGCGACAACCGCTACCTCGGCTTTATCTCCAAGTCACGAATCCTGAACGCCTATCGTGAGGCGTTGGTAAAAATCTCGCAGTAATGAAAAACATTGTTTTCGACTTTGGCGGTGTGCTGGTGGATTGGAATCCCCGCTACCTCTACGATAAATATTTCAGAGACGAGGAGCGCAGCCAGTGGTTCCTCGACAACATCTGTCTCTACTCGTGGAATCTGCAGATGGATGGCGGCAAGCCCTTTGCCGAGGGTGTGCGTGAGTTGCAGGCCGAACATCCCGAGTGGGCGGAGGCCATCGGCATCTACCACACACGTTGGATAGAGATGATGGGCGGCGAAGTGGAGGGCACGGCCGATGTGCTGCGTGCGCTGAAGCGAGCTGGCTACGGCATCTATGGCCTGACGAACTGGTCGGCCGAGACCTTTCCTCTGATACGCGACACCTACCCCGTCTTCGGCGAGTTCGACGGCATTGTGGTTTCGGGCGAGGAGCATCTGCTAAAGCCCGATGCGGCGATATATCGTTGCCTGATAGATCGCTACGGCTTGCAGGCCGAGGAGTCGATCTTCATCGACGACAATGCGGCCAATGTGGAGGCTGCCCGTGGGGTTGGGATGAAAGCTCTGCAATTTGAGAGTGCTCGTCAGCTGGCCGACGAGTTGCGCAACACATACGGACTTGATTTTTAGAGAACAAACAACCAAATAAATAAGCAATATGAAACGACTACTCCTACTGCTCTCGCTGTGTGGTCTATTCACCGTGGCCACGGCGCAAACCCAGCAAAAACCTCAGGCGATAATCTTCGAGACCGATATGGGCAACGACATCGACGATGCTATGGCGCTCGACCTGCTCTTCAAGAATATGGATCAGGGCAACATCAACCTGCTGGGCGTGAGCGTTCACAAGAACAACCCCCACTCAGCCGAGTACATCGACATTATGCGCCACTGGTACGGTTACAAGCGTCTGCCGATCGGTGTCAATACCACCTGCGTGACGGATATGGATTGTGTCGATTACTGCACCCGCGTCTGCCAGATGAGTGACGAGCAGGGCCGCCCGCTCTTCAAGCGTTCGAAGAACCCCAAGTACGAGGAGGCTGTGGAGATGTATCGTCGTCTGCTTTCGCAGCAGCCCGACAAGTCGGTGGTGATCGTCACGGTGGGCTTCTCGACCACAATGTCGCAGCTGCTCAAGAGCGGTCCCGACAAATATTCGCCGCTCACGGGTAAGGAGTTGGTGGCTCGCAAGGTCGAGTTCTTCTCGGTGATGGCGGGCGAGTTCGTGCAGGAGAACTTCCGCGAGTACAACATTTGGAACGACCTCGAGGCCTCGAAGCACTTCTTCGCTGAGTCACCCGTGCCGATGGTCGTCGTGCCGTGGACGTTGGGCGACCAGATTCAGTATAAGGGCCGTAGCATCGAGAACGACTTTAACTGGGGCGTGCCCCACCCGATGGTGGAGGGCTACAAGGCCTACCTGAAGATGCCTTACGACCGTCCGACGTGGGACGTCATCTCGGCTCTCTACGCCTGCCATCCCGACTCGGATATGTTCACATTGGGCAAGAAAGGCGACGTGAAGGTTGTTGGCGAGGGCGTGACCGAGTTCACCCCCAAGGCCGATGGTCGCTACCGCATCCTGCTCCCCTCGGTCGAGCAGCGAGAGAAAATCCTCGACTACTTCGTGGAGATTCTGACGACAAAGCCTCGAAAGATGAAATAATCACAATAAAAACGAGGGTATCTAACAAGTTATGTTAGCACCCTCTTTTTTTATTATAACTTATATATATATGGTGTCAGCTCCTGCCACTGCCGAGCCGCCTGCTCTGTCGAGAAAATTCCGTACACGGTCGATCCGCTACCCGACATCGAGGCGTAGATGGCTCCCGACTCCATCAGGCGACGCTTGTACTCGCCAATTACGGGGTGTGCGACAAATACCGACCGCTCAAAATCGTTCTTCACACTCGCTTGCCAACTCTCGATCGGCTCACAAAGGCGATCGACCAATCGTCGCTCAGGCACGCAGGGCACAACACCCGCATACGCTTCGCGTGTCGAGACATTGGCGTCGGGCTTGATAAGCACGATCCACCGACCCGCGAGATCCAACTCCACCGGAGTCATCACCTCGCCACGTCCCTCACACAACTGCGGCGCGTTGCGAACAAAGAAGGCTGTATCGCTACCTAACTCAGCAGCCAACGAGATGAGTGTCGCCTCGTCTAACCGCAGGTCGCACAACTCGTTGAGTGCCAGGATCACAGCCGTACCATCGGCCGAGCCGCCGCCCAATCCTGCTCCGAAAGGGATATTCTTATATAGCGTGATGGCCACCTCGCCCACCTCGTAACGGCTCTGCATCAGTCGCAAGGCCCGCATACAGATGTTCTGCTCCGAATCGCAATCCACCTCGATACCCTCAACCCGAAAGGTCGAAGCCCCATCCGAGGACAGCACCTCCACCTCGTCGTAAAGCCCCGTGATGGGGACCATCACCGTCTCGAGGTCGTGGTAGCCGTCGGCACGACGACGCAACACATCGAGGCCGATGTTTATCTTACAATTTGCCTTTATCTTCATCTTTCAAAAACTATCTATTCACCTCCGCCAGAAGCTCTTCCACCGCCTCCACAAGCGTAGGACGCAGACGTGCAATGCGGCTCTCCCAATCCTCGGGTGTGCCGTCGCAGGCGTCGCTCACCACCTTGAGCATATATAGTTCGGGGTTACACAAGTCGTGCGCCGCGGCATAACGCACCGCACGCACGATGGCATAGCTCTCCATATCCATACAGTCGTACGGCTCGATGAGTCGGCGCTGCTGCGCTGGGGTATCGGCTCCGATGAAGTTGTCCGACGAGGCGATTACGCAACCCTCGTCGCCCGTCGCAAGTTGCTCGGGCTCGGTCGCAAAGATCGAGTCGATGTATATATCGCCCTGCACCACCGCCGAGGGACGCAACAGAGTGCCAAAGGGGTGACGGAACGAGCCGCAGGTGCCGACATTGATAACAACGTCGTACGGCGCGGCCATAAGAGCATCGAGCGTCGCCTCGAAGGCTCGCAGCTTACCTACACCGATCTCGCGTACATCGCATCCGCCGCTCAGGCGTGCCACGCCCTCTGCCCCAAGCTCGGCCTCAACAGCCACAAGTAAGAGTATCCGTTTCATCAGCAAACAATTTTCTACAAATTTAACTATTCTCGACGAGAAAAACCACCCCTCACCCAAAAATTGGGAGGGATTTTAATCCGAATCGTGGTTCTTTACACCGCCTCGACGGTGCGGGTGCGGAGGGATTCGCGGGCTTTGCGGATGTAGAGTTTGATGACGTCGGCGGGGAGCGAGGACGAGCGGACGAAGGCTCTCGTCGGGTCGGGGAACTTCGCCAGGGCGGTTGCCAACAGCCACGCGACACCCATTCGCACATAGTATGGTTCGGCGCCCTGCACGGTGCCCTGTTGTGCCGCCGTGGGCTTGCCCTTGACACTCTTGTAGGCTGACTTTATGCGATTGAAATCGAGCGCGTTCAGTCGAGCAAACACTCGTTCCAACCACTCCTCATTAAGAAAATAGCACATCGCCACAACCACCGCAAAGCGCACCTCGAACTCCCGCTCGGAGCAGAACCACCGTTGCAGAAAGGCCCACAGAGCATCCTTATCGGCGCGTGCCATCCACTTTGCGTGGGCGCAGTAGGAGTCGCACACAGCCCAATTATCCATCACGGGGACATAGCGGGCGAGCATTGCCAATCGCTCGTCGAGCGAACACCGTTCGAGGTTGATCAGATAGCCCCAAATAACCGTCTCCTCGTAGCAAAGCGCATCGCTCGGTACGGACTCAAACGCACGAATTACCTCCGCTCCATTGGAGCAAACGCGGGGCGTTCCATCGGGCATAAAGACCTCGCAGCCCGCACGCGAAAGTTGTCGTGCAACAGCCTTAATTTCAGGCGAGTGGAGCCCTGCGACACGTCTCTCGGGCAGGGCATTCACGACTCGCAAATGCCCCTCCCGATAGCGCGCATCCGATAGAAATCGCTCGCAAATGAGTGGTTGTATGATGTGGTCAATCATTGTTCAAGGGTGTTTCGTTCCCACAAAGTTAAACATAATTTGTCACAATCGACCACCTTGCCCGAAGCCGATTTAGTTTCCTTTCACCACGTCGGCGGGATTTTCGGTGGCGGCACGCCACGAACGCAGGGTGACAAGCCCCACCGTCACAACGAGAACCATAACCAGCGACAGGAGGTAAACCCACCACGGCGAAGCGATGCGGTGGGCGAACTGCTCCAACCAGCGCGAGGTGATGTACCACGCCACGGGCGCAGCCACCACGAAGCAACCCAAAACGATCCAGACGTAGCGGCGGTTGAGCATAGCGACAATCTGCGACGTGGTGGCGCCATAGACCTTCCTGACGGCGATCTCCGAGCGACGGTGCTGCGTCTCGAAGAGCACGATGCCGAAGACACCCATCAGCGCAATGACGATGGCCAGCACGGCAAACAATCCGATCAGCACCATATTCTTCTTCGTCTGAGAGTAGAGTCCCTCGATCCACTCATCCAGAAAACGCAGCTCGGGCTTCTCGGCGGCGGGAGCCAACTCATCGGCGAGGCCCCTCACATACTCGGCAAAGGCCTCGATGTCGGCACCCGCTTGCAGGCGGATGTAGAAGTGGCTATGCAGAGTCTTGTTCGTGCAATAGAAGGCGTAGTACTCGTCGGGGTTGCCGACCGAGGTGAGGCGCAAATTCTGGATCGCACCGACATAGGTGAGCCAATCGGACTCTTTGTGGCCAATGGGCAGTCCCATGTCAAGGCGCAGGTTATGCGTCATCACCGCCTCCTCGCGCTCGGCCGACGAGGAGGTAAAGCCCGTGCCCTCGACCACATCGAAGCCGAAGAAATCGAGGAAGTTCCAGCGCACGGCGTTGGCTCGCACGGTGTAATCCTTGCCATCGAAAGTGTTTCCCCAAATCTGCTTGCAGCGGAAGAGCTGTATTGCCGAGGTTGTTACATCCTTCACGTCGGGGTGCTGCTGCAGTCGCTCGACGACGGTCTCCGAACGATAGCGCATATCCCACGATGCGAAGGTTATGATGTTCTCGCGGTCGAAGCCCACGTCGTACCTGATCATATAGCGGTACTGCTGCCAGAAGACGGCCGTCACGATGATCAGAATCATCGCCACCGAGAACTGCACACCCACCATCACCGAACGCAGGCTACGACCCGTGGCCGACTGTGCAAATCCGCCCTTGACACCCATCGAGGCGTTGAAGCGGGTAATGTAGAATGCGGGGTAGAGTGCCGCCACAAAGGCCAGCAGCACCATCAGGCAGACGATGATCACGATGACGGGGATGTTGTCTAACAGCGCCAACGAGCAGATCGAGTAGTCGGTGATGAAGCTCTCCTGAATGGCTATCATCAGGTAGAACGTCAGCGCCATCGATAGCAGCACCAGACCGATCGCCTCGAAGAGGAAGTTCCATCGCAGCGTTGCCTGACTCGCACCGAAGACCTTGCAGATGTTCACCGCACGCATACGCACGGGCACAAGCGCGAAGAAGAAGTTGATGAAGTTGATAAAAGCAATCAGCACAATCACAAAGGCTATGGCCGAGAGGATGATGGGTGTCGAGATTGTTCCCGTCTTGAAGTTGCCACCCAACGAGGCACCGAACTGGCCGCCATAATACATATTGTCCAGACGCACCAATCGTGTCTTGAGGAGGTGGCTACCGCTCTCGATCATATCGTCGATCTCGCCCTGCCTCTCGGGGTACTTGGCTCGACTCTCCTGCATCATACCGAGGAACCACTCGGCATAGCGATTGCTGTACATCTCGGTGTAGGCATCGAGGTCGGCACCC
>CAZWHN010000094.1:0-6879 GCA_964633635.1 uncultured Alistipes sp. | reverse complement strand
GTTGCCCGACTCACCACCCAGCGAGTAGGCGATAACGCACGAGTGGTTGCGCGAACGGTAGTACATCGACTTCACACGTTGCAGATACTCATCCACCAACTTGGGATCGTTGGCCGAGGTGCCACCTACGGCGCGGTTGCTGCTGTTGGTGGGGGAGTTGATGTTGGCGCAGTCGATGACGAACATACCCGCCGCATCGCACATATCGTAGAACCACTTGGGCTGCGGATAGTCGGGACAGAGGGTGTTGTAACCGCGCAGCTTTGCCTGCTCGATCTCCTTGTAGGTCTGCTCGCGGTCGGGCGTGGCGTTGAAGTGCTCCTTCTTCTGGATGTGCAGCACCTCGTCGAAGCGGTAGTACTTCTGATCACGATATACGGTCTTGCCGAAGCCCACCTTCAGGGGAATGTACTCCCACAACATACCGTTGCGCTTGACGTATAGCATCACATCGTAGAGCGGCGTCTTGCCGTCGCCCCAGCGGAAGTTGTAGGCGTGGTAGATGTCGGGGTTGAAACGCAGAGTGTCGATCGATCGTCCCTCGATCTCGATCTCGTTCACGCTGTACTCCTTGAGCTTGCCCTTCGGGTCGTATATGTCGAAGCCGACCTGAATCTTCTCGGCGAAGTTGAAGTCGTTGGCGACAATCACATCCATCCTAAGTTTGGCATATTGGCGTGTTGTGTCGGGCTCGAGTACGATGTCGAAGTCGCGCACAGCCAGACGACGCTGGGCGAAGAAGTAACTATTCTCGAACTCCTTGAAATCGAGTTGGAAGAGATTTTCCTGGAGCTGGGGTGTGCGGCTGTGGCGTACGCCCACCATAATCTCGTTCACGCCCTGACGCAGATAGGGCGAAAGCACGAAGTCGGCAGGGGTGAAGGGATCCTCCACCTCGGCTATGGGCTCGTTGTTGACAAAGAGCGTGTATGCCATTCCCACATTCTCCAAGTGGAAGTAGAGGTTGTAGTCGTTCATCGTGGCGTCGATCTCGACCTTCTGGACGTAGCGTATCTCGCCACCAGCGATGGCAATTCGCTCGGGCTTATAGTCGGCATAGCGGGCCGTCTCGGTGCGGCGATCGGCCACCGCATCCTCGCGTTTGTCGTAGGTCAGAAACTCCGAACGATAGACTCTGGGTCCCTGTGCCAATGCCGCCGTGGCGCAGATGAGCGATAGCCCGATAAGTATGATTTTTTTCATATTTTGTGCTTAAAGTTAGTCGTTGATAAAACATTTACCCCTCGACGGTACAAAGTACCGTTTGCAAAGGTACTTTTTTTTTGACAAATAGCAAATAATTCCCTACCTTTGTGGATTGATATGGTCGCCCTTGCTCGCGGCAGGGCCGACACAAAGCCGAAAAATAGTAAACAAACAACATAGATTATGAAAACGCAGAGAATTGCAGAGATTCTGAAATCGGGCGCCGTAGGTAGCGACATCGTCGTTAAGGGCTGGGTACGCACCAAACGTGGTAACAAAAATGTAGCATTCATCGCACTGAACGATGGTTCGTGCGTCGGTAATATCCAGATCGTGGTCGATCTGGCCAATTTTGACGAGAACACCCTCAAACTCATCACTACGGGCGCTTGTATCCGTGTGGATGGAAAGCTCGTCGAGTCACCCGCATCGGGTCAGGGCGTTGAGGTGCAGGCTGCCGCAATCGAGATCTACGGCACGGCCGATCCCGAGACCTACCCCTTGCAGAAGAAGGGCCACTCGTTGGAGTTCTTGCGCGACATCGCCTACCTGCGTCCCCGCACCAACACCTTCGGTGCCGTGTTGCGCATCCGTCACGCAATGGCATACGCCATCCATAAGTATTTCAACGACAATGGCTTCTACTACCTGCACACCCCTCTGATCACAGGTTCGGACTGCGAGGGTGCTGGCGCAATGTTCAACGTAACGACGCTCGACATCGCAAATCCTCCCCGCACCGAGGATGGCAAGGTAGATTACTCGCAGGACTTCTTCGGTAAGCCTTGTAATTTGACCGTATCGGGACAGTTAGAGGGTGAGCTTGGAGCATTGTCGCTCGGCCGCATCTACACCTTCGGCCCTACGTTCCGTGCCGAGAACTCTAACACACCGCGTCACTTGGCCGAGTTCTGGATGATCGAGCCCGAGATGGCGTTCTACGAGCTGGAGGATAATATGGAGCTTGCGGAGGACTTCCTCAAGTATCTGATCCGCTATGCGTTGGAGAACTGCCGCGAGGATTTGGAATTTATGAACAAGATGTGGGACAAGGAGCTTATCGAGCGTCTGGAGTTTGTTCTGGCCAACGACTTCGTGCGTCTGGACTACACCGAGGGTATCGAGATCCTGAAGGCTTCGGGCCGCAAGTTCGAGTTCCCCTGCGAGTGGGGTTGCGACCTGCAGTCGGAGCACGAGCGTTATCTCGTTGAGGAGCACTTCAAGCGTCCCGTAATCCTGATCAACTACCCGAAGGAGATCAAGGCATTCTATATGAAGCAGAACGAGGATGGCCGCACGGTACGCGCTATGGACGTATTGTTCCCCAAAATCGGCGAGATCATCGGCGGATCGGAGCGTGAGGCCGACTATGGCAAACTTTCTGCACGCGTGAAGGAGCTCGGAATGAACGAGCAGGATATCTGGTGGTATCTTGACACTCGTCGTTGGGGTTCGGCACCCCACTCGGGTTTCGGCTTGGGCTTCGAGCGTCTGCTTCTGTTCGTGACGGGTATGGGCAACATCCGCGACGTGATCCCCTTCCCCCGCACCCCGAACAACGCCGAGTTCTAATAAACGAAAACTTAACCTGATACTGCATTATGAAGAGATTATGGACTCTGATTGTGCTTCTCTGCATCGTCGTTGGTGCCGAGGCGCAGTCGCGTAAGGCTCGCACTTGTAACCTGATTTTCATCGGCAACAGCATCACCGAGGGTGTGCTCCACGCCGATAAGACCAAGACCGCACCTCCCGTTGTGGCGGCCGATATGGTGGGGCGTATGCTCTCGTCGGACGTTCACTTCCGCAACTGCGGTCGTTCGGGAGCTACGACGGTGGATTTCCTGCCCGAGCAGCAGCGCGACTTTGTGCGTGTCGAGCGAGCCATCAAGGAGATCCAGTCGCTGAGCTATGAGCCCATAGTCTTCTCGATAATGTTAGGCACGAACGACTCGGCCAACTTTGGCCCCAACGGCTCGCCCGTGTCGAACGAGGATTATAAGCGCAACCTGATGACGATGATCGGCCGCATCCGCGAGCTCGCCCCCAACGCCATCTTTGTGTTGCAGCGCCCCATCTGGTACAGCCCCAATACGCACAACAACTCGCAGTATTTAGTGGCTGGTCAGAAGCGTATGGTCGATTATACCAACATCCTGATCGAGATCGCCTTCGAGAACAATGATGTTTACATCGGCGATAGCGATGCCTTCGACTTCTTCCAGTCGAATCACCGCAAGTATATGTTTGCCGAGGATGGCAAGGCGGGCATCTTCTACCTCCACCCCAACGAGGCGGGAGCTCGCAAGCTGGCTCGCTTCTGGGCACGCGGCATAGTGGATGCAGTACGCAAGGCGAAGTAGATAAAACCCAACGAAGAAGGAACCTGCCGAGGTGGAACAGGCGGATGGGAGCAAGGGGTGGCGTGAGGCCAACCAGCTCTCGGATGCCATAAAATTTAGAAAAATGGCTATTTCACAACGTCAGATTCAAAAGTTACAACAAACCCTCTCTCCGCAACAGATCCAGATGATCAAGTTGTTGGAGCTCCCCACCCTGCAACTCGAACAACGTGTCAAGCAGGAGATCGAGGAGAACATCGTGCTCGAAGAGGAGGAGCGAACGGAGGAGGACGAGGAGAAGATTTCGGTCGATGACTACATCCGCGAGGACGATACGCCGAGCTATAAGAGCCGTATCAACAACTTCTCGAAGGACGATAAGCAACGCCCGATCAACATAACCGAGGGCCGCTCGATGCAGGAGTATCTGACCGAGCAGCTCTCGTTCCGTAACCTCACGGAGCAGCAGCAGAGTATAGCCGAGTTTCTGGTCGGCAGTATCGACGAGGATGGCTACCTGCGTCGTGATATGGAGTCCATCTCGGACGACGTGGCCTTCTCGCTCGGCATCGAGACCACGGTCGAGGAGCTGGAGTCGCTGCTTGCGATCATCCACCAGCTGGAGCCTGCGGGCATCGGCGCGCGTAACTTGCAGGAGTGCCTGCTCTTGCAGATGGAGCAGCGTCGCATCGATACCCCCGCTAAGCGGCTGGCCAAGCGTATCCTCGAGAATTACTTCGAGGAGTTTGTAAAGAAACATTACGAAAAACTCATAGCCCGACTGGGTACAACGGAAGAGGAGTTCCGCGATGCCATCGACGAAATCAAACGCCTCTCGCCCAAGCCTGGCAACCTCTACTCGGACGGTGGATTAGACTCGTCGCCATACATCATCCCCGACTTTCGGATCGACTACCACGATGGACAGTTCGAGCTGTCGCTCAATTCGTACAACATCCCCGAGATTAAGATCAACCGTCGCTATGTCGATATGATGCGCGATATGGTCGCCTCGGATGGCACTGTCGAGGAGAAGAACCGCGAGGCAGTGCAGTTCGTCAAGAGCAAGATCGACTCGGCCAAGTGGTTCATCTCGGCCATCAAGCAGCGCCACGACACACTGATGCGAACGATGCAGGAGATCCTCTCGTTCCAGCAGGAGTACTTCAAGGATGGCGATAAGAGCAAGCTGCGTCCGATGATCCTGAAGGATATCGCCGACCGCACGGGACTGGACGTCTCGACCATCTCGCGTGTGGTGAATAGCAAGTATGCGCAGACGCACTTCGGCATCATCCTTCTCAAGTCGCTCTTCTCGGAGGCTATGCAGACCGAGAGTGGCGAGGTGGTGTCGAGCTACGAGATCAAGAACATACTGCAAAACTGCATCGACGAGGAGGATAAGCGCCACCCGCTCACCGACGAGACGCTGATGAATATCCTCAATGCCAAGGGCTACTGCATAGCGCGACGCACCGTGGCCAAGTATCGTGAGATGTTGGATATACCCGTCGCACGACTGCGTAAGCAGATTTAAGTGAGAGAAGGGCAGGGCTCGACAGAGCCTTGTCGGAGAGAAACAAAAACAGAAGAATGCAAAAATTGGCTAAAATATTCTCGGCGGTGCTGCACCCGCTCCTCATACCCATCTATGTGGTTGCGTTGCTGCTCTTTACCAACACCATCTACTCCTTCTATCCGATGCGATTGAAGGTCTATTTGATGTGGGTCGTGGTACTCTATTCGACGGTGCTGCCCCTGCTGAGCTTCGAGTTGATCAAGCGTCTGTTCCGTCTGCGAGGAAGAGAGATTCGGCGACGATACAAGACGATGATTATCACACTCATTGTTGCCTGTTGCTATGTCCTGTTTGCCGTGACGATGATGCGCTCGCCCTCGCTGGTGATATTCCGCAAGATAGCCGTTACGGCACTGATGTGCGGAGTGTTCTGTATGGGGGTGTCGCATCTTACCCGCATTAGCTATCACCTCACGGCTATGGGAGCTGCCGTCGCCTTCTTCGTGATGCTCAATATCGCGGGTGAGCAGGCTATGTTCTGGGTGCTGCTCGGCACGCTGCTCGCGGCAGGAGTGATAGCCTCGGTCAGACTATATATGGGCCGCCACCGCAGCCTGCAACTGCTCGAGGGGTTTGTCGGAGGGTTTGCGATCTGTGCGGTGACGATGTTGTACATATAAATTTAAAAGGGTGCTAACCTCTCGGTTAGACACCCTTTTTCGTATTAAGCACTCGACGCTGCCGAAAGCATTAGTCGTGCAGACCACGCGAGCGCAGATAGTCGATCAGAAACTCGGGACGGTCGGTCTGAATCATCGTAGCACCTAACCCGACAACCTTGCCATAAACCTCCTCGGCCGAGGTCATCCACGCCACATCGTCGCTCAGACCACCACACAACGAGTTCCACAACGTATTGACCCACAGCTTCGAGCCACTCGCCTTCACACGCTCGATGGCCGACTCCACCACGGGCGACATCTCGCCCCAGCAGATCTCGTATGCGAGCTGCGGCTCACCAGCGAGGTACTCTTCGAAGAGGGGCTGCTGCGACTTGCTGGCGGGGCTGATGATTGGCATATAGAGCAGATTGTTCTCGTACGAGGCCATCTTTGCTGCAACCTCACTCGCAGGCTTACTGCCCTTGATCAGCACCTGTTCGGTCACGCCCAACTCCTCGGTCAGCGCCACCACCTCGTCATAGTAGTCGTAGCCCTTGTCGATGTTGATCAGGATGCGATCCTTGCACACCTCCAACGCCTCACGCAACGTGGGCACCTTCAGGTCGAAGCTGCTGCGTGCGCCGTGCGCCGACTTAAGGAAGAAGGTCTGCAACGAGTCGTATGTGATATCGCTCACAAGTCCACGTCCCGTGGTGCAGCGGTCGATGGTGCGGTCGTGCGAGAGCACAAGCACGCTATCCTTGGTCATTGCAATGTCGATCTCGACCATATCGGCTCCCATCTCGATCACCGACTCGATGGCGGGGATTGAGTTCTCGGGGTAGTTGCGCCAATCGCCACGGTGGCACACCACGATCACATATTCCGACTTGGGGTTGTGCAGATGCTGAAGAATCTTCTCGGCACGAGACGCTGTGTCGGAAGCTGTGTTGGCTGCGCCTTGGCAACCTACCATCGTGAGCGATGAGGTCGCGATGGCGAACAAAATGAGTAGAAACTTTTTCATAGTATTACTGAAATGGTATGTTCATCCGCCAAAAGTCGATTTTTCGCTGCAAAAATAGACAAATTGTAATATTTTTGGAATAATCTCATAATCCGCTAAGAATAAAAAGTTTATGCGGAAAAT
>CAZWHN010000093.1:0-6941 GCA_964633635.1 uncultured Alistipes sp. | reverse complement strand
CCACAGGGGGAAGGTGTCGTTGTCGCCGTAGTTGATCACGATAGCATTCTCGGGCACCGATTGCAGGTAGTTCCAGCCGATGTCGCGGGCCATACTGCGTCCTGAGCGGTCGTGGTCGTCCCAATTCTCGACGGCCAGCACCATCGGCACGCTCATACCCATCACCGTAGCCACCACGGCTGCCGTGCGGATGCGCTTATCGCCCAACGCCAACATAAACAGATCGTAGAGAGCCAGCACACCCAATCCGATCCAGATCGAGAAGGCGTAGAACGATCCTGCATATACATAGTCGCGTTCGCGGGGCTCGCCCGGGCTGGTGTTGAAATATACCACCAGAGCCACACCCATCATAATGAACAACCACATCACCACCGAGAAGTTGCGCTGGTCGCGGTTTAATTGGTAGATGAGTCCCAGCAATCCGAGTAGGAACGGCAGGAAGAAGTAGGTGTTGCGAGCAGGATTCTCGGCCATTTCGCGCGGCAGACCAGTCTGCGGGCCGAGGTAGAGCTCGTCGATCCAGCGCACGCCCGAGAGCCAGTTGCCGTGGGCGATGGTGTGTTCGTCGGCCTGTATATCGTCCTGACGACCTACGAAGTTCCAGAGGAAGTAGCGCCAGTACATATAGTTGAGCTGATATGTGAAGAAGTAGTAGAGATTCTCGCCGAACGTAGGCTCGGTGAAGCTCTCGCCTGTCACATTGTCAAATACCGTGCGCCCAAAATCCAACACCTCGCCACGCATCACACGCCCCTGCTCGTCGGTCAGCGGCTCGCCGTACTCGTCACGCAGAACGTCGATCTTGGTGCGGTAGGCAGCCCACGGCTTGTAGGCCGATTCGCCCTTTGTGGGGTTCCACAATCGGGGGAAGAGGTGCTTGAACTCGGCAGGGTAGGTGTAGTCGGTCAGCACGTTTACGCTCTCGTAGCGGCCGCTCTCCTTATCGTAGTGGTAGGTGGTCTCCTCCACAACATCATCCACGGGCGACGAGTAGTAGGGACCATACAGGAGCGGGCGGTTGCCGTACTGGTCGCGGTTCAGCACCGAGAGCAGTGCGTGGGGATTGTCGGGGTTGTTGCTGTTCATCGGCGGATTGACCGAGGCACGGATCGTCACCGTGGCATACGACGAGAAGCCGATCAGAATCATCGTCGTCGAGAGCAGTATCAGGTTGAGCGTGCGCTTGCCTTGACGGTGGGTGCGGAAGATACCCCAGAATAGAGCCGCCAGCAGAGCCAACGCAAAGACCACGATACCCGTATTGACGGGCAGCCCCAACGTATTTACGAAGAAGACATCGACCATCGCACCGACATATACCGTGTAGGGTATAATAATGCCGTTGATAAAGCCAAGAATAGCCAACGATACGAGCGTCGCGTAGATCACGCCTTTGAGCGTAATGCGCTCGTAACGACGGAAGTAGTAGATAAACACCAACGCAGGGATGGTGAGCAGGTTGAGGATATGCACACCGATCGAGAGACCCATCAGGTAGGCGATCAACACAATCCAGCGTGTCGAGTGCGGCTCGTCGGCCTGCTCCTCCCATTTGAGCATAAGCCATACGACCAGCGCCGTGAACATCGACGACTGGGCATAAACCTCACCCTCGACAGCCGAGAACCAGAAGGTATCGGTGAAGGTGTAGGCCAACGCTCCCACAACACCTGCTCCGAGTGCAGCCACCTTTGCTCCCTCGCTCATTGCTCCATTTTTGTCGCTGAGCATTCGACGCGACAGGTGGGTGATGCTCCAAAACAGGAAGAGGATACAGAAGGCGCTGGCCACGCAGTTCAGTGCATTGACCATATGTGGAACGTAGTGTGTCGAGGGGGCCAGCATAGTGGCCAGACGTGCCAAAAGCATAAAGAGCGGTGCCCCGGGCGGGTGTCCCACCTCCAACTTATATGATGTGGCGATGAACTCGGCGCAGTCCCACAGACTCGACGAGGGCTCCATCGTAAGCAGATATGTGATGGCTGCGATGGCAAATACTGCCCAGCCAACAATTCTGTCCCAGCGTTTGAAATTCATAGTGTAAAGTCGAAATTAAAAAACAATTCGCAAAAATAGTCAATATTTTTCACTCAGCCAATTCACTCGCCGCAAAACTACTTGGCATCGGCGGGGAAGCTGATACGGTTGATCACCTCGCCACCCTTGATGCGGATCCAAGTGTCGATGGTGCGCTCGCCCTCGGTAAGCTCGATTACGCGGGCGCCATTGCCACCAGGGATGTCGTGATAGACGGTCTTACCACCCGTGAAGCGGCCGTAGCCCATCATAATGCCGTACCAATCTATGACATAGTCATTGACGTGGTCGTGGCCGACGAAGGCTCCCATCACATCGCCCGCCTCGAGCATAGCCGACGCGAGACCCGTGTTGATCTCGGGTGCGCAGACCATCTCCTTGCGAGTGCCGACCATATAGGTGTTCTGGTTCTGCGTCGCGTCGCGCATCTCGGGCAGAGGAATGTGGAAGAATGCCAACGCAGGCAGTGGCTCGCCGCCATTCTCGGCCGTGAAGCGCTTCGATGAGTTGATGTACCACTGCACCTGATCGTGATTGATCCAGCCGTAGCCCTTCACCTTCTCCTCCATCGGCGAGTATGAGTTGCTGTCGATGACGTAGATCACGGCAGCACGCTTGCTCCCATCCGACGATTGGATCGAGAGCGTGTAGTTGCTCACGCCCGTGATGCCCTCGGTGGTCGATGAGAGGTTGCCCTTCTTGTCGGCGATGTAGGCCGAGAGCTCCTCACGCCCGAGATCCTGCTCGTCGTCGTGGTTTCCCCACGTCACAGCAAAAGGAATACCACGCGAGATGGTGGGCTCTAAAGCCTTGTCCAACGCCTTGTCGGTAGGCTTGGAGAAGATCAGATCGCCCGTGAATACCACCAAGTCGGGACGCTCGGCGTCGAGTATCTCACCCATACGCTCAGCCGCCTCGTCGGATGCGGGGTTGCCGTAGATCCAATGGATGTCGGTGAACTGTACGATCTTGAACTTGTGATTCTGGTTGAAACGGAGCTGGGGCGTCTGCGCCTGAAGCGAGTGGATGCAGATCATCGCCGCAGCGATGAGCATAAGTGTACGGTTGAAAATCTTCATATCTGTAAGTTCTCTAATTTGCGTTGCGCATAGTCAGGGCAAAGTTAATAAATTAACGCCAAATATCTAAAGATATTTCCTCGGAAGGGGACTTTATGTCGGATAATTGCGCTATGCAAGGGCCTCGACGTAGCCTATTCGGGTAAATTTCTCCGTGGGGATGTGCTTATTCGCCGAAAATTGTCTATTTTTGTAAAAAATATTGTTGCTATGGAATCAAAACTCTTTTTATACAATACACTCTCGCGTCGTAAGGAGGAGTTCGTACCCCTGAACGAAGGTCGCGTGGGTATGTACGTCTGCGGTCCTACGGTTTATGGCGATCCCCATCTGGGACACGCCCGTCCTGCTGTGACGTTCGATCTTATGTTCCGCTATCTGAAGGCTCTGGGTTACAAGGTGCGTTACGTTCGCAACATCACCGACGTAGGCCACCTCGAGCACGATGCCGACGAGGGCGAGGACAAGATTGCAAAGAAGGCTCGTCTGGAGCAGCTGGAGCCGATGGAGGTCGCACACTACTACACCGAGCGCTACCACAAGGCTATGGAGCAGTTGAACGTGCAGACTCCCTCGATCGAGCCTCACGCATCGGGCCATATCATCGAGCAGATCGACTTTGTGAAGCGTATCTTCGACGCAGGCTACGCCTATGAGTCTAATGGCTCGGTATATTTCGACGTGGAGAAGTACAACAAGGACTACCACTATGGCAAACTCTCGGGTCGTAATCTCGACGATATTGTGGCCAACACCCGCGATTTGGATGGCCAGAGCGATAAGCGCAACTCGTTCGATTTCGCGCTGTGGAAGAAGGCGTCGCCCGAGCATATTATGCGTTGGCCCTCACCGTGGAGTGACGGCTTCCCTGGCTGGCATATGGAGTGCTCGGCTATGAGTTGCAAGTATTTAGGTGAGCAGTTCGACATCCACGGCGGTGGTATGGATCTGATGTTCCCCCACCACGAGTGCGAGATCGCGCAGGCTACGGCTGCATTGGGTAAGGATTCGGCTCGCTATTGGGTACACAACAATATGATCACCATCGAGGGCCAGAAGATGGGTAAGTCGTACGGCAACTTCATCACGATGGAGGAGCTCTTCGCTGGTACACACCCCAAGCTGGAGCAGGCATACTCGCCGATGACCATCCGTTTCTTCGTCTTGCAGGCTCACTACCGCTCGACTCTCGACTTCTCGAATGCTGCCTTACAGGCTGCCGAGAAGGGTCTGGATCGTTTGATGAAGGGCGTGGAGACGCTGGGTAAGTTGAAGCCTTCGGCCTCGACGAGCGAGGTGATCAATGTGACCGAGTTGGAGCGTCGTTGCCGCGAGGCTATGGACGACGATCTGAACTCGCCGATGGTCATCTCGGCTCTGTTCGACTACGTTCGCCTGATCAATCAGGTTGCCGAGGGACAGGCTACCATCTCGGAGGCCGACCTTGCGGAGTTGAAGCGCGTGTTCGACCTCTATACGTTCGATATCCTCGGTTTAAGGAACGAGAAGCAGGAGGGTGCCGTAGGCGGAGGCGATATGCTCGCAAAGGTGGTGGATATGATTCTGGCGGTTCGTCAGGATGCTAAGGCTAATAAGGACTGGGCTACGTCGGACAAGATTCGTAACGAACTTACAGCCATTGGCATTCGTGTTAAGGACCGTAAGGATGGTGTAGATTGGGAGATAGAGTAAACGCATAAGAGGCGCATTTTAGATGCACGATATCTGGAATCCGTGGCACGGATGCAAGAAGATTAGCGAGGGTTGCCAGCACTGCTATATGTATTTCCTCGATCAAAAACGAGGAATGGATGGCCGTAGGGTCTTCCGCACACAGAGCGGCTTTACTTATCCGCTCAAGCGCGACCGTGATGGCCGCTTTAAGATTCGCAGCGGCGAGTTGATTCGTGTCTGTATGTCGTCTGACTTCTTTCTCGACGAGGCTGACGAGTGGCGCGATGAGGCTTGGCGCATAATCAGAGCCCGTAGCGATGTGAAGTTTTTTTTGCTCACCAAACGTCCCGAGCGTGTGCGAGAGTGCCTGCCCGAGGATTGGGGCGATGGCTGGGATAATGTCTTTTTCAACGTCACGTGCGAGAATCAGCGTCGAGCCGACGAGCGGTTGCCTCTGCTGCTGGAGTTGCCCTTCAAGCATAAGGGATTTATGGCAGCCCCATTTATCGGGGCCCTTAACGTGGAACAATATCTTGCCTCGGGGCAGATAGAGCAGGTGATTGCTGGTGGCGAGAATTACGACGGTGCGCGACCTTGCAACTTCGATTGGGTACGCTCGCTCTCGGAGCAGTGTAAGGCCTGTGATGTAACGTTCTGTTTTATAGAGACGGGAACGGTCTTTATAAAGGATAGCCGCCAGTTCAACATCCCGAGCAAGTTCACACAGAGCCAGATGGCTTATAAGGCTGGAGTGAATCACGTGGGGCGAGCGATGGAGTTTGTGCTAAGGGATAGGCGAGGGCTGGTAATTCCGCCCGAGAGATTGTATAAGCCACACTATCGCTCGTCGTGTGCGATGTGCGGTAGCCGCCTGATATGCAACGGTTGCAGCGACTGCGGACGGTGTCGATAGGAGATTAGATAATGACGAAACAACAAAATAAGAAAAACCTCTACTTCCCGGTGTGTATAGCACTCGGAACCCTTGTAGGCATCGTTACCGACAACATAGGTATGTGGTTGGCTATCGGAGTGGCCTTGGGGTGCTCGCTTGGTTATGGCGGCAGCAAAAAGGATATAGAGGACAATAAGAATAACGATTAGTATGATTTCTGAAGAACAGATTAAAGAGGCTATAAGACGACAGGATTCGTTGGGGAGGTGTCTTTGACATCGCTCAGCGACGTATAGACCTACAAAACGAAGAGGAGCGAACCCAAGACCCCGACTTCTGGGCCGATGCCGATGCTGCGCAGAAGCAGCTGCGTCGGGTGGCAGCCATCAAATCGTGGGTGGTGGATTACGATGCCGTAGTAAAGGCTGTTGAGGAGTTGCAGCTTATGCCCGAGTTTGTCGAGGCGGGGCTTGCCTCAGAGTCCGAGATGGAGGAGCAGTATGCCCGCACGATGGAGTGCATCGAGGCGTTGGAGCTGCGCAATATGCTTCGCTCGGACGAGGATAAGATGGGCGCCATTATGGACATCAACGCAGGCGCTGGTGGCACAGAGGCGCTGGATTGGGCCTCGATGCTTCTGAGAATGTACACCCGCTGGTGCGACGCTCACGGCTACAAATACCGTATGATGGATTATCAGGCGGGCGACGAGGTGGGCGTGAAGTCCTGCACGCTCGAGATCGAGGGCGACTACGCCTACGGCTACCTCAAGAGCGAGAATGGTGTGCATCGTATGGTGCGTCTTTCGCCTTTCAATGCCAACAACAAACGCCAGACAACATTTGCGTCGGTCTTTGTATCACCCGCGGTGGACGACTCGATTGATATTGTCATAAACCCCTCGGATTGCGAGTGGGACACCTTCCGTGCGAGTGGTGCGGGTGGCCAGAACGTCAATAAGGTCGAGACGGCCGTGCGTCTGCGCTATCACGGCAAGGACCCCGACACGGGCGAGCCGATCGAATATCTGATCGAGAATATGGAGACGCGATCGCAGCTCGACAACCGCAATAATGCGATGCGTATCCTCCGCTCGAAGCTCTATCAGCGCGAGATGGAAAAGCGTATGGCAACACAGCAGGCTTTGGAGGCAACCAAGAAACGTATCGAGTGGGGTTCGCAGATCCGCTCCTACGTCTTCGACGACCGTCGCGTTAAGGACCACCGCACAGGCTTTCAAACCTCTAACGTCG
>CAZWHN010000092.1:0-7086 GCA_964633635.1 uncultured Alistipes sp. | reverse complement strand
CCGTCTCGTCGAAGCGACGCTCCTCCGCTACGGCTGCGTCGATCTTCTTGGTGATCGACTTGAGTTTGTCGCCATACTCGCTCTCGACCTTACCCAAAATGTCGATCACGATGGGATGGTTGCCATTCACAGCGATGGTGAAGTTGTCGGGCATCTGGCCATAGAACTGGCTCATACCGCCGCCGCCCACCTTGGCCATCTCCTTCATACGACGCATAAACTCGTTCTGCGTAATCACTACGGGAGCATCCTCGGCGGCCATAGGCTCGAACGAGATCGTGTAGCTGATCTTCTCATCGTTGGGCATCTGGCTCTCGAATACGGGGCGCATCAGATCCTGCTGTGCCTCGGTGAGCGACATCGACATCTGCTCCTTCTTGCGGATGAGCTTCTCCACAACGTCGCTATCGACACGCACGAAACGTACATTCTGATTCTTCGACTCGTAGTAGTTGATGTAGTGGCTGTCGAGCGGGCCGTTCATCTCCAACACGTCGTAACCCTTTGCCTTGGCGCCCTCGACAAACGAGTGCTTATCCACCGCATCATCGACATAGAGCAAGATCACATTGTCGTCCTTATCGGTCTGATTCTCATTCACAAGATCGACATACTCCTTGGCTGTGAAGTACTTACCCTCGGTCGATTTCAAGAGCATAAAATCCTGCGCCTTCTCGGCGAACTTCTCGTCCGTCAGCATACCGTACTGGATAAAGACCTTCAAATCGTCCCACTTGCTCTCATAATCGGGACGCATCGTCGTGAATAGCTCCTTCAGACGGTCGGCCACCTTGCGGGTGATGTAACCTGAGATCTTCTTCACGTTCGAATCACTCTGCAGGTAGCTACGCGACACATTCAGAGGAATATCGGGCGAGTCTATCACGCCGTGCAACAGCGTCAGATACTCGGGCACAATGCCCTCGACCTGATCGGTCACAAAGACCTGATTGCAGTAGAGCTGAATCTTGTTCTTCTGCAGCTCGATGTTAGAGTTGATCTTGGGGAAGTAGAGAATACCCGTCAGGTTGAACGGATAGTCGATATTCATATGGATATTGAACAGCGGCTCGTCGCTCATCGGGTACAACTCGCTGTAAAACTCCTTATACTGCTGCTCGGTGATCTCCGTAGGCTTGCGAGTCCAGAGGGGCTCGATGTTGTTGATGATGTTATCCTTGTCGGTATCGACATACTTACCATCCTTCCACTCCTTCACCTTGCCGAAGGCGATCTCCACGGGCAGGAAGTGGCAATACTTCTTCAGCAGCTCCTGCACCTTCTGCTCCTCGGCGTACTCTTTGCAGTCGTCCGAGAGGTGCAGCACGATCTCCGTACCGCGGTCACGCTTCTCGGCGAGCTCCTCCATCTCATACTCGGGCGAGCCGTCGCACGTCCAACGCACCGAGGGGGCATCCTCCTTGTACGATTGGGTATAGATCTCCACTCGGTCGGCCACCATAAACGATGAGTAGAAACCAAGACCAAAGTGGCCAATGATGGCCTGATCCTTATACTTGGCCAAGAACTCCTCGGCTCCCGAGAATGCAATCTGATTGATGTAGCGGTCGATCTCCTCGGCAGTCATACCGATACCACGGTCGCGCACCGTGAGGGTCTTCTTCTCGGCATCGACGCTGACGTGGATAGTAAGATCGCCCAACTCGCCCGCAAATTCGTTCTTCGACGAGAGAGTCTTTAACTTCTGCGTTGCATCGACTGCGTTCGACACCAGCTCGCGCAGGAAAATTTCGTGATCCGAATAGAGGAATTTCTTGATGACGGGAAAGATGTTCTCCGTCGTTACTCCGATTTTACCGTTTCTCATTTTTATATAGTTTTTGTATTATTTCTGTTTCGCAAATAATACTCAAACTATGTGCCAGATGGCCGAGTGTGCCATTTTGACACACCGCGTGACTATCTTTGGCAGGATGTAGGAGTTTTTGTCACTCCGCGTCTGGCCGACGGCTCAGGTGCAGTGCCATAAAGAGTCCCTGCGCAGCGTAGTAGGTGATCATAATCCACAACGTGCGATTGGGGATTGTGCCGATATACTTGCCATAGACAATGAGCGAGTCCGAGAGGATGAAGAGCAGTGCTGCGCCTACATACCAGCCGTAGAGACGACGACGCTGGAAGATTGCCGTAGCGCCCATAGTATATATAATAAGTGCATAGATCGCCACCGCCACAAACTCGGCCTGCGAAGAGATGTGCGAAAGGACAAATCCTAAATAGAGCATCGTAAAGATGGCCAGTGCCGTAGCACCCACCATCTTGCCACGACGTGCCTCACGTCGAGGTGCAAAGTCGCAGATGAAGCAGATATGAGCAACGGCAAAGAAGGCCACCTGCATCAGAAAATTACCCGTCGAGCCAGCCCAATCGCCCGCAGCCGAGCATAGCAACGCCAACGGGATGGCCACCCCACCACGCTTGGCTGACGAGGCTGTGATGATGGCGGCATAGAGCGTCGGCACGGCCACAAACCAGCCGCGAATAAAGAAAAATGCCACGGCCAACACAGCGTAACCCGCCGCGGCCAACCATCTGAGCCCTCGGGATTGCATCGTTATGCCTTATTAGTTTTCTCGACATACTCCTCAAGAGCCTGCACAAACCACTCGGGCGCACGGCACGGACGACGCGTCTGGGCGTACATAAAACCGAGTGTCACACGGCCCGTGTTGATCAATCGCCCCGCCTCGTTATAGACCTCCGAAGCGATCACAAGGCGTGCTGCGGGCATCTCGTCGAGGCTCACCTTGACGGTCAGCACCTCATCATAAAAAGCGGGATAGAGGTAACGCGACTGCACGTCGATGATGGGCGACATAATGCCTCGACGCTCGATCTCGGCATAGGTGAGTCCCATCTCACGCAACCACTCGGTGCGAGCCATCTCGTACATCACGATATAGTTAGAGTGGTGCATAATACCCATCTGGTCGGTATCCTTATAGCGCACACGAATCTGCGTCTCGAAAGAAAGCAACGGCATAATAATCAGCAATTAAAATTAGAGAAACTCAATCATCACTTTTCCATCCACAGGGACAGGATCAATCCGCAAATGTCGATTGAGTGCGATTGTCAATCGGCGCTCGACACCATCAACTCGCACATCGTACTCACCCTCGGGCGGCAGCAATTTATGCTCGTCGATATCGGTCGCAAGGCCCGATCGCACATCGCACATCGCAACATAGGGATGCCCCAGCAGGCGAGCCGCTTTCGAGGTCATTCCGCGCGAGAGCTGCTGACGGATTATGGTGGAGCTGACCTTGCTGCCAACGATCTGCTGCTGTTCGACCATATGCACCTCGAAGTCGCCTTCTCGTGCCTCTAAAAAGTCGTAATCACCCTCCTTCTTATGGCCAAAACGGTGGTTATACCCCACCACCAACGACCTGACGCCAATGCGTGCAAGTTTCTGCTCGACAAACTCCTCGGCCGAGAGTTGGCTGAACTCGCGGGTGAAGGTTATGACGATCACATTGTCGATACCCGTACGCTCCAGCAGCCACAACTTCTCGTCGAGTGTGGTGAGCAGCTGCATACGCTCGCCCGTGCCCAGCACATAGCGGGGATGAGGATCGAACGTGAGGACAATACTCTCGCCACCCGACTCTTTAGACAGGGACTTCACACGACGCAGGAGTTCGAGATGCCCTTCGTGCAGGCCATCGAACGAACCCATCGTTGCCACTGCGTTAGAAAACGTAGGCAGATGATCAAAATCTCGGAATACTCTCATCTATCATTGGGCTGAGGTCATCGGCTGATCCGAACACACCGAACCACCGAAGCTACTCAGCATTAATTTTTGTTATTACTCTCGTCGCTCTCCTTAACGAAGTATGCGACTTTTTCGAGGATAGTGGTGATGTCGTAGTTCTCGGCCACGATACCCTGCGGGAAGTTGAGCGGCACCGAGGTGAAGTTCAGCACACCCTTGATTCCCGCATTGATGATGGGCACCACCAACGATGGTGCCACACGCGAGGGCGAGGAGATGATCACAATGCTGATCTCCATCTGCTCCACCACACTCTCAAACTCATCCATATGGTAGCACGGGATGTCGTCGATTATGCGGCCCGCCTTCTGCGGATCAATGTCGAATGCCGCCACGATACGCAATTTACGACGCTTGCCATTGAAGTAGCTCGTGATGGCCTGTCCCAAACGGCCCATACCGATGATGGCCACATTCATCACATCCTCGCTATCCAATATACCGTTGATGAACTCGATGAGCACCTTCACATCATACCCCTTCTTCGTGTCGCTCGAGAAGCCGATGAGCATCAAATCACGCCTCACCTGCACAGCCGTAATGCCGTGCATACCCGCCAGAACGTGCGAGAAGATGTGCGTAATGCCCTGCTTATGACACGAGAGCAGTGAGCGACGATACTCGCTCAGACGCTCAATGGTCTTTTCGGGGATGTTGTGATGTGTGAGGTTAGGCATACTACTCGATCGTGATGGTGTAGTTGTTGTTGTAATTCACTCGCACCCACTCCTGATTTATGTATCGTCCGTTGCCGTCACGTTCAAACTTATAGGTGGTTTGCAGGGGCGTGTATCGCTTGTCCAACATACGGTAGTCCATATCGGATCGCATTCCTCCGACAAACATCATCGCCGTATCGTAGCCTCGATAGGCATATAGCGACGGCAGTGTGCCGTAGGACTCGATGTAACGACTATCGAACTCACGCACGGGAGCCACATCGCGCTTGGCGTGGTATGTTGAGATCATAACCACGTTGTTGTTGAAGTACGACGTATGGTCGATATTGTTGAATCGTCCCCAACGCGATGTGCCCAACACAACATAGGGGGCACTCTGCTGGCTACGCTCGGTCAAAGCCACATTGGCCGATGAGAGCGTACCCAAGATGCGATCGACATCCGTCTCGCCATTGGCCAGCACCACAAAGAGGCTGGGGCGCTCGGACTTCATCACCGTGTCGATGCTCTCGATGACGGGTGTTGCGGCATCACGAGGCGTGAAGACCGACTTCTGGTCGTCGAACGAATAGGCATATGAGACATAGGGGCGACCGTGCAGCATCTGCAACGCCTCCTGCTCGAAATCCTTGTCGTACTGCGCGGCATAGATCATATAGATATCGCGGCTGCCGTCGATCAGATTCTCCACCTTCTCATACTTACGCTCCACAGCGGGCGAAAGCTGGAAGAGCGACGGGCTCTGCACTGCCTCTAAATTAGCCAAAGGCGATACTACGGGCACTCCGTTCTGCTCGGCGTAGCGAACTACGGGGCCGAGTTCGTCCTCATAGACGGGACCTACGATAAGATCCGTCCCCTCGAACATAGTGCTCGAGACGATCTGCTCGACCTTCTGGTGGTCGTGACCTGTATTATATACCGTGAGCTTGGTCTCACCCGAGCCCTGCTCCTTGAGTTTTTCCAATCCAAGCAGGAAACCCTGATAGAACTCAACATAGCTGGCATTGGGGCGCGACTCGACATTCATCGGCAGCATCAGTGCCACATCCAACTGCTCCGTGCGGGGAACAACGCGGAAAGCGACATCCTCCACCTGCGAGAGCTCGGCAGGTGCAACGGCATCGGCCAGAGGCTGCTCCTGCTGCGGCTGCTCGGCTCGTGGGATGCGGATCATAGCGCCAGCCTTAAGCCCCTGCGACACGTCGTTCAGACGTGCAAACTCCTCCTCGCTGATGCCAAATCGGCGCGAGAGCGAGTAGATGGTCTCGCCAGCATTGACAACGTGGTAGTCGTAGCCATCGTCCGTGGTGGCTTTGTTTAGTGTCTGGGCATACTCGGTCATCTCCTCGTGAGCCTGCTGCTCGCTCGAAGAGCCCATCTGCGCACGACGAATCCAGAGCGTCTCACCCACCGACAACGACTGCGGATTCACCGAGGGGTTATCCTCGCGCAACGTCGCAACCGAGATGTTGTAGTCGCGGGCGATGGCATACAGCGTCTGCCCTGCTCGAACCTTGTGCGAAAGAAAATCCTTCTTACGACGCTTCTCCGCGCGAGCGTTCTGTGCTGACTCGGGTACGGGGATCTTGAGCGTCTGGTCGATCTTCAGACCATCGGCCGACGTGGGGTTGTTCGACGTGATGTCGGTCTCGGCCACCTCGTAAGTCTTGGCAATCGAGTAGATCGTATCGCCCGACTTGACGGTGTGAACGTAGAACTTCTTGCCGTTGATAAAGACAATGACTGGCGACTTCTCGACAGGCTGCAAGGCGTAAACCACACCCACAGCCATCGAGATGGCCAACGTAAGCGAAAATATAATCTTAAGTAGTTTCATCAATCGTATTAATTAGTTTTCACGATCGCGGAAGCGGATCTCGGTGATAACCTTTTTGGTGTAGAGCGGGAAGTCGCCATTCATCATCCACGCATAGTAGCTTGGCTCCTCGCGAAAGACCTCGCTCACCGAACGGCCACGATGCTTGCCGAACGAGAAGACCTCCACACCCTTGTCGTTATATACAATGCGGCCAGCGTAGTCCACCGTCTCGCCGTGCGACGAGAACTCGGCCAGCGCCGCCACATCGTTCTGCAGTTCGGGATAGCGGTCTAACTGCGCCTTCAGCACCTCGTAGGTTGCCAGTGTATCGGCCTCAGCCGAGTGGGCATCCTCCAGATCCTTGCCGCAATAGAACTTATAGGCCGCCACCAACGTGCGTTGCTCCATACGGTGAAAGATGGTCTGCACGTCGATGAATTTGCTGCGCTTGAAATCGACATCGACATTGGCACGCAGAAACTCCTCGACCAACATCGGCAGGTCGAAGCGGTTGGAGTTGAAGCCTCCGAAGTCGCACCCCTCGATGAACTGCGCCAACGACTTGGCGATCTGCGCAAATGTGGGCTCATCCTTCACATCCTCGTCCGTGATGCCGTGGATGGCCGTAGCCTGCTCGGGGATATGCATCTGGGGGTTGATGCGACGCGTACGCACCACCTTGTCGCCATCGGGCATAACCTTGACGATAGAGATCTCGACGATGCGATCCTTCACTGTATCAACGCCCGTTGTCTCTAAATCGAAGAAGACAATCGGGCGTT
>CAZWHN010000091.1:0-7179 GCA_964633635.1 uncultured Alistipes sp. | reverse complement strand
GAATTAATTAAATGTTGTTGTGCTATTTAGCGGTGCAAAGGTACAACTTTTTTCTTGAAAACAAAATATTTCCACAAGTTTATTTACCTCCGACCGCCAATCCTCAAAAAAAACCACCCAACCTCGAGGGGTTGAGTAGTCTATCTTTTCAAAGAAATGTTTTACTCGATCAGTGCGCGGATGAACTCACCTCTAAACTCCGTGTCGCCCACGCCACGCGTTTCGGCCGAGTGGGCCTTCAGGTGGGGAGTCGATGAGTGGAACTGGTGAGCAGCCTCACTCTTCCAAATCTCGTAGATGAAGAAGATCGTGGGATCGGTGGGTGACTGATAGAGCTCGTAAGCCTCGCAGCCCTCCTCCTTGAGCGTCTCCACACGGCACTTGAGGAACGAGTCGCGGAACGTCGATACGTGCTCGGGCTTCACCTTGCGGATGATATTGAGCAACAGGCGATCGCCCTTCTTCTGGCCATCGACCTCAGTACGAACCATTCCTCCGTTGAAATCGGCATCGGCAAGGCTCTGCTCTCTGCTTGTGTTCTGCATAGCCACGAAGTGGGGCAACTGCATATGTTTTGTGAGGTCCTCGGCGCTCTTCCACTTCTCGAACAGAAGAATCTGCGAGGGATCGGTGCAATGCTGGTAGTATTCGTAGGCGATGTTACCATCCTCCTTGAGCGTACCCTGACGGCACTGTTCCAGATTGGCCTTATACTCGACGAGCTTGCCCATATTCGCCTTGAGCATAGCGTTGATCAAAAGGTAGCTCTCACCACCCTGCGGCTGAGCCTGCGTACTCGCAAAACAAAAGAGTGCCAATGCGCACAACATAAGTTTAAGATTCTTTCTCATAGTCTATTAGATTTTTGGTTAGTTCTCCTCGCGCAGTTTGAAGCCCAAAGCCTCCACGGCAGCCTGCACCTCGCGGCGACCGGCGCTACCCACCACAACGGCACGTCCCGTCGCAAGATCGACCTCGGCACGCTCAACGCCCTCAATCGAGACGATAGCCTTCTCGGAGTTGGCACGGCAGTGGTTGCAACGCAGACCGTCGATATAATATATGTGTTCGCTCACCGCAAGCTCCGCCTGCTGGCAACTGCACTCTCCATCGCCACTGCATCCATCCTCGGGCTTTGCCACAAAGCGACGCACCAGCGCATTGACCAAAAGCAAGGCCAGCACCACCGAGCAAGCCACATTAAACCACGACATCGAGTGGGGACCATTGGCACTCATCGAGGCCAAAGGCGAGAGAAACCACTCGCGCGGCATCAGATGATCGACCGCCAAGCCGAAGCCCATAGCTCCGCCCACGATCGAGAGCAGATACAACATCAGCGTGCGACGACCGAGCACCTTACCCACCACCAACATCGAGGCGGCATTGACGGCAGGTCCCGCCATCAGCAGTACCAACGCCGTACCGGGCGAGAGGCCCTTCATCATCAGCGCCACAGCAATGGGTATCGAGCCCGTAGCGCAGAGATACATCGGCATAGCAAAGAGCAGCACGACGACCATACTCAGCAGCGAATTATCGGCAAACAAGGCGAAGAACGAATCGGGCACAAAGACCGTGATGAGTCCTGCCACGACGAGTCCCACCACCAACCAGCGGCCTATATCCTGCATCATATCGACAAAGGCGTAGCGCAACATCGCCACCACCTTCTCCCAAAGAGTACGCTTCGGAGCAGACTCCGTCGGGGCAACTTCGGCCACGGCTACATCCTTGTTATCGAACATATTTACCATCTGTCCACCAAAGAGCGCTGTCACAAAGGCCGCCACGGGGCGCAACAACGCAAAGGGTAGGCCCATCAGCGAGTAGGTTGCGAAGATCGAATCGACACCCGTCTGCGGCGTGGCGATCAGGAACGAGACGGCAGCCCCCTTCGATGCGCCCTCACGACGCAACGACATAGCCGTTGGGATCACACCGCACGAACAGAGCGGCAGAGGCACTCCGAGCAACGCAGCATTGGCCACCGAGCGAAACGACGAGCCACCCAAATAGCGGCGATACAATCGGCTCGGTACAAATGCGTGCATCACACCCGCCAGCAGAAAACCCAGTAGCAGGTAGGGCGACATTTTATTTATAAGGTCAATAATCTCGTTCATAGCAGTAATTCGTTAGGAAAGGTGTTTGCTTATCCACTCCACAAATATAGAAAAATTTATTGAGCCACAAGTATGTATTTTTACTTAATCGTGAAATATCGTGCGTGGCGCGACGCCAAGTACAATCCGCACACCGACGACGATGGCGACATCGCTCCGTTCTCCGTCAGGCGTATACCTATACGCTTCACATCGAGCAGCTCGGCAAGCGGGAAGATGGTTCGCTGATCGGGCAACGACGGATAACCCACCGCAGGGCGTATGCCTTGGTAGCGAGCCTGAAACATCTCCTTGATGGAGAGCTCCTCATCGGGCGCATAGCCCCACTCCACGAGTCGCACCCGATGGTGCATCCACTCGCTGGCAGCCTCCGCCAGACGATCACCCACGCTCTGCATCAGCAGCGAGTCGTACTGCTCGCCCGCGGCCTTCAACCCATCAAGCTCGTCCACGAAGGACTCCGAGACGGTAATGGCAAAGGCTCCGACGTAGTCGCCCTCGGGCGCTACGAAGTCCGACAACGACAACGCCACACCATCCGCACCCACCTCGGTTTGACGAGGTGTGGGTATGCGGGTTATGCTCTCGCCACCGCCACAGCAACTGCATCCCGCAGTGTGGGTCAAAAGGATGGCATTCTCCTCGCCCCGTGCCGCGAAGAATCCCACACGGGCTCGCAGCGAGTGACGCTCGGCAATACGGTCGAGCAACTGCTCGGCCTCCAAGCGGATGCGCTCGGCCTCGGGCGACGAGGCGGCAACACCCCAGAGGTTGTAGAAGTGAATCCAATTGATGTAGGGTCGCACCTCCTCGATCGAGATCGCCTCGACGGTGTGCACACCGAGATACGACGGACGGACAATGCTCTCCTGCGACCAATCCACCCGAAGGCGATTCTCGGCAGTTGGCTTCGATGCGGGAGCCGCCTCCACACTCTGACGCAAATGCTGCTGCTCCGCACGCAAATCGGCAATCAACTGCTCGCGTTCGCTGCCGCCCAACTTAACGGCAAGGATGGGGTTCTGCGCCGCATCCTTGACGTGGAAGACGGGGCCGTCGTATAGCGGAGCTATCTTCACAGCGGTATGCAGAGCCGAGGTGGTTGCACCTCCCACAAAGAGTGGCACATCGACACCTGCGGCCTTGAGCTCGCTTGCCACACGGCACATCTCCTCAAGTGAGGGGGTGATAAGTCCACTAAGACCTATATAATCGACCCGTTGCTCGATGGCCGCGCGCACGATCTGCTCGGCAGGCACCATCACACCCAAGTCGATGACTTCAAAGTTATTACACGACAACACTACTGCCGCTATGTTCTTACCGATGTCGTGCACGTCACCCTTGACCGTAGCCAGCAGATAACGGCCACTACGGGCCGACGCTCCCACTTTTTGGCTCTCGATGTGGGGACGCAGAATCTCCACCGCACGCTTCATCGTGCGGGCCGTCTTGACCACCTGCGGCAGGAACATCTTGCCCTCACCGAAGAGTCGTCCCACCTCGGTCATACCCCGCATCAGCGGGCCCTCGATGATGGCTGCAGGCGAGGGATACTCGGCCAGTGCCTCCTCCAAATCCTGCTGCAAGAACTCCTCGTCGCCTCGCTGCAGAGCCACCGCCAGACGCTCCTCAAGCGACACCGAGCGACGATCCACCGCCACCACAGGCTCCTGCTGCTGCGCCTTAAACTGCTCGGCCACAGCCACCAATCGCTCGGTGGCATCCTCCCTGCGGCAGAGGATCACATCCTCCAACGCCTCGCGCATAGATAGAGGAATATCCTCGTACATCACCTTCGACGAAGGGTTCACGATGGCCATATCCAACCCCGCAGCAATGGCGTGATAGAGGAAGACAGCGTGCATAGCCTCACGCAAATAATTGTTACCTCGGAATGCGAACGAGAGGTTGCTCACGCCTCCACTCACCCGCGCCCCGGGCAGATTGTCGTGGATCCAACGTGTGGCACGGATGAAGTCCAACGCATAGGCATCGTGCTCGCGCATACCCGTAGCGACGGTCAGCACGTTGGGGTCGAATATGATGTCGCGTGGCGCAAAGCCCGCCTTGTCGATCAGCAGATGGTAGGCTCTGCTGCAGATCTCGATCCTGCGCTCGAACGTAGTGGCCTGTCCCTGCTCGTCGAATGCCATCACGATGAGCGCCGCACCCAACTCGCGCACACGACGGGCACGCTCGAGGAAGATGGCCTCGCCCTCCTTGAGCGAGAGCGAATTGACGATGGCCTTGCCCTGAATCGCCTTCAACGCCGCCTCGACAACCTCGAAGCGTGACGAATCGACCATCCACGGCAGACGTGCCACCTCGGGATCGGAGGCCATAAGATTGACAAAGTGCACCATCTCCGAACGGGCGTCGATCATCGCGTCGTCCATATTGATGTCGAGCATCATAGCTCCGTCGCGCACCTGCGATCGAGCTATGGCAAGCGCCTCGTCGTAAGACTTCTCGCTAATCAGACGCAGGAACTTGCGGCTACCCGCCACGTTGCATCGCTCGCCGACGTTGATAAAGACTCCCTCGGATGAGAATCCATCCAAGCCGCTGAGCCACGCACGAGATTCGGTCGAGGGCTGACGCGGCGAGGTTGCACGCTCGGCCACCTGTGTAATGGCGCGTATATGGTCGGGCGTGGTGCCACAGCAGCCACCCACGATATTAACCAAACCCTGATCGATCATACGCCCCACGGCACGAGCCATCACTTCGGGCGATTGGTCGTACTGCCCCATAGCGTCGGGCATACCAGCGTTGGGATAGGCGCTGACGTAGCAATCCGCCGACGAGAGTTGCTTCAGAACGGGCAACATCTCCTCCGCACCAAACGAGCAGTTAAGACCTACCGACAACAATTCGACGTGAGCCACCGATGCGAGCAGAGCCTCAACGGTCTGTCCTGCGAGCATACGTCCCGCAGCATCGGCAATCGTCACCGAGAGCATCATCGGCAGGCGACGTCCCACCCGCTGAAAGACCGCCTCGGCAGCCGACAGAGCGGCCTTGACGTTGAGCGTATCGAACGCCGTCTCGAAGAGCAGCATATCCACCCCACCCTCGACTAAAGCCTCGATCTGCTCAGTGTAGGCTTCATAAAGAGCATCGAAATCGACAGCACGGTAAGCGGGGTCATCCACATCGGGCGAGAGCGACGCTGTACGTCCCGTCGGGCCAACCGATCCCGCCACGAAGCGGGGACGATCGGGCGTGAGAGCCGTCTGACGATCGGCCTCCGAACGGGCCAACGCAGCTGCGGCAAGGTTGATGCGGCGCACCTCTCGCTGCATCTGATACTCGGCCTGCGAGATACGCTGGGCGTTGAAGGTGCAGGTCTCGATGATGTCGGCACCCGCCTCGAGATAGGCTCGATGGATGGCGGCAATAATGTCGGGACGAGTGATAGAGAGAAGGTCGTTATTACCCTCCAGACGCACCCCGTGTGACGAGAACTCCTCGCCACGGAAGTCGGACTCGGTGAGCCCATAGCGCTGGATCATAGTGCCCATAGCACCGTCCAGCACCATAACGCGGCGACGGAGAATATCCTTGATGGTGTTTACCATAAATTCGTTTTTTAGATTAATAGACAGCTCGGGCGATGGCCTCGACACTCGCCGCAGCGTTCATCGAGTAGAAGTGTATGCTCGGCACGGCGGCAGCCTTCAGCTCGCGCGCCTGCTGCACCGCCCACTCCACTCCGAGAGCCTTCACATCGTCGTTCGAGTGGCAGCGACGCAACTCCGTCGCCAGCTCCATCGGCAGGTCGATGTGGAAGGTCTTGGGTAGCAGAGCCTGCTGCGTGAGCGAGGTGAGGGGCTTAATACCCGGGATGATGGGCACCTCGATGCCCGCCTCGCGACAACGCTCGACAAACGAGAAATATTTGCTGTTGTCGAAGAACATCTGCGTCACGACGTACTGCGCACCAGCGTCGATCTTAGCCTTGAGGTACTCGATGTCGATATCGAGATTCATCGCCTCCTCGTGCTTCTCGGGGTAGCCCGCCACACCATACGAGAAGCGGTTGAGCGGCTCGTGCTCCTCGCCATCGAGCATCACACCACGGTTGAAATCCTCGACCTGCTGGCAGAGCTCCACGGCGTGCGAGTGGCCATCCGTCTCGGGGACAAAGCGATTCTCGCCTTTGGCACGATCGCCACGCAGCAGCAAAAGATTTGTAATGCCGAGGTACGAGAGGTCGATGAGTTCGTTCTCGATCTCGGCCTTCGAAAAACCGCTGCAGATGATATGCGGCACGGCGGGTACGCCATAGCGACCCTTCAATGCGGCAGCGATGGCCACAGTGCCCGGACGACGACGCTCGAAGGTGCGCTGGAACACACCCTCCGACACTTCACGATATACCACCTCCGAACGGTGGGTTGTGATGTTGATATACGCGGGATTGAAGGGCATCAGGCGGTCGATCGAACGGAAGACCTGATCGATGCTCTTGCCACGGATGGGCGGCAGCACCTCGAACGAGAATGCCGTAGGGTGCTCAGCCGCAAGGAATTGTGCAATATTACTCATAACCTAACCAAAATTGTGATATTTCACTATATTCGGCAAATATAACACTTTCTCCGTCATTTTGTGCAATCGTGGAGCAAAAAAATGAGGTGTCCAGCCAATGGCCGAACACCTCACAACTTAGTATCTACTAAAAGAATCTACTTCTGCGTCAATGCTGCGTGAGCTGCTGCCAGACGTGCGATGGGCACGCGGAAGGGCGAACAGCTGACGTAGTTCAGGCCTGCATAGTGGCAGAACTCAACCGACGAGGGCTCGCCACCGTGCTCGCCACAGATACCGCACTTCAGATCCAGACGGGTGCCACGGCCCTTCATAACGGCCTCGCGGATGAGCTGGCCTACGCCGTTGCGATCCAGGATCTGGAAGGGATCGTTCTTCAAGATGCCCTTGTCGAGATATGTGGGCAGGAACTTGGCAATATCGTCACGCGAGAAGCCCAGCGTCATCTGCGTCAGGTCGTTGGTACCGAACGAGAAGAACTCGGCAACCTCGGCAA
>CAZWHN010000090.1:0-7223 GCA_964633635.1 uncultured Alistipes sp. | reverse complement strand
CCAAGGGTATCAAGGTGAACGCCACGGCCGAGTTCGAGACTGCCGACAAGCTCAAGCTCCGTGGCACGATTATGGGTGTCGGCGTGACGCTCTACTGGACCCGCATCAAGGAGTAACGAGCGGTGTAATAGAAAAAAAGCCTGTCTTCAGTTAGACAGGCTCTTTTTTTAATTCAGATCAAAGGATTAAAATCACATAGACAACACGTCATTTCAGCAATCGAGTTGGTGGTGGAATGTTGTGTATGCTGATAATCCTCCACTTAATTAATAATCCAAACAATCGACGAAGATCTCGCGCTGGAACGACTCGTTGAGCGACATATAGGTCTGCGTGCTCGAGACGCCCTGGACGTGCAGGATCTTGTCGAAGATGGTGCGCATCAGGTGCTCGTTGTCGATGCAGTAGAGCTTCACCATCAGGTTATACGAGCCAGTAATGTAATGACACTCAACAATCTCAGGGATGTGCTTGAGCTGCTCCACCGTGTCCTGCTGGCGGGTGATATCGCTCACGCGGATCGAGATGAAGGCGCACACATCGAAGCCCAACGACTTGGGTGCCACAACCAGACGGCTGCCCTGAATGATGCCCATATCCTCTAACTTGCGGATGCGTTGGTGGATGGCAGCGCCCGAGATGCCGCACTCGCGGGCAATCTCGAGGAAGGGCGTGCGGGCGTTCTTGATCAGAAATCGCAGAATCTTCTTATCTGTCGCGTCTAACGTAGTCTTTGCCATAGGAATCTCTTATTTTAACACTCCCAACTCCTTACCGATCTTAACAAATGCCTCGACGCAACGATCCAGCTGCTCGGTGGTGTGGCCTGCCGACACCTGCACACGGATGCGGGCCTGACCCTTGGGCACTACGGGGTAGTAGAATCCCGTCACGAATACACCCTCCTCCTGCAACTTGGCGGCGAAGTCCTGCGAGAGCTTGGCGTCGTAGAGCATAACGGCGCAGATGGCCGACTGCGTGGGCTTGATGTCGAAGCCTGCGGCAACCATCTTGGCGCGGAAGTGCTCGACATTCGATGCCAGACGGTCGTGCAGCTCGTTCGACTCCTCCAACATCTTAAACATCTCGATACCAGCACCCACAACTGCGGGGGGCAGCGAGTTAGAGAAGAGGTAGGGACGCGAACGCTGACGCAGCATATCGATGATCTCCTTGCGGCCCGTGGTGAAACCACCCACAGCACCGCCGAAGGCCTTGCCGAGTGTACCGGTGAGTATATCCACCTCGCCACGAAGGTTATAGAGCTCCGTAATACCGCGACCCGTGGCACCCAGCACACCTGCCGAGTGGCACTCATCGACCATCACCAGCGCGTCGTACTTTTCAGCTAAGGCGCAGATCTTATCCAGCGGAGCAGCATTGCCGTCCATCGAGAATACACCGTCCGTAACGATGATACGGAAACGCTGTGCCTGCGCACGCTTCAGACAATCCTCCAACTCCTCCATATCGGCATTGGCGTAGCGGTAGCGCACAGCCTTGCACAGACGCACACCGTCGATGATAGAGGCGTGGTTCAGGGCATCCGAGATGATGGCATCCTGCTCGGTCAAAAGAGGCTCGAACACACCACCATTGGCATCGAAGCAGGCGGCGTAGAGGATGGTGTCCTCCGTTCCGAAGTAGTCGGCAATGGCACGCTCCAACTCCTTGTGCATATCCTGACAGCCGCAGATGAAACGCACCGACGACATACCGAAGCCACGCTCGTCCATAGCCTTCTTGGCGGCGTCGATCAGACGCTGGTTGTCCGACAGACCGAGGTAGTTGTTGGCGCAGAAGTTGAGCACCTTCTTGCCCGCCACGTCGATCTCGGCACGTTGGGGTGATTCGATAATGCGCTCGGTCTTGTACAGACCCGCAGCCTTGATGTCGGCCAACTCCTGCTGGAGATGTTCTTTGATCTTTCCGTACATAGTTTTTCTATTTTATAGTTATAATTTTTTCTGTTTGACGACCCGCGGCCCGCAGCGCCACAAAACGCCCCACAGCGAGCCATAGTAGAACAAAATTACTAAATAAGATTAAAACACGCAAAGATTTGTGCTATTTTTTCTACTTTCGATTACAATTTGTAATACAATTCAAGAAATTAATGCCCACCCTTCGGGTGTAGGAGGATTAATCTACCTTTGTGTAGGGGAGGCAAAGTCGTAATGTAAAAGTAATACAAGTACGTCATTCCCCGGTGCGGAACGAAGTGTAGCGACGATGGGAATCCTCCCCTGCGGAAAAACACCCAAAAAGTACATCTTTTGCGATTTTTCGTTATATTTGCAATCTATTAGGTAAAATTCTGGTTATGAGTAACGAAACAAGAGCCTCGTTCGGAGGCAAGTTGAGCGCTATTTTGGTCGCTGCCGGTAGCGCAATCGGTTTGGGCAGCATTTGGAGATTTCCCTATATGGCGGGCGAGCACGGCGGTGCCGCTTTCCTGCTCGTCTATCTGCTTTGTGTATTTGTGGTGGGTATTCCCGTTATGCTCGGCGAGTTCGCCGTGGGTCGCAAGACCAAGATGAACGCCGTGGGGGGCTACCGCTCACTTTCGAAGCCGTGGCGTTGGCTCGGCTACTGCGGTGTGTTAGGCGCGATGTTCATCTCGGGTTACTACTACATCGTGGCGGGCTGGTCGCTCGAGTATATGGTCAATTCGTTCGGGTCGCTCTACACGTCAAATGAGAGCTTCTCGGATCAGTTTGCGGCCTTCCAGGCCTCGTGGCGTGAGCCCTTCTACACCTTCCTTTTCATCCTGCTCACCCACCTGATCATCATCCGTGGCGTGGAGAAGGGCATCGAGAAGGCGTCGAAGGTGATGATGCCCGCGCTCTTTATCATCCTCGTCATTATGGCCATCCGCGTAGCCTTTATGCCGGGTGCTGCCGAGGGCTACCGCTTCTTCCTCGAGCCCGATTTCAAGGAGGCATTCTCAGCCAAGACCATCTTTATGGCCATCGGTCAGGCATTCTTCTCGTTGTCGGTGGGTATGGGCTGTATGGTGACCTATGCATCTTATTTCAAGAAAGATAACAACCTCACTGGCACCTCGTTCAGCGTGGCTCTGCTGACGCTGCTTGTGGCTGTGCTGGCTGGTTTGGTGATCTTCCCCGCGGTGTTTAGCGCAGGTTTGGCACCTACCGAGGGTCCTGCACTGATCTTCGTCACGCTGCCCGAGATCTTCACCGATATGCCACTGGCGGCACTCTGGTCGGCGGTATTCTTCCTGCTGCTTATGATGGCGTCGCTCACCTCGACGATCTCGTTCCACGAGGTGCTGACGGCCTACTTCCTCGAGGAGTACAACCTCTCGCGCAAGACCGCAACACGCATCACTTCGGGCATCTCGTTGGCGCTCTGTATGCTGTCGCTGCTGTGGGTGTTCGATATCGACCTGCTGGATCTGAAGGGCATCTCGTTCTTCGACATCTTCGACTACACCACGGCTAACATCCTGATGCCACTGGGTGGCCTGTTCACCTGTATCTTCGTGGCGTGGAAGATGAAGCGCGACTTCCTGCGTGGCGAGATGACCAACTACGGCGAGCTGCGTGGCCGCGCATTCCCGCTGCTGTACTTCACACTGCGATACATCACCCCGCTGCTAATCATCTACATCTTCGTCAAGAATCTTGGCATCATCTAATCCTCAGCACGAATATTGCTGGGGGGGGAGGTGAGAAGAGGTGAGAAGAGGAGAGTAGAGAAAAGAAAAGGAGAGAAAATAAAAGTGGTTCAGCCTGCTGATGCCGCAGACCTCTCAAGGAGAGAGAAAAAGAGAAGGAGTGAGAGAGAAGGAGCGAGAAAAGTGAAGTGAAAGAAAATTATAAACCAAGAAAAAGGAATGAAAACACTCGTTGGAATAACCGCGACGGCTCTCTCGCTGCTGATGTTGGCGAGCTGCTGCGCCTGCCGCAAGGGGGCTAATAACCTGCCCGTGGAGGGTACCGTGTGGCAGGTGGTGCGAATGATGGGACGCGACTACTCGTTCGAGAAGGGTGAGTTCACCTTCACCTTCGACGCAGGCCGCCTATCGGGACGTGGCGCCTGCAACCAGATCAACGGCGGCTATCGAACAACGCCCACGGGAGGATTCGCGGTCGATGGCCTGGCCTCGACCCGTATGATGTGCCCCGAGCAGTCGCTCGAGACCGAGTTTACGGCTCTGCTGGAGCGCACCACCCACATCGAGGTGGACGGCAATATGCTGCTCCTGCTCTCCAACGGCGAACTGCAAGCAGTCCTGCAAGCTGTGGAGTAGGAATATATATATGCAAAAAAAGGTGCCAAACATCGAGTTGGCACCTTTTTTATTTGATTATGTCATTCCACATTTACGCAACCGAGTCGCTGAAGAAAAATCATAAATACGTCATTCCACATTTTCGCACGGTGGTCACTACCTGATACAGGCTGAGCATCCCTGCGGAAATGATTGGAATCTACCTTTGTTGAAACGACCTTGCTGATACTGACTTGTGTCGTAATCAGTGGAGGATTGCCATCGCCTTGCTACGCAAGTCGGGGAATGACGTTTTTATATTACCCTTGCCTACGCCACAGTCTAATGCGCTTCGAGCCAGTTGTGGCCCGTGCCGGCTTCGGAGATCAGCGGCACGCTGAGCTGGGCGACGCCCTCCATAGCCTCACGCACGATGCGGATCACGGCCTCGCGCTCCGAGCGGAGCATATCGACCACAACCTCGTCATGCACCTGAAGGATCATCTGCGAGCGGATGCCCTCCTCGCGGAAGCGGCGGAGGATCTCCACCATCGCCAACTTCATAATGTCGGCGGCGCTGCCCTGAATCGGGGCATTGATGGCGTTGCGCTCGGCCACACCGCGTGCCACGGCGTTGCGTGAGGTGATGTCGCGCAGGTAGCGACGGCGACCGAAGACGGTGGTGACGTAGCCCTGCTGGCGAGCCTCGGCGACCACACGTTCCATATACTCCTTCACCTTGGGATAGGTGGCGAAGTAGCCCTCGATCAGCTCCTTAGCCTCCTTGCGGGGGATGTCCAGCCGCTGCGAGAGTCCGAAGGCCGAGATGCCGTAGATGATGCCGAAGTTGGCCGTCTTGGCACGGCGACGCTCCTCCGAGGTGACCTCGTCGATCGACTTGTGGAAGAGTTTGGCGGCGGTGGCCGAGTGGATGTCCTCGCCCTGACGGAAGGCCTCGATCAGCGACTCATCGCCACTCAGGTGCGCCATCAGTCGCAGCTCGACCTGACTATAATCGGCCGAGAGCAGCAGGTGCTCCTCGTTGGAGGGGATGAAGGCCTCGCGGATGCGGCGGCCCATCTGGTCGCGCACGGGTATGTTTTGCAGGTTGGGGTTGGTCGATGACAATCGGCCCGTGGCCGTAACTGCTTGATTGAACGACGTGTGTATGCGTCCCGAGCGGGGATTGACCAGCTGCGGCAACGCCTCGACGTAGGTCGAGATGAGCTTCTTCACGCCACGGTAGCGCAGCACCAAATCGACGATGCGGTGCTTACCCGCAAAGGTCTGGAGGTACTCCTCGTCGGTCGAGAACTGGCGCGTCTTGGTCATCTTGGGCTTGTCCGTGAGGCGCAGCTTGGCGAAGAGCACCTCGCCCAACTGACGTGCCGAGTTGATGTTGAGCGTGGGCTCGTCGGCTAAGGTGCGGATCTCCTCCTCGAGCTTCGCAAGCTCCTCGTTGAGTTCAACGGCGTAGTCGGCAAGTTGCTGAGAATCAATCTTCACACCCGCCATCTCCATTGCCGCCAGCACCTCGATCATCGGCTCCTCGACCCGCTCATAGAGCTCCTCAAACCCCTGCTCGACAAGCTCGGGCCAGAGCGCAGCCTTGAGCTGAAGGGTGATGTCGGCATCCTCGGCGGCATACTCCTTGACCAGCTCGACATTCACCTGATCCATCGTGAGCTGGCGCGAGCCACGGCCTATGAGGCTCTCGATGGCGATGGGAGTGTAGCGTAAGTATCTCTCCGACAGGTAGTTCATATTGTGGCGCGACTCGGGGTCCAAGAGGTAGTGGACGATCATCGTGTCGATCTTGCGGCCACGCACCTCAATGCCGAGGTAGGCCAGCACCATCATATCGAACTTGATATTCTGGGCGATCTTCACGATCCGCTCGCACTCGAACAGGGGGCGCACCGCCTCACGGAAATGCTCCGTATTCTCGGGCGTGAAGGCGACGTACCACGCCTCGTGCGGGCGTACGGCGAACGACATTCCGACGATGCGATCTTGCCTCAGGTCGAAGCCCGTGGTCTCGGTGTCGAAGCAGACCTCGTCGTGCTGCATAAGCTCGCTGATGAGCTGCTCGAGGTCGTGTAACTCGGTGATGAGGTGGTAGTTATGTGGTGTGTCGGCTGCCGTATGCAGAGTCTCCGAGGGCTCTTCCTCCGTGGGATTGGATGCGGCTTCGGGCGCTGTTTCGGGCACGGCCTCGGGTGTTGGTTCGGGCGCGGGCGCAGCCTCAGTTGCGGGGGCTGGCGTAGCCATTGCGAAGAGGTCGCCCTGACCCTCCATTGCGGCACGTTTCTTGGCGGCCGAGCGGGCTTGCGAGAGTTCAGTCAACTGACGCTGCGGAGCCTGCTGCGGGATGTTCGGGTCCTCGGCGGGAGCGAGGTTGTGTATATCGCGCAGGAACGATGTGAAGTCCAGCTCGGCATACAGCGCACGCAGCTCGTCGAGGTTGGGCGGGCAGATCTCCAGATCGTCAGCACGGAACTCGACGGGCACATCGGTGCAGATGGTGGCGAGCCGCTTCGAGAGCAACATCTGCTCGCTCCAAGTGGCCACCTTCTCGCCCTGCTTGCCCTTGATACTCTGCACATTGGCGAGGATATTCTCCACCTCGCCCCACTCGCCCACCAACTTGCAAGCGCCCTTCTCGCCGATGCCTGGCACGCCGGGGATGTTGTCCGACGCATCGCCCCAGATGGCCAAAATATCGCGGACGTGAACGGGGTCCGCAATGCCGTACTTGGCGCAGATCTCCTCCTGACCGATGATCTCCACGCCGTCGCCCTTCTGCTTGTAGATGTAGCGGTGTGGGCCGACCAGCTGGCCGTAATCCTTGTCGGGGGTGACCATATAGACCTCGTAGCCCTCGGCCGAGGCACGGTGGGCCAACGTGCCGATCACGTCGTCGGCCTCGTAGCCCTCGATCTCATAGACGGGGATGCGCATAGCCTGCAGAAGACGACGCAGGTAG
>CAZWHN010000089.1:0-7226 GCA_964633635.1 uncultured Alistipes sp. | reverse complement strand
TCGGGGCCTCACCGCAAGGAGCTCTCGGCAGGCTTTCGCCTGACGACCAACAACCGTATGGAGTTGATGGCCGTCTGCGTGGCACTCGAGGCGCTGAAGTGGGAGGGCAACGATGTGACGATCTACTCCGACTCGAAGTATGTGGTCGATGCGGTGAATCAGCGTTGGGTGTTCGGCTGGGAGCGCAAGGGCTTTTCGGGAAAGAAAAACCCCGACCTATGGATGCGATTCCTTCGCGCATATCGTCGTCATCGTGTGCGCTTTATATGGGTCAAGGGCCACGCCTCGAACGTCGAGAACAACCGCTGCGACGAGCTGGCTGTAGCGGCTGCCAACAGCGGCAACCTAATGGAGGACGCGGGCTACCAACCCGAATAAATAACAAAAATAGAGAGCTATAACAATGAAACTCACACTCTTAGGCACAGGGACATCGCAAGGTGTGCCCGTCATCGGCTGCCGATGCGAGGTATGCCGCTCGAGCGACAGCCGCGATCAGCGTCTGCGCACCTCGGCTATGGTGGAGACCAAGGGGTACCGCATCGTGATCGACGCTGGCCCCGACTTCCGTCAGCAGATGCTCCGCACGGGTGTGAGAACCATCGACGCCATACTGCTCACCCACGAGCATAAGGATCACACGGGCGGACTGGACGATGTAAGGGCATTCAACTTTGTCGATTTCCCGATCATCCGCCCCATCGACATCTACGCCACGGCTCGCACGGCCACATCGGTGAGAAAGGATTTCGACTACGCCTTCGTCACGAACAAGTATCGCGGCGTGCCCGAGATGAATCTGCACGAGATTGATCCTGCGGTGCCATTTCAGGCCAACGAGGTGGAGATCGTGCCCATCCGAGGCAAGCACTCCGAGCGTTTCGAGGTGACGGGCTACCGCATTGGAGCGTTAGGTTATATGACCGACTTCAAGAGTGTGGAGGAGAGTGAATTGGAGAAGCTACGAGGCGTGGAGGTACTGGTTATCAACTCATTAAGATTTGAACCTCACCACTCCCACTTCTGCGTGAGCGAGGCGTTGGCCATAGCCGACAGGATCAGCCCACAGCGCACCATCCTCACGCATATGTCACACGAGATAGGGCTTCACGCCCTCTCGCCCGAGCGATTGAGGGAGGGTGTTGAGTTGGGTTACGACGGTATGGAGGTAGAGATCAACGAGGATTAAAACTTGAAATTATGAGCAATAAATTGAATGGTAAAACGGTGGTAATCACCGGTGCTTCGTCGGGTATCGGCGCAGCTATGGCACGCGAATATGCCGCTATGGGAGCCAAGGTTGTTCTTGGTGCACGTCAGGGCGACAAGCTCGAACAGATGTGCCGCGAGATCGAAGCTGCGGGTGGCAAGGCTGCGTGGTGCGAGACCGATGTAACGAAGGTGGAGGATTGCGAGCGACTGATCACGACGGCGGTCGATACCTTCGGCGGGATCGACGTAATGATCTGTAACGCAGGCATCTCGATGCGTGCACTGTTTGACGATCTGGATCTGAGTGTGCTGCATCGACTTATGGATGTGAACTTCTGGGGCACGGTCTATTGCACCAAGTTTGCACTACCCTATCTGCAGAAGTCGAAGGGCTCGCTGGTGGGTATCTCGTCGGTTGCAGGTATTCACGGCCTGCCAGGACGCACGGGCTACTCGGCTTCTAAGTTTGCGATGACGGGCTTTTTGGAGACCATCCGCGTCGAAAATCTGAAGAAGGGTCTGCACGTTATGGTTGCTTGCCCGGGCTTTACCGCCTCGAACGTCCGCTTCTCAGCTCTCACGGCCGACGGATCGCAACAGGGATCGACTCCCCGCGAGGAGGGCAAGATGATGACTGCCGAGCAGGTGGCGCACATCGTTGCACGAGGCATTGCACGTCGTAAGCGTCTGTGTCTGATGGAGGCCGAGGGACGTGCCACGCACTTCGTGAAGAAGTTTGCGCCAGGTATTGTCGATAAGCTCTTCTACTACGTTATGTCGAAAGAGCCCGATTCGCCTTTCAAGTAGAACAAAAAAGAGGGTGTCTAACTTTTGGTTAGCACCCTCTTTTCTTATAATTCTCTCCCACTCCTAATCCACTTTGCGCAGAACAATGGCTGTGCGTGAGGTGTTGTAGATCTTGATGCGGGGATATAGCTGGCCATCCTCGCCCTCGACATTGAACGAGAAGTGCTCCTCGCCCAGCGTCTGGCGATCCTGACCGCCAAATCGCTTCTCATCCGACGATAGCACCACCTCATACTTACCAGCCTCGTGAACAGGCAGTTCGTAATCGGGAATGGCTGCCGTAGGGTGCCAATTCAGCACAAAGATAAGATCGCGGTGCGAATAGACCATCGTCTTGTTCTGCTCGTCCATCAGCAGGTTGTAGGGGTAGCCATCCGACAGAACACGATGCTCGCTCATCAGCTTGATCATCGCCTCGTCGAAGTCGGCCAGGAAGGCGTAGCGCAGGAATCCGTTGTCGCGCAACGACCACTGACGACGTGCATAGGCGTGTGACCAACCGTTGCCCTCACGCGGGAAGTCGATCCACTCGGGGTGACCGAATTCGTTACCCATAAAATTAAGGTATGCCTCACCTCCCGTCGAGATGGTAAACAGACGTATCATCTTGTGCAGCGCCATACCGCGATCCACCTCGATGCTCTCGCTGGCGCGATCCATCTTGTCGTACATCAGTCGATCCATCAGTCGGAATGCAATGGTCTTATCGCCCACCAACGCCTGATCGTGCGACTCGGCATAGGCCACCGTGCGAACCGATGGCAGGCGGTTGGTCATCACGCTCCACATCTCCCAGATATTCCATTCCTCGTCGGGGGTATCCTTCAGCATCTTGATCCAGAAGTCGGGAATAGCCATACCCAGACGGTAGTCGAAGCCGACACCTCCGTCGTCGATCGCACAACACATACCCGGCATTCCGCTCACATCCTCGGCAATGGTGACGGCACGCGGACGGAAGTCGTGAACGAGGCGGTTGGCCAGCGTGAGGTAGGTCACAGCATCGAGATCGACACCCTCGTCGAAGAATTTTTCGCGCGCGTCGAAATCTATATAACCGCGGTGGTAGTAGAGCATCGACGTGACGCCATCGAAGCGGAAGCCGTCGAAGTGGTATTCGTCGAGCCAATACTTTACGTTCGACAAGAGGAAGTGCTCCACGCCACCCTTGCCGTAATCGAAGACCATTGAGTCCCAATACTGCTGATAGCCCGCATTGCCCGCCTTCGAGTAGTGGTGATCCGAGCCATCAAGGTCGCGTATGCCCTCGTTCCAATTCTTAACATAGTGGGCGTGAACGAGATCCATAATCACTGCTATACCCATCCCGTGGGCCGTGTCGATCAGTCGCTTGAGCTGCTCGGGCGTACCGAAACGCGACGATGGGGCGAAAAAGTTGGCGACGTGATAGCCAAACGAGCCATAATAGGGGTGCTCGGCGATGGCCATCAGCTGCACGGCATTATAGCCCGCCTGCTTAATGCGCGGCAGGATAAGTTCGGTGAACTCGTCGTACGATCCCACCTTAGCCTGCTCCTGCGCCATACCGACGTGCGCCTCGTAGATCAGTAGATCCTCCGACTGTGCACCCTCGAAATCATCGTGCTGCCACTCGTACGACTTATCGGGGTTCCAGAACTGAGCCGTGTAGTTCTTCGTCTCGTCGTCCTGCACCACACGCTGCGCATAGGCGGGGATGCGATCGTGCCAGCCGTTGCGACCGTGAACGTGGAGCTTGTAGAGCGATCCGTGAGTCAGCAGATGGCCATACATAGCCTCGGGCAGAAAGATCGACCATACGCCATCGGCCCCCTTATCCAAACGGAGCTGCGTGCGCTGCCACGAGTTGAAGTCGCCGAAGATGAATACATCGTAGGCCTCGGGCAGCCACTCGCGGAACCACCACCCCTGCAAACTATCGTCCCACTGCCAGCCGTAATAGCGGTAGCCGTTGGCATAATCGACAATCGAGCCAGCCTGATTTTCAATGGCATTGATGCGCTGAAGGTATCGGTTGTGACGATCCATAACGAGATCGGCAACGGGGTGCAACCACTCGTCGCGCTGAACCATCGGCAGAAGCGTTTTTTCGTTTTGCATAGCGTTAAAAAGATTGATGCATATACAAATATACAATTTTTTTGCTTATATTTGCCGAAATTGTATCAGAATACAATATTAACCACTTAAAATAATTAGAATTTATGTTTAAAGGACATCCTAAAGGTCTTTTGGCTGCCGCTTTGAGTAATATGGGTGAGCGTTTCGGCTACTATATTATGAATGCGGTGCTGACCCTGTTCCTCTGCTCGAAGTTTGGACTGAGCGAGGAGAGCGGAACGCTGATCTATTCATTCTTCTATGCAGGTATCTACGTCTTGGCATTGGTAGGTGGTCTTATCGCCGACCGCACCAGCAACTACAAGGGTACCATTATGTCGGGTTTGTGCCTGATGGCTGTGGGTTATGCAGCTCTGTCGGTGCCCATTATGGCAACCGAGGGTAACACCACCCTGCTGCTGACGCTCACTTGCGTGGCGTTGTTCGTTATCGCCTTCGGTAACGGTCTGTTCAAGGGCAACTTGCAGGCTATCGTAGGTCAGATGTACGACGATCTCGAGGCCGAGGCTGCCAAGAAGGGCGAGGCTGCTCTGTTGGAGGCTAAGGACAAGCGCGACTCTGGTTTCCAGATCTTCTATGTATTCATCAACATCGGTGGACTCGTAGCCCCCTTCATCGCTCCGCTGTTGCGTGGTTGGTGGCTCAAGACTCACGACTTGGTTTACAATGCCAACCTGCCCGCTCTGTGCCACGAGTATCTCGACAAGGGTCAGGCTATGGCTGCCGAGCAGTTGCAGAACTTGCAGACGTTGGCTGCTCAGGTGGGTGGTCAAATATCTGGCGCCGAGAGTATCAGCGCATTCTGCTCTAACTACCTCGACATCTTCAACACGGGTATCCACTACTCATTCATCGCATCGGTTGCTGCAATGCTCATCTCACTTACGATCTTCTTCTGCACGAAGAGTATGTTCCCCACCCCGGGTAAGAAGGAGAAGAGCGAGACTGTGGATTACACTCCCGAGGAGAAGGCTGCTGCCGCTAAGGAGATCAAGCAGCGCATCTACGCTCTGTTTGCAGTGTTGGGCATCGTTATCTTCTTCTGGTTCTCATTCCACCAGAATGGTGCGTCACTCTCGTTCTTCGCGCGTGACTTCGTTGACACCACCACCGTTGCTCCCGAGGTATGGCAGGCTATCAATCCCTTCTTTGTGATTGTGCTTACACCCATCATTATGTTCATCTTCGGCTCGCTCGCTAAGCGTGGTAAGGAGATCTCTACCCCCAAGAAGATTGCCATCGGTATGGGTATCGCAGGAACGGCATTCCTCTTCCTTGCTATCTACTCGTTCGCTATGGGTTACCCTTCGGCTACCGACTTCAAGGCTCTGCCCGTTGCAGATAAGGTGATGTCAGGCTGGTGGGTGCTGGTTGTAGTTTACTTCTTCCTCACCGTTGCCGAGCTCTTCATCTCGCCGCTGGGTCTGTCATTCGTATCGAAGGTTGCTCCCAAGAACCTGCTGGGTCTGTGTCAGGGATTGTGGCTGACGGCTACCGCATTGGGTAACCTGCTGCTCTGGATTGGTCCCTTGGTTTACAACTCGGTACCCATTTGGCAGGCTTGGACGATGTTCCTCGTAGTATGCTTGATCTCGATGGGCGTTATGCTCGGAATGGTTAAGTGGCTGGAGCGCGTAACCAAGTAAGCTAATATACCTATTATAAAAATAAGGAGCCTCAACGGGGCTCCTTATTTTTTTAACCTGTGTAGAGGATGAGTACGCTACCGTGGCACTCGTCACCCTCGCTTGAAACGCCCCTCGGGGCACGTTGCTTCAAGCTGAATAGTTTAACGATACTGCTTATCGTGGTCGATCGAATTACCCTGAATCGTCAGCAGACGTACACGTTGATTCTGCTCGTTTGAATAGATCTGCACAACCTTGTGGAAGATACCGGGCTCGACCTTGTGGGGCTCGTATTTGACCTTGATAACGGCCTTCTCGCCTGGCATCACGGGCTTGCGCGAGTAGGTCACCGTCATACACGAACACGACTTGGTAATCTTTTTAATCACTAGCGGGGCGTCGCCATCGTTCACAAACTGAAACTCCTTGATCAGATCGCCACCACGACGCTGCACATCGCCAAAGTCGTGCGACGAGCCGTCGAAGGTCATACGCGGACCTCGGTTCTGCTCCGTAGCCCCGAGTGTAAGGCTCGAGGCCAGAAGCAACATAAGTATGTAGAAAAATCTTCTCATAACTATCAATTCAAACGGAAGTTATAGGTTATCGTACCTCCCTGCACGAAACTGCGACTCTCGGTAAAGCGGGCACGCTTGGCCGCCTCGATGGCTGCAGCGATGAGTGCCGCATCCGACGAGGTAGAGCCCTTAGGCTCGTAGGCAGCCGATGTGACGCGGCCATTCTGATCCACCGCCACACGGATTACGATCTTACCGCTCGTATTACCCGGATAGGAGGGCACGGGCAGATTGCCCACCAATCCGCGACCGCGCAGTCCCTCGTCCAGTTGGTCGTTGCCAATGGGGTTGAGTCTGCCGCCATCGCCATTGGCCAGATTCTCCTCGCCCTCGCGTGCGTAGGGATTACCCACATCCTCGGGCTCATCCACACCGTCGCTATTGCTGCGGAAGATGGCGCGACGATTGACCGTCTGCGTGGTCTGATCCGTACCGCTCACCTGCTGCGAGTTCTCGCGGGTGGACGATAGGCGTTCGTGACGCGGCGCTTCGTTCGTAACGACGGGACGTGGCGGCGCGGGCTCGATCTGCTCGATCTCGATCACCATCATCTCGGGAATCTCCACAATGGTAATGGGGATATAGGTGAGCAGCAACGCAGCAGCCACCACCACGGCATAGACCGCGGCAGCGACACCTCCGTAAAGTTTGGGACGATCGTCTTTTTCGTCGTAATAGTTCATAATTTAATTGTTTGGATTATTGAAATCCTGCTATTTTCAGCCGTTACAAAGCCGCACTTAATATTTAGAGGCGACTACGGCTGTGTTGCCGCGATGAGTTTATAGCCGTTGTCCTTTGCTATGTTCATCACCTGCACAATCTCGTCCCACTCCACAGTCTTATCGGCGTGGAGCGAGATGGTAGGCTCCTCCTGATT
>CAZWHN010000088.1:0-7399 GCA_964633635.1 uncultured Alistipes sp. | reverse complement strand
TCAGGTTGTGAAGGAGTCACCCACACTCTTCCGCAACGATATCAACCGTCACATCTCGCAGATCGTATCGACTCGCGTAGCTACAACCGCTTCGCCCTGGCTCTCATCGTTCGAGCTGGGCGAGCAGCACTCTATCGCCGTGAGTCACGGTGAGGGTAAGTTTGTCGTGAGCGACGAGATGGCCGAGCAGCTCTTTGCCAATGGTCAGGTGGCGTTCCAGTATGTTGATCCCGCAGGTGAGGCTACGCTGTGTGCTCCCTACAACCCCAACGGCTCGAGCTTCGGCATCGAGGGTATCATTAGCGAGAGCGGTCAGATCTTGGGTAAGATGGGTCACACCGAGCGCTACGAGGAGAACCTCTTTAAGAATATCCACGGCAACAAGCAGCAGAGCATCTTTGCCAATGCCGTTAATTACTTCCGCAAACAATAAAATTAAAAGTATAATATAAGTATGGCTAAAAGTTATGAAAATGCCGGTGTGAACCTCGAAGCCGGATACGAAGTAGTGCGCCGCATCAAGTCGCACGTTAAATCTACCTCGCGCCCGGGCGTGATGGGTAACATCGGTGCTTTTGGTGGTATGTTCGACCTCGCGTCGCTCGGTTACAAGGAGCCTATCCTGGTGAGCGGCACCGACGGCGTGGGCACCAAGCTCAAGTTGGCATTCGAGATGGACAAGCACGACACCATCGGTATCGACGCTGTTGCGATGTGTGTGAACGACGTTCTGGCACAGGGTGCCGAGCCTCTGTTCTTCCTCGACTATGTGGCCGTAGGTCACAACGAGCCCGCCAAGATCGAGGCTATCGTAGCTTCGGTTGCCGAGGGTTGCCGTCAGGCAGGTTGTGCTCTGATCGGTGGCGAGACTGCCGAGATGCCGGGTATGTACGGCGGTGGCGAGTACGACATCGCAGGCTTCACCTGTGGCGTTGTCGAGCGCTCGAAGCTCATCGACGGCACGAAGGTTAAGGTGGGCGACGTATTGGTAGGCATAGCCTCAAGTGGTGTTCACTCAAACGGTTTCTCGCTCGTTCGCAAGATCGTCAGCGACAACGAGTTGGATCTCCACACCCCGCACGCCGATCTGGGCGACAAGCCTTTGGGTGAGGTGCTTCTGACCCCCACACGCATCTATGTTAAGCAGGTGCTGGAGGTAATCCGCGAGTGCGACGTTCACGGCATCAGCCACATCACTGGTGGCGGCTTCGACGAGAATATTCCCCGTATCCTCACCGAGGGTCAGGGTGTCGAGGTCGAGGAGGGTAGCTGGGATATTCTCCCCGTGTTCCACTTCCTCGAGAAGTACGGCAAGGTGGCTCACCGCGAGATGTTCAACATCTTCAATATGGGTATAGGTATGGTCATCGCACTCGACTCATCGGAGGCCGGCAAGGCCATCGAGATCCTTTCAGCTGCAGGCGAGAAGGCTTCGGTGATCGGTCGCATCGTAGAGGGTGAGGGCGTAACTATCAAATAAGGTGAGTGCTAAACACAAAATAGCGGTCTTCGCCAGCGGCTACGGTTCAAACTTCGAGGCCATCGCACAAGCAGCCGCAGCAGGGGAGATCTCGGCCGAAGTATCGCTCCTTGTCTGCGACAAGCCTACGGCCCGAGTGGTCGAGGTGGCCCGACAGATGGGTATCCCCTCGTTCGTATTCTCGGCCAAAGAGTACGCCTCGAAGGAGGAGTACGAGGGCGAGATCGTGCGCTGCTGCCAGGAGGCTGGGGTGGAGCTAATCTGCCTTGCGGGATATATGCGCATCGCAGGGCCGACATTGCTCGGCGCTTACGGTGGTCGCATCGTCAACCTGCACCCCTCGCTGTTGCCAGCCTTCAAAGGGGCGAGAGCCATCGAGCAGGCTATGGAGTATGGAGTGAAGATCTTCGGCGCCACGATCCACTATGTGGACGAGTCGTTGGATGGCGGAGCGATCATCGCACAGCGTGCCGTTGAGTACGACGGAAACGACATTGACGAGGTGACGGCCAAGATCCACGCTATCGAACACAAATTGTATATTGAAACGATAAAAAAAATATTAAAATAGAACAGAATGAGAGCATTAGTTAGCGTCAGCGATAAGACGGGCGTTGTGGAGTTTGCACAGCAGCTTCGTTCTTTGGGCTGGGAGATTATCGCCACAGGCGGTACTATGAAGCTTCTGCGCGATAGCGGCGTAGAGGTGATCAACATCAGCGACGTAACGGGTTTCCCCGAGATCTGCGACGGTCGCGTCAAGACCCTGCACCCTAAGGTGCACGGTGGTTTGTTGGCACGTCGTGACGACGAGAGCCACCTCGCAGCGTTGAAGGAGAACCAAATCGAGTTCATCGATATGGTATGCGTCAATCTCTACCCCTTCCGCCAGACCATCGCCAAGCCCGACGTGAAGATGGAGGATGCCATCGAGAATATCGACATCGGCGGTCCCTCGATGTTGCGCTCGGCTGCGAAGAACTACAAGGACGTAACCGTTGTGTGCGACCCTGCTGACTACGCGCAGATCATCGACGAGATCAAGGCCAATGGCAACACCACCGTGGAGACTCGTTTGCAGCTCTCGGCAAAGGCATACACCCACACGGCCGAGTACGACTCGATGATTGCCACCTATATGCGTAAGGCTGCTGGCCTGAATGAGAAGCTCTTCCTCGAGTTCGATCTCGTACAGGGCCTGCGCTACGGCGAGAACCCTCACCAGCAGGCTAAGTTCTACGGTGCAGCAGAGGCTGGCTCATACTCTTTGGCCAATGCCAAGCAGCTCGGCGGCAAGGAGCTTTCGTACAACAACATTCAGGATGCCAACGCAGCCCTCTCGATCGTACGCGAGTTCGACGAGCCCTTCTGCGTGGGTCTGAAGCATATGAACCCCTGCGGTGCTGCTATCGGCGAGGATGTGCTTGACGCTTGGACCAAGGCTTACGAGGCCGACAAGGTGAGCATCTTCGGAGGTATCGTAGCCGTAAACCGCGAGGTTACGCGCGAGGCTGCCGAGGCTATGAAGCCCATCTTCTTGGAGATCATTATGGCTCCTTCGTTCTCTGAGGGCGCATTGGAGGTTCTCTCGTCGAAGAAGAATCTGCGTCTGTTGCAGGTAGATATGTCGAAGGACGACAGCGTTGTAAATCAGCATGTCAGCGTAAATGGCGGCCTGCTGGTGCAGGATCTTGACAAGACCACCGCAACCGTAACGGCCGAGATGTGTGTAACCGAGGCGAAGCCTACCGAGGAGCAGGTTACCGATCTTAACTTCGGCTGGCGTATCGTTAAGCACGTTAAGTCTAACGCCATCGTTGTGGTTAAGGATGGTCACACCGTAGGTGTTGGTGCTGGCCAGATGAACCGCGTAGGCTCGGCCGAGATCGCGCTCAAGCAGGCTCAGGCGGCTGGCTTCACCGAGGGCTTGGTATTGGCTTCGGATGGTTTCTTCCCCTTCGACGATACGGTGACGCTCGCTTCGCAGTATGGCGTGACGGCTATCGTTCAGCCTGGTGGTAGCGTGCGTGACGAGGATTCAGTTAAGAAGGCCAACGAGTGCGGCATCTCGATGCTCTGCACGGGTATGCGTCACTTTAAGCACTAAGCCAATGAAAGTATTAGTAGTAGGATCGGGCGGCCGTTGCCACGCCATCGTCGAGCGCTTGAGCAAGTCGCCCCAAGTAGATAAGATTTTCTGCGCACCGGGTAATGCGGGTATCGCAGCATTGGCCGAGACGGTTGCAATCAAGGAGACCGAGGTCGAGCGCCTGAAGGCCTTTGCCATCGAGAACAACATAGAGCTGACGATCGTAGGTCCCGAGGTGGCGTTGGAGGCTGGCATCGCCGATGCTTTTAAGGCCGATGGTCTGCGCATCTTTGGCCCCACACGTTCAGCTGCCCGTATCGAAACGAGCAAGCAGTTCGCCAAGGATCTGATGAAGAAGTACTCGATCCCGACGGCAGCATACGAGACCTTCGAGGATTTCGATGCCGCTATGGAGTATGTCAAGGCTGGCTCGTTGCCCACCGTACTGAAGTACGACGGCCTGGCAGCAGGTAAGGGTGTTGTGATCGCCGAGACTCTGCAGGAGGCCGAGGCTGCATTGCGCGATATGTTGCAGGACGAGAAGTTCGGCCGAGGCAAGGTCGTGATCGAGGAGTACCTCGAGGGTCCCGAGTTCTCGCTCTTATGCTTTGTAAATGGCAAGGATGTCTATCCTATGCCCGTAGCGCAGGACCACAAGCGCGCCTACGACGGCGACAAGGGTCCCAACACGGGAGGTATGGGTACCTACACCGAGTTGCCCTTCATCACCGAGGAGGATCTTGCCTACGCAATGGATAAGATTATGCGCCCCACGGCGGCGGCTATGGTAGAGGAGGGTTGCTCGTTCTGCGGTGTGCTGTATGGTGGTCTGATGAAGACCCAGAACGGCATCAAGGTAATCGAGTTCAACGCCCGCTTTGGCGACCCCGAGACGGAGGTTATCCTACCCCGTATGGTGAGCGACATCTGTCAGGTGTTCTGCGACGTTGCCGACGGCAAGCAGCCCACCATCGAGTGGAACGACAAGGCCACGCTCGGCATCGTGCTGGCCTCGAAGGGCTACCCTGGATCGTACGAGAAGGGCTACGCAATCGAGGGCACCGAGGAGGTGGATGGCTCTATTTATCATATGGGCACCGCGCTGAAGGATGGTGGCTACGTCACCTCGGGCGGTCGTGTGATGATTGTGGTGTGCGAGGCTCCCACGCTTCGTGAGGCACAGCAGAAGGCTGCTGCCGAGGTAGCTAAGATCAAGTGCGACAACCTGTTCCACCGCACCGACATTGGCGATAAGGCATTCAAATACTAAAACAGAAGATTATGAGTTACATTATAAATGGTAAAGAGCTGGCTCTCTCGCTCAAGCAGGAGATGGCCGCTAATGTTGCTACTTTTCCCGAAAAGTATGGCCGCGTGCCCCACTTGGTGGTGATCCTCGTGGGCGAGGACCCTGGTAGTGTGTCTTACGTTACGGGTAAGGCCAAAGCTTCGGCCGAGGTGGGTATCAAGAATACCACCATCCGAAAGGAGGATACAATCTCGGAGGAGGAGTTGCTCGGAATCATCGACGAGCTTAACAACGACGACGAGGTTGACGGCATCCTCGTTCAGTTGCCACTGCCCAAGCACATCGACTCGGACAAGGTTATCGCAGCCATCAGCGCCGCAAAGGATGTCGATGGTTTCCACCCGATGAATGTGGCCAACCTCTGGCTCAAGCAGCCCTGCACGTTGCCCTGCACACCGAAGGGAATCATCAAGCTCCTGAAGCGTGCCAACGTGGAGATCGCTGGTAAGGATGTGGTGGTTATCGGCCGTAGCAACATCGTTGGCCTGCCCGTATCGAAGTTGCTCCTGAACGAGAACGCCACCGTCACCATCGCTCACAGTCGCACGAAGAACCTCGCCGAGGTTACCCGTCGTGCCGACATCCTGGTCGTGGCCATCGGTCGCCCGAAGTTTGTCACGGCCGATATGGTCAAAGAGGGTGCTGTGGTGATCGACGTAGGCGTAAACCGCGATCCCGAGACCAAAAAGTTGTGTGGTGACGTGGATTTCGCAGCCATCGAGCCCAAAGCATCGGCCATCACTCCCGTGCCTGGTGGCGTAGGCCCGATGACCATCTGCTGCTTGATGGAGAACACGATCGAGTGTTTTCTGTGCAAGATGGAAAAGTAGGGTAGCGCAGCTAACTCGCAATATAGCCGTCAGTTATGGCGGCTATTTTTGTTTTTGCACGAGAACATCTCACGAAAAAATCTCTTTCGTGTAATTTTCACGCCACGTTTTGCGACTAATAGGGCAAACAACGATTCTGAACAATGAAGAACCTCAATAAAGAACAACAATTCACCGATGCGGTACTTGCCCACCGCGGCATCATCTACAAGGTGTGTTATATGTACGCACCGCAGGGGATGGTCGAGGACTACTATCAGGAGGTATTGTGCAACTTGTGGCAGAACTTCGATCAGTTCGACGGCCGTAGCAAACGCTCGACGTGGATCTATCGCGTAGCGCTCTACACCTGCATCTCCTTCATCCGTCGCAAGCAGCCGACAACCATCTCGCTCTCGTTCGACCTCTCGACCGACGAGGATGCCTCGCTCAAGGAGCAGGTGGAGGAACTGCACTCGGTGATAAGCCGGCTACATCACATCGACCGAGCACTTGTTATGCTCTGGCTCGACGGCTACTCCTACGAGGAGATGGCCGAGGTGACGGGCCTCACCGTGTCAAACGTGGCAGTGAAACTTATGCGCGCAAAGAATAGAATCAAAGAGATGTTTAACGCTTAAAACTATTACAATTATGGATCTTGATCAGTTAAAACAGTCGTGGGACAGACTATCGGAGCGTCTGGAGCGCGAGGAGGTGTTGCGACAGAAGGAGTTACAGATGATGATGAAGAGTAAGGTTACGACCTATCATAACCGAATACGCCTCAATCAAATTTTAGGCTGGATCGTTCTTCTCTGCTCGGTGGGAATTCTCTTCGTGCAGGGTATCCAAAACGATCCGTTCGGATGGATTGTTATCGGAGCGGTTGTCTTGATGGAGGTATTCCTCTTTGCCCCGATGTATCGAATTTTGCGTCGTTTGGCGCAATTCGAGGTCAATATCGTCGAGCAGGAGCAGATGATTATCCGCTTTGAGCAGATGTTTATTCGCCGAAGTATTGTTGTAGGGTGTTTCTTTGCCTTGCTCTTTGCATATGTTATCATCGAGGCGCTGGCACGACACGCCGTACTGACTCCGACGTGGTGGATGTGGATGATTCTGACGATAATCGTTTCGGCCATCGCTTTTGGTTGGCGATATATGGTCGAGCGAGAGCGAATTGTAGAGATTCGTCAGCGCATCACGGCACTCAAAGAGTTTGAGGAGTAGATATACAAAGAAAGAAGAGAGTGTCTAACTTTCCGGTTAGCACCCTCTTCTTTTGAGGAATTGTATAGGCTAATCTATCTCGGCAGAGCCTCGACCTTAAGCGTAGCATACGCCTTCTCGGCCTTGGCGAGTGCCTCCTCGACATTCTCACCACGAGCTAAAATCACTCCCATACGGCGGTGCCCCTTAACCTCGAGCTTACCGAAGATACGCACCTGCACATTGGGCTCGGCCAAAACCTCCTCCAGATTAGAGAAGACAACCTTGTCGCTATCGCCCTCCACAACAACGGCCTTCGATGCACTGGGGCCGAAGAAGTTAATTGACGGAATGGGCAGTCCCAACACCGCACGGGCGTGCAGAGCAAACTCCGAGAGATCCTGCGAAATCATCGTCACCATACCCGTATCGTGCGGACGGGGCGACACCTCGCTGAAGAGAACCTCGTCGCCGCATACGAAGAGCTCAACGCCGAAGAT
>CAZWHN010000087.1:0-7523 GCA_964633635.1 uncultured Alistipes sp. | reverse complement strand
ATTTAGCTACATTTTATATCTCAATTAATGTACTACAGCGGATACTTACTGTGTAAGGAGGGTGTTATCCTTAAGCAGAGTGATAAGAACATAGCACGAAAAACCACCAGCAGTGGCTGGTGGCCTGAATTATTTTCGCAATGCACCTACGAAAGCAGATGCTCAACAAGTATCTTCACGCCCATAACCATCATCACCGCACCACCCATAAACTCGGCCTTCGACTTAAAGCGCAGGCCGAAGATATTGCCGATACGCAACCCCGCAACCGACAGCGCAAAGGTCGTCGCACCGATGATCGCCACCGCGCTCCATATATCGACACGCAAGAAGGCAAACGAAACGCCAACCGCCAAAGCATCAATACTTGTACCCACGGCCAACATCAGCATCGAGTGGATCGAGAAATCGGGTTGCACCTCCTTCTCATCCTCCGACATAGCCTCGCGGATCATATTAAAACCTAACACTCCCAGCATAACGAAGGCGATCCAATGATCGACACTCTCGACCATCGACGCAAAGCTCACGCCTAAGAAATAACCCACCAGCGGCATCAGCGCCTGAAACCCACCAAACCACATACCCACACTGAGCGAGTGACGCGGGGCGACATGCTGAACCGAGAGGCCCTTACCGATCGACACCGCAAAGGCATCCATCGAGAGTCCGAGGGCAATGATAAACAATTCTGCTATTCCCATATTACAAACCGGTAATCTTCTTTATCTCGTTGAGTTTATTGAGCGCCTCGATCGGGGTGAGTGAGTTGATATCGAGGTCCTTGATCTGATCGCGGATCTGCACCAGCACGGGGTCGTCGAACTGGAACATCTGCAACTGCATATTACCCTTGTCGGCCACCTCGGCCACCTGCTTTGCCGAGGGCTGACGGCGACGACTCTGGCGACGAGGCGTACCTGCCGTCACGTCGTTGTCACCATACACCAATTCGAGGTTGGAGAGAATCTCCGAGGCTCGCTGAACGATCGACTGCGGCATACCCGCCATACGCGCAACGTGAATACCGAACGAATGCTCCGTACCACCGCGTTGCAACTTGCGCAGGAAGACTATCGTATTCTCAACCTCACGCACCGAGACGTGATAGTTCTTCACGCGCTCGAACAACTGCTCCATCTCGTTAAGTTCGTGGTAGTGAGTAGCAAAGAGTGTCTTGGCGCGGCCACGGGGATGGTTGTGGATATACTCCACCATTGCCCAAGCAATTGAGATTCCGTCGTAGGTACTCGTTCCGCGGCCGATCTCGTCGAGCAACACTAAACTGCGATCCGAGATGTTGTTCAAGATACTTGCCGACTCTAACATCTCCACCATAAAGGTCGATTCGCCTTGCGAGATATTATCCGATGCCCCCACACGGGTAAAGATCTTATCCACCACACCGATATGGGCACTACGCGCCGGCACGAACGATCCCATCTGCGCCATCAAAATGATTAGTGCTGTCTGACGCAGCAGAGCCGACTTACCCGACATATTGGGACCTGTGATCATCATCACCTGCTGATCCTTGTCGTTGAGCAGCACATCGTTAGGGATGTACTCCTGTCCCACGGGCATCAGACGCTCGATGACGGGATGACGACCATCGCGGATATCAATCACAGCACTCTCGTCGAGTTTGGGACGCACATAATGGCACTCCGTTGCCTGACGAGCAAAGCTCTGCAAGCAATCCAGTCGCGCCACCGCATCGGCATCGCGCAGCAGCGTCTGAAGATGACGTGCCGAGTAGTCGATAAGCTGCTGATAAATCTCCTGTTCGAGTGCAAGGATGCGATCCTGCGCACCGAGTATCTTCTCTTCATACTCCTTCAGTTCGGCCGTGATGTAACGCTCGGCAGCTGTCAGAGTCTGCTTGCGAATCCAGCTCTCGGGCACCTTGTCACGATGGGTGTTACGCACCTCGATGTAGTAGCCGAAGACGTTGTTGTAGCTAATTTTCAACGAGGGGATTCCCGTCGCCTCGCTCTCACGCTGGAGGATCTGTTGCAACACCTCCTTGCCGTGCAGTGCCACGCGACGCAGATCGTCCAGCTCAGCCGACACTCCATCGGCAATCACCCCACCCTTCTGAATTTGGTTGTTGGCGGGATCGGGATAGATGGTCTGCTCCAAACGCTGACGCAACTCCACCAGGGGATCAATATGCTCGGCCACCGAGTGTAGCGCCTCGTTATCCGTAGAGTCCAACAGCGCTTTAAGCGTCTCGACGGCTGCGAGCGAACTCTTCAGCTGCACAAACTCACGCGGAAGGATGCGCGAAGCGGCAATGCGCGACGCCATACGCTCCAGATCGCCTATCGACGCAAACTCCTTACGCATAGCTTCGGCCAGTCGCTTGCTGCGCATAATGGCCTCCACAACATCCTGTCTGCGACGGATACGCTCGACACTCCTGAGCGGCATAGCCACCCAACGACGCAGGCGGCGGCCACCCATCGGGGTGAGTGTGCGGTCGATCACATCCACAAAGCTGGTCTTGGCCGTAGAGCCATTCGACGCGAAGAGCTCGAGATTGCGAATCGTAAAGCGGTCGATCCACACCGACTCCTGCTCGTCGATGCGAGCTACCGAGGCAATATGTTGAGTCTGACGATGTTCGGTAAATTCCAGATAATACAGGATAGCTCCTGCTGCAGCCACACCTTCGGTCAAATCCTCCACGCCGTAGCCCTTCAGCGTCGCAACGCCAAACTGCTTGCACAGACGATCGTAGCCCACCGTTGATGAGAAGTGCCAATCGTCCAGACGGAAGGTATAGTGTCGCCCACCGAAAGCGGCCTCAAAGCGATCGTCGCAACCACGCGGGTAGAGAATCTCCTTGGGGGCGAGATTTGAAATCAATTTATCGACATAGCGGTCGTCGCCCTCGGCAATGTAGAACTCGCCTGTCGAGATATCGAGAAAAGCCACGCCCGTGCGCTTGGCGCCAAAGCTGACCGAGGCCAGGAACGAATTCTCCTTCACGGGCAAGATATTATCGCCCATCACAACACCCGGCGTCACCAGCTCGATAACGCCACGCTTGACCAATCCCTTGACCAGTTTGGGGTCCTCCAGCTGCTCGCAGATGGCCACACGCTCGCCCGCACGAACCAGCTTGGGCAGATAGGCGTCGATGGCGTGAAACGGGAAGCCTGCCAACTCAACCGACGAGGCGGCTCCGTTGGCTCGACGTGTAAGGGTGATACCCAGTATGGCCGAGGCCTTGATGGCATCTTCGCCGAAAGTTTCGTAGAAATCGCCCACACGAAAGAGCAGTATAGCATCGGGATGCACCGCCTTGATCTGGTAGTACTGCTTCATCAGGGGTGTTTCAACATATTTTTTTTCAACGGCCATCGTAAATCTTAAGTAATTGGGTTTGCAGAGGCAAAGATAACTTTTTCGGGTGACTATTCAAAGAATCGGTCGTCAAAATTGACAAGATACAACCGCTCTGTGGCGCGCGTGAGAGCCGTGTAGAGCCATCGCAACATATCGCGTGTCATAGGCTCGTCGCCAAACAGCGCCCGATCGACAAAGACCGCTCGCCACTGACCTCCCTGAGCCTTGTGGCACGTCGTGGCGTAGGCGAACTTCACCTGCACGGCGTTGAAGTGGGGATTCTCGCGTATGGCCTTGAAACGTTTGATCTTGCTCTTCACGTCGAGATAATCCTTCTCGACCTCGTAGAAGAGGCGCTGGCTCTCGTCGCGGGTAAGCGAGGGCGACTCCGAAGTGATCGTGTCGAGCAAGATCTTGCACTCGATCTCCGTGTCGTTGTAATCGGGGAAGGAGAGCACCGCCTCGGCAAAGTGAAATCCATAAAAATCCTCGAAACGCCTAATACGCTTCAGGTGAGCCACATCGCCATTGGCCATAAAACTCATTGGGCAGTCGTCGATGCGTTCGGTGTAGTGGTAATTGTTCTTCACCACCATCAGCACATCGCCACTCTCGATAGCCTCCTCGGCCGAAAGATTGTAGCGTCGAATACCTTCATTATATCTGTTTGCACGCTTGTTTGAGCGGGTTATGACGATGGTCTCGTCGCGGCCGTAGCGGTCGTAACACTCCTGCACCTTCTCCATCACTTCGCCGCCCGAGATGGCCTCCACGTCGTCGAAATTCATATCGAATCGCGGCACCTCCACCAATCCATTTTCCAACATACAACGCACCATCGTGGCGTTGAACAGGATTCCCGACTCGACACTCTGGCGCACCACGTCGTCCATCGAGGCATACACCACATCGCCATAGCCACGCATCACATCCTCGTCCAGCGCTGGCGAATAGGGTGAGCCGACGGGCGGCAGCTGGGCATTGTCGCCAACGAGGATGAGTCGGCAATCGCTACCCGAGCGGACATATCGCACCAAATCATCGAGCAACGACCCACTGCCAAAGATCTGTCCCTCGGTGGTCGTGTCGGCCAGCATCGAGGCCTCATCGACGATAAAAACCGCCCCGCGCTCCTTGTTCAGATCGAGCGTAAAACGCGACTCATAGTCGGCATTGGTGCGCTGGCGATAGATGCGGCGATGGATGGTCAGCGCCTCACGACCCGAATATCGAGTCAGCACCTTGGCGGCTCGTCCCGTCGGAGCGAGTAGCACGCATTTGATCCCCATCTCATCCAACACCTCCACCAAAGCCGAGATAAGAGTGGTTTTTCCAGTACCCGCATAGCCGTTTAATACGAAAATTTGCGAAGAATCGGGCGAAGATAGGTAGTCGGACAACTTTTCTACAACTTTTTTCTGGCTAAATGTTGTTTCAAAAGATATTTTTGCGTAAATTTGGCCTGCGATATAAGTGTTAAGCATTTTATCAGCAATTTCAACGTGAATTTGGAATACAAACTTAATAACAAATAACTAAAAAATGAAAAAAGCAGTACAATTTATTCTTGGCTTGGCAATCATCGGTCTTGTGTATGTGATTGCCGATTTGATCGGCACACCGATCCGATTTGACAATCAGTTGGCGGCTCGCAATGCTGACGTAATCGTTAAACTGAAGGACATCCGCGCCGCTGAGCGTGCTTTCAAGAGCAAGTACCAGTACTTCACAGGTGACTTCGACTCTTTGATCAACTTCATCCTTAACGATTCACTCACTATGGAGCGTAAGCTCGTTGACGAGGACGACTCTGTTGCTATGGCTGAGTTGAAGCGTCAGGGCAAGAAGAACATCGAGCAGTACAGCATCGCTGTAATCGACACCATCTTCAACCCCCGCAAGCTCTCTAAGGCGGATATTCAGGATCTTCGTTACATCCCCCACACCAACAACCAGCACGAGTTCATCCTCGAGGCTGCTAAGGTGATGACTGGTGCAAACGTATTTGTTCCCGTAGTTGAGTGCCGCGCTCCTTACAAGCTCTACCTCGACACCATCAACTATCGTCAGAATGTTATCAACTTGATCGACGACCGTGTAAACAACTTCAACGCATACGCTGGTTTGAAGTTCGGCTCGATGGAGGGTAGCAACAACGAGGCTGGTAACTGGGAGTAATCCTTGCTGGAATAAGAATAAATGTCCGCTCTGCAAAAGTTGGGGCGGACATTGTTTTTTCTATACCTTATATATATTATGAGAATAATCAGTGGCCGCTGCGGTGGCCGTATCATCACACCGCCTAAGAATCTGCGTGCACGCCCTACGACAGACTTTGCAAAGGAGAACCTGTTCAACGTGCTGGGTAATATGATCGACTTCGAGGGGCTGGAGGTGCTCGACCTCTTTGCCGGCACGGGATCTATCAGTTATGAGTTTGCCTCACGCGAGGCGGCATCCGTTACCTCGGTCGAGATCAACACCGTGCATTATAACTACATCCGCCAGACAGCTCGCTCCTTCGGAATGGATAACCTCCACCCCGTCAAGGCCAATGCGTTCCTCTACCTAAAGAGTTGCTTGAAGAAGTTCGACGTGATTTTCTCCGACGCTCCGTACGACCTGGAGGGTAGCGAGGCGGTGATCGACCTTGTATTCGAGCAGGGGCTGCTCAAGGATGATGGCATACTGATCTTCGAACACTCGAAGGGCAAAGAGTTCTCGTCGCATCCCAACTTCCGCAAGCTGCGCAGCTACGGCAGCGTTCAGTTCTCTATCTTTACGATGTAGGGATTTAAGAAATCGCACCGACGGAAATATGTAGCCGTGAGTGCCTCTGTGTCGAAAATCACCGTCCAGCGGGTCTCTTCGCACGACACCTGACCCATTGCCGTGACTGCATCGGATATGATTAACGAATCCTCACGCGCAAATTCCGACAAGGTGTCGTAGCGACGGAAAGAATCCTCACCTATAGCTATGCCTCGCTTCGGGCTCTCGGCCAGATAGTGGTTGGTGCAGATGTTGGACTCGCAATAGACCATATGACCATCGACCCACTCCACCACCACGCTGCGTCCCGTGCGATCGCTAATGGCCAGATGATGGGCACGGCCAATATCGGAGTGCATATCATACTCCGCCAGCAGAGCCAAGGCCTCCTCCACCGTAGCTGCACGATCGAGCACAAGGCGAATGGCCGAGGTGGTCGTAACGTCGGCACGGGCCGTCTGTTGGTTGGTCACCTCATCGTCGCCAGCAATTAGATCGGCCACACATAACCCCTTCTCGTTCATCCCGTCGAGTGGCACATATATCGCCGCCAGGAGCATCATCCGCTCTGGCAACGACCGTGGCTTCCACCCATCGCCAAAGCCCAGGAAATCAATGTTGCACGTCGCCACCGAGCTATATCCGTTTGTGGGATGAGTGTGCACAATCACCATATCGGAATCGCTCTCCGACCAGTCGAAATTTCGTCCCACGACGTAGCCTCCATCGGCGTTCGGCATCGAAAGAAAACTGCAACCAAAATCCATCGTCTCGGGCTCAATGCTGACCATCCCACGCGTAAGGAAACGGGTGATGTATCGCGCCATCTCGTCGGCCGAAGATGCCCCGCCCTCGGCGAGAAAATCGTCGAAGCCATAGTCGCCACGATATGTGAATGTGTAAACTCCCTCCGCCAGCTCCTCGACACTGCTTGCGGCCGCAAATTGCTCATAAAAGTTGCTGCCGACCCACACCACCGCAGCCGCCACAATTGCCACTAAAAGCCACATCGTATGCCTAAGAGAAAACTTCATCACCGATTTTTCAAGATATTACAACTATAAAGTTACTGAAAAAACCTCACTCTCGATCGCCCTCGAACTATTTTTACAGCCGAGCGATATTTTTTCGGCCAATTATTTGCAGATTCAGATTTTTGTACTACCTTTGCAATCGCAATCAGCAATTGGTGCGTTAGTTCAGCTGGTTAGAATACGTGCCTGTCACGCACGGGGTCAGGGGTTCGAGTCCCCTACGCACCGCGAAAGCGACTGAAGTTATCTTCGGTCGATTTTTCGTTTTCATACACTCAATCACCCTCCCTCTCCCAACTGCAATAGCGGAAAATTTCGTGCTAAAAGGCGATTTTTTCGCTTTGGGGAGGAAATCGGCTCTGC
>CAZWHN010000086.1:0-7555 GCA_964633635.1 uncultured Alistipes sp. | reverse complement strand
CTTCACCTCGAAGATGGCCTACCAGACCGAGATTATCGCTATGCTGTCGGGCGGTGTGAGCTTCCGCCGTCTGATGTGGCCCTACTTTTTGGGAGCACTTTTCATCGCACTGCTCTCGCTCTCGCTCAATCTCTGGATCATACCCGAGTCGCAGGTGGCCTGCGTGAACTTCCGCCAGACCTACTTCAAGAAGTACAAGAACGAGCAGTACGACCGCCATATCTATCGCCAGATAGAGCCTGGCAAGTTTGTCTATGTGCGCGGTTTCAACACCACCAACACCGCCTCGTACCTCGCCATCGAGCGCTACGACGGCACCGTCATTGCCGAGACTATGGAGGCCTCGGACGTGAAGTTCAACCCCGAGACGGGACGTTGGCAGGCCGAGCGATATATGATCCGTCGCACCGACTCCGCAGGCAACGAGACCTTCGAGCAGCTGCGCGATCTGGATACCCTGATCGACCTCGACGTGAAGGAACTGGGACGTATCGAGCAGACCGTCTCGACGATGAAGATCGGCGCCCTGAACCGCTTCCTCGAGCAGCAGCGTCACAAGGGCTCCGACTCGATCAATATCATCGAGGTGGAGCGCCATACACGCTACGCCTACCCCTTTGCAACCTTCATCCTCACGCTCATCGGCGTGTCGCTCTCCTCGCGTAAGGTGCGAGGCGGCACGGGTCTGCACATCGGTATCGGCATCATACTCTGCTTCTCGTACATTATGCTCAGCCGTCTGTTCGAGGAGTTTGCCAAGAGCGGCGGTCTGCCCGTAATGTTAGCCGTGTGGTTGCCAAATATAATATTTGCCATCGTGGCCATTTACCTCTATCGTAAAGCACCGAAATAATGGAGAAGTGGGAAGCAATACTCAGTGGCGTGGACGAGGGCCAGCGCCTCACATCGGACGACGCTTTGACGCTGTGGCACGACGCCCCACTGTGGCGATTGGGCGAGGTGGCTACACTCCGCAAGCGTGCCGTCAGTGGCGACAAGGTCTTTTATAATAAAAATTTCCATATCGAGCCGACCAACATCTGCGTCTTTAACTGCAAGTTCTGCTCCTATCGTCGCCCGAGGGGTAGTGCCGAGGCGTGGGATTACTCGATGGAGCAGATCGAGCAGATCGTGCGCTCGTACGTCGGTCGTGGCGTTACGGAGATGCACATCGTCGGCGGCGTACACCCCGAGCACGGCATCGACTACTACTGCGATATGATCCGTCGCGTGAAGGCCATCCTGCCCGATGCGGCGGTGAAGGCTTTTACGGCTATCGAGCTCGCGTATATGATCCGTCAGGCGGGCCTTTCGACCGAAGAGGGTCTGCGTATGCTCATCGACGCAGGTATGGAGGCCATCCCAGGCGGTGGCGCCGAGATCTTCGACGAGCAGGTGCGTGCCCAGATCTGCCCCGACAAGGGCTCTACGGCCGAGTGGTTCGACGTGCATCGCACGGCACACGGGCTCGGCATCAAGACCAACGCCACGATGCTCTATGGCCACATCGAGCAGATCCATCACCGTGTGGATCATCTGATGCGCCTGCGCGAGTTGCAGGACCAGACGGGCGGCCTTAACGCCTTCATCCCGCTCAAGTATCGCAACTTCGGCAACTCGATGTCCGAGATTGGCGAGGTGCCCATCACCGACGATCTGCGCACGCTGGCTATGAGTCGCCTTATATTGGACAACGTGCCCCACATCAAAGCCTATTGGGTGATGTATGGCCGCGACACCACGGAGATGGCGCTTAAGTTTGGTGCCGACGACATCGACGGCACGATCGACGACTCGACCAAGATCTACTCTATGGCGGGAGCCGAGGATCAGCGTCCGCGAATGAGCGTCGAGCAGATGCGCGCTATGGTGGCCCGTGCGGGCCTGAGAGCCGTCGAGCGCGACACACACTACAACGAAATCGAACAAACCAGATAGTATGAATAAACGAAGAAATAGATCGGCCGATCGCAGTGCGATCGCTGGAGTGGTTGGACGCCTGAAGTCCTCGCCCGTGGTGCTGCACTTTCTGCTCATCGTGGGTGTGATTGTGCTTATCCTCGTCGTTTCGAGCATTATGATGAACATCATCACCCGTCACGGCACCCATCGCACCGTGCCCGACTTCACGGGTGTGCGCATAGCCGAAGCCGAGTCGCTGGCCGATAGGGAGCGTCTGCAGATCATCGTCAACGACTCGCTGTTCGTGCCCGCCTACGAGGGTGGCATCGTGCTGGACCAGCTGCCCAAGGGTGGTGTGGAGGTCAAGGCGGGACGTAAGATCTACGTCACGATCAACTCGTTCCGTCAGAAGATGGTCGAGGTGCCCTACGTTGCGGGACGCTCGCTGCGTCAGGCGAAGAATATGTTGGAGGTGGCTGGCCTCGAGATCGACCGTCTGGTCTATGAGGAGGATATCGCCACGAACTACGTTCTGGCCGTCGAGGTCGAGGGACGCGAGCTGCAACCCGATAGCCGTGTCGAGATCGAGATGGGCGAGGGCGTTGTGCTGCGTGTCGGTGTGGAGCCCGAGAAGAACTCCACCATCGTGCCGAAGGCTATCGGTCAGAGCCTCGCAACGGCCAAGAGCCGCCTGTGGGAACAGGGTCTCAACATCGGCAATGTGAACTTCGACGAGGGTATCAACCTGCTGAACCAGAAGGATGCCCGCGTCTATCGTCAATCGATCGAGCATAATGCGGGCGCAAGCTTAGGTGATAGGGTCGATCTGTGGCTCACGCTCGACGAGAAGCGTGTCGAGAGCAGCTCGGCTGCCTCGGATAAACGTGCGGCAGAGCTGGAGGAGGAGCGTTTAGAGGCCGAGCAGGCTCTGCGCGACTCGTTAGAGCAGGTCGAGGGCGGTGCGCGACTCGATATACTCAACGCCTTGCAGCAGAGCAGCACCCAGAGCGAGGCCGTGGTGGAGAGCAGCGAGGACGAATTTTTCTAAACCCGACGAAGAATGAGCGAAGAGTATAAAGTATTGAACGAGATCGAGGATGTCGATGTCGAACTTGCCGAGGGCGAAGGTGCCGACGAGATGTTCGAGCACTTTGCCATCACGGTGGACAAGGGGCAGAAGATGTTGCGTCTGGACAAATACCTTGTCGATCGTATGGAACACTGCTCGCGCAACCGCATACAGACCGCAGCCGACAGCGGCAATATTTTAGTGAATGGCGTCCCTGCTAAATCAAGCTATAAAGTAAAACCGCAGGATCGCATCACGCTCGTAATGCCCTATCCCAAACGCGAGGTGGAGATCATCCCCGAGGATATTCCGCTCGACGTGGTCTATGAGGACGACGACCTGATCATCGTCAACAAGGCGGCAGGTATGGTCGTTCACCCTGGGTGTGGCAATTACAGCGGTACGCTGGTCAATGCGCTGACCTACCACCTGAAGGATCTGCCTCTGTTTCAGGAGGGCGATATGCGTGCCGGATTGGTGCATCGCATCGACAAGGATACCTCGGGTCTATTGGTCGTAGCCAAGAACGAACGTTCGCACGCACGACTGGCCAAGCAGTTCTTCGACCACACGATCCATCGTCGTTACGTCGCTCTTGTGTGGGGAAATATGGAGGAGGACGAGGGCACCATCACGGGCAACATCGGCCGCAGCCCGAAGGATCGCTTGCAGATGTATGTCTTTGCCGACGGGTCGGACGGCAAACACGCCGTGACGCATTATCGTGTGCTGAAACGCTATGGCTACGTCACGCTTGTCGAGTGCCGATTGGAGACGGGACGCACCCACCAGATCCGTGTCCATATGTCGTGGCAGGGACATCCGCTGTTCAACGACTCGCGCTATGGTGGCGACCGAATACTGAAGGGCACGACCTTCTCGAAGTATAAGCAGTTTATCGAGAACTGCTTCTCGCTGCTGCCCCGTCAGGCGCTGCACGCCCGCTCGCTCGGCTTTGTACACCCCACGTCGGGCAAGGAGATGACCTTCGAGAGCGAGCTGCCTGCCGACTTGCAGGCCGTGATTGCCAAGTGGGACGGCTATGTCGCCGCCCGAAAGTTAGAGGAGGAGTAGCTTCGACAGCGAGGATGCCTCCCCAAACCCGATAACATTTAATAGCCCCTATATTACCCCCGAAAAATGTTTCTACCAACTACGATAAAAGAGGTGCGAGCTTTGGGCTGGGATTACATCGATGTGATCCTCTTCACGGGCGATGCCTACATCGACCACCCGGCATTCGGTGCGGCCGTCATCGGTCGACTGTTGGAGGCCGAGGGGTATCGTGTGGCCATCGTTCCGCAACCCAATTGGAGGGACGACCTGCGCGACTTCACCAAGTTGGGCGCTCCGCGACTCTTTTTCGGAGTCTCGGCGGGGGCAATGGATTCGATGGTGAACCACTACACGGCCAACATACGCCTGCGTAGCAACGACGCCTACACCGCGGGTGGCAAGGCGGGCTTCCGCCCCGACTACGCCGCCACGGTATATACGCAGATCCTCAAACGCCTCTACCCCCATACGCCCGTTGTTGTGGGTGGCATCGAGGCTTCGCTGCGTCGCCTCACACACTACGACTATTGGAGCGACAGCCTGCGCCCCTCGATGCTCATCGAGAGTGGTGCCGACCTTCTGATCTACGGTATGGGCGAGAGGGTGGTGCAGCAGGTGGCACGGGCTATGCGCAACGGCTACAACGCCAAGCTGCTGCGCAAGATCAGTCAGGTGGCCTTCGTGGCCGATAAGGCCTACGTCGAGAGGCTCGATCCCGCCACCACCAAATACCTCCACTCGTTCGAGGAGTGCCAGCGCGATAAGCGTGCCTTTGGCGAAAACTTCGTCGAGGAGGAGCTGCTGAGCAATCTGATGGAGCCCACCACGACACTCGTCGAGCGCGTGGGCGATAAATATATAGTTGTCACCCCACCCAACACCACCCTCTCGACCGAGGAGTTGGATCACTCGTTCGACCTGCCCTACGAGCGTGCGCCCCATCCTCGCTATCGTGGCAAGGGCGACATACCGGCGTGGGAGATGATCAAGCACTCGATCAACATCCATCGCGGCTGCTTCGGTGGCTGCGCTTTCTGCACCATCTCGGCACATCAGGGCAAGTTCATCAATTCGCGTAGCGAACGATCTATCTTGGCCGAGGTTGAGAAGGTCGTGCAGATGCCCGACTTCCGAGGCTACCTCTCGGATGTGGGTGCCCCGTCGGCCAATATGTATCGTATGGGCGGATGCAATAAGGACGCCTGCCGCAAGTGCCGCCGTCCGTCGTGTCTGCATCCGAAGCTGTGCCCTAACCTCGATAACGACCATCGTCCGTTGCTCGCGCTCTATGAGAAGATCCGTTCGGTGAAGGGCGTTAAGAAGGCCTTTATCGGCAGCGGCATCCGCTACGACCTGTTCGACGACTCGCCTTACCTTGAGACCGTCGTTAAGCATCACACCTCGGGCCGATTGAAGGTGGCGCCCGAGCATACCGAGCCCCACGTTTTAGATCTGATGCGTAAGCCTCCGTTTGCGATGTTTGAGCAGCTGAACCGCGATTTTCGTGATATATGCCAGCGTAACGATCTGCGTTACCACCTCATCCCCTACTTCATCTCTTCGCACCCGGGCTGCCGCGAGCAGGATATGCAGGCCCTCTCGCAGAAGGTGTTAGGCCGTCTGCACTTCGAACTGGAGCAGGTGCAGGATCTCACGCCCACGCCGATGACGCTCTCGTCGGTGATGTTCTACACGGGCGAGAACCCCTACACGGGCGAGAAGGTCTATGTAGCACGTTCGCAGGAGGATAAGCGTCGCCAGAAGGCATACTTCTTCCGCGACGGAGCATCACGATCGCAAGGCGGAGCGACACCACAAGGCGGACGAGGCACTTCGCGCACAACGCGGTCGGGCACTTCGAGCCATCGTTCCTCTTCGGGCCATCGAACGTCGCAACCCAACCCCAAAAACCTAAGAAAACCCAATAAAAACTTAAAACGATGAGAAAGGTCTATTATTTATTTAAGTCGATGGCGCTCTTCTCGCTGCTCTTGACAGTGGCGTGTGGCGCAAATCAAGGCAATAAGGCAGCGGCTCCCGAAGGTTACGAGCTGGTGTGGGCCGACGAGTTCGATGTGGATGGAGCTCCGAGTGATGCCAATTGGAGCTACCAGCTGATGCGCAAGGGTCAGGTCAACAACGAGGAGCAGGAGTATGTCAATAGCCTCGACAATGCGTGGGTTGAGGATGGCATTCTGCACGTCAAGGCCATCAAGGAGGGCGACCGCATCACCTCGGCACGATTGATCACGCGCGGCAAGCAGGAGTGGCTCTACGGTCGAGTTGAGGCTCGCATCAAGCTGCCCAAGGGCAAGGGCGTGTGGCCCGCATTCTGGATGATGCCCGCCCAGAGTTCGTATGGCGGTTGGCCCAAGAGTGGCGAGATTGATATTTTGGAGTTTGTGGGTTATATGCCCGGTGTGGTACACGCCACTGTGCATACTGGCGACTACAATCACGTCATCAACACCCAGAAGGGAACCAAGACCGAGCTGGCCTCGTGCAGCGACGAGTTCCACGTCTATTCGCTGGAGTGGACTGCCGAGAGGATCGACATTGCGGTGGATGACAATGTATATTTCAGCTTCGAGAACGATGGCGCTGGCAACACGGGAACGTGGCCCTTCAACCACCCCTTCTACATCATCCTCAACGTAGCCTTTGGCGGTGGCTGGGGCGGTGCCGAGGGTGTCGATTACAGCGTGCTGCCGTGCGATATGCAGGTCGATTGGGTGAGAGTATATCAGAAGACGGAGTAGGGGATGTTCTTTTGTCAATAAGATAAATGCAAAACAGGCCTAAGGCCTGCGTCATTCCACATTTTTACTTTTTAGGGCTTTGCTGATACAGAGTAAGTGCCCAAGTAAAAATGACTGGAATCTACCTTTGTTAATAGTACCTACCTGATACTGACAATTTCTGCGGGAATAATCGCCCATTCACAAAGGTTGATTCCCATCGTCGGGCTAACGCCCTCCAGGGAATGACGCGGGCGTTACGCCCGTTTTGTATTTACCTTGCCTACGCCACTACACAAAGGTAGATTACCACGTCGCTTCGCTCCTCGCAATGACGCACCCGTAACGGGTGTTTTACATTTACTTTGCCACTACACATAAAAAAAAGGTGCTAACGACTGGTTAGCACCCTTTTTATTATCCTCGTTGCTGGACGATTACTCCTCCTCGTCGGCCTCGGCCATCGTGTGATATACGTTCACGATGTCGTCGTCCTCCTCCAACTTCTCCTGCAGCTTCTCCACATCGGCACGCTGCTCGGGGGTGAGCTCCTTAGTGTCGGTGGGGATGCGTACACCCTCACCCGAAACAAGCTCATAACCGTTGTCCTCGATCCACTTCTGGATTGCACCGAACGACTCGTAGGGGGCGCTCACCGTCACCTCACCCTCCTCGGCGAAGAACTCGTCAACACCCAGGTCGATCATCTCCAACTCCATCTCCTCGGGGTCGAACTCGCCCGCGGGCTTGAACTTGAACACGCACTTGTGCTCGAACATAAATGCCACAC
>CAZWHN010000085.1:0-7573 GCA_964633635.1 uncultured Alistipes sp. | reverse complement strand
TTACCTCGGGACGTACTACGGGCTTGGGCTGATGCTTCTCCTTCTTCTTGTTGCGACGGCCCTCGCCGGGCTTGGGCTGGTTCTGCTGTGCCTGATTTTGCTGAGGCTGCTGGCCGCCCTTCTTCTTATCTTTCTTGCCCTCCTTGCCGTTGGGAGCATCCTTGCCCTGCTTGCTTACATCGACCTTCTCCTTGTCCAGACGCTTGCGCTTGTGCTTGCCGCCAGGAACCATACCCGACACATCCATCGTGCCGAGAATCTGCGGGCCAGCGAGCTGGGTGTGGACGGGACGGAAGATGTTATCCTTCTTAGGCTCTGCGGGCTCGGGCTCGGCCTGAGGCTCCGTCTTTGCGGGCTCAACCTTGGGCTCCGTCTTTGCAGGCTCCTCCTTCACGGGCTCGGGCTTCGCCTCGGCCTTGGGCTGCTCCTTTGCGGGTGCAGGTGCAGGAGCGGGCGCAGGAGCAGGAGCGGGCTTCTTCGGGGCATCGAGGTCGATCTTACCCAAAATCTTGGGCTGGGGAACCTCGTCCTTGACGCTGATGATGTTGCTCTTGATGATAACCTCCTCGTCGTCCTTAGCCTTATCCTCGCGCTTTGAACCCTCCAACGTAACTGACTCCTTCTTGCCGAGCGAAATCTTCTCTCGTATATTGTCGCGCTCCTTGCCAGTGATGCCTCGGTTGCCACCAAACTCCTTCTCCAAAACGGCATAGACATCGTCGTTCACCAACGAGTTGGGCGAAACGTCGCTGCTGATGCCCTTCTTGAGCAGGAAGTCGGTGATGGTGTTAAGTCCCACCTTGAACTCCTTAGCCACCTGAATGAGCCTTATCTTTCTGTTATTTGTCATATATAATTCGTTAATTTACAATGTTAAAACTCATTCCACTACTCGAACTCCGAGCGAAGGATCTCAACCACCTTCTCGGCCTGCTCGATCTCCAGATCGGCACGCGTTGCGATCTCCTCAACGGGGAGCTCCAGCACGCTCTTTGCCGTGTCGCAGCCAGCAGCCTTCAGTGCGTCGATGATCCAAGAGTCAATCTCGTCAGAGAACTCGGTCAGTGCTACATCCTCCTCCTCGATCTCGCGATATACGTCGATGTCGTAGCCTGTGAGCATCTTCGAGAGGCGGATGTTAAGACCACCCTTACCGATAGCGAGCGAAACCTGATCGGGCTTCAGATATACGGCTGCGGTCTTGCGCTCCTCGTCGATGGTGATGTTAGAGATCTTGGCGGGGTTGAGCGAACGCTGGATCATAAGCTGCGGGTTGGCCGTGTAGTTCACAACGTCGATATTCTCGTTGCGCAGCTCCTTGACTATGGTGTAGATTCGTGATCCCTTCATACCCACACAAGCACCTACGGGGTCGATGCGGTCGTCGTAAGACTCAACGGCTACCTTGGCACGCTCGCCAGGGATGCGGGCGATGTTCTTGATGGTGATCAGACCGTCGAAGATCTCGGGAACCTCCTGCTCGAACAGACGCTCGAGGAACTGGTTGGCCGTACGCGAGAGGATGATACGGGGCTGGTTGTTGTTCAGCTCGACGCTCTTGACGATGGCCTTGATGGTGTCGCCCTTGCGGTAGAAGTCGTTGGGGATCTGCTCCGACTTGGGGAGGATAAGCTCGTTGTCCTCGTCGTCTATCAGCAGCACCTCGCGCTTCCACACCTGATACACCTCGCCAGTGATGATCTCGCCCACCTTTTCCGAGTACTTCTCGTAGAGGTTGGCCTTCTCCAGATCGAGCAGGCGTGAGGCTAAGTTCTGACGCAGTGAGAGCACGGCACGACGACCAAACTGATTCATCTTGATCTGGTCGGTGTACTCGTCGCCCACCTCGTAGGTCGAGTCGATGGCCTTAACCTCCGATACGGCGATCTGCATATTGGGGTTCTCCACCTCGTCGTCGGCCACAACCTCGCGGTTGCGCCAAATCTCCAGGTCGCCCTTCTCGGGGTTGATGATAACGTCGAAGTTCTCGTCGCTCTCGAACTGCTTCTGCAATGCGTGACGGAATACATCCTCCAAAACGCCGATCATCGTGGCCTTGTCGATGTTTTTCAGCTCTTTGAACTCGGCAAAGTTGCTGATCAGATTTAAGTTTTCCATTGTCTTTGTGTTTTTATCTATTTTTTGTTTCTTGTTTTCTTGGTAGTCTTGCGCCCAGACGCGTAGCTTACTTAAAGTCGAGGTACTCCTTGGTGTATTTGATCTGGTCGAAGGGGTAGTTCTTTACCACACTCACCAGCACCTTGCGTTTCTTACCCTCGACGGCCTGCTTCTCCTCGTATGAGATGGTGATGCCCTCGTCGGTCACCTCGTCCAACTTGGCCAGCACCTTTACACCCGAGAGCAGCAGCACCTCGACCGACTGACCGATGAGCTTGCGATACTGACGGATGTTCTTCAGCTCTGAGCCGATGCCTGCCGATGCCACCGTGAGCGAGAAATCCTCGACGTCGCGGTCGAACTCGGCCTCGATCGTGCGGCTGAGCTCGGCACAGCGCTCGATTGTGACGTGGGTGTCGCTGTCGATCAAAAGCTCGACCTCGTTCGAGGCTGAGCACTTGCAACTAACTGTAAACAAATCTGTTCCTACCAACTCGCGGTCGGCGATGGCCAATATCTTCTCGCAATCAATCATAGTCGTGGGTTAATTATAAGTACGAAATAAGGGGACTCAATCGTCCCCTTACTCTTCGTTCACGATGCAAAAATAGTGAAAAAAAACTACAATGCAAACTTTTTCTATAATTAATTATAAATATAGGTGTTATCCCGCCGTTTTGGCCTACGCGGTGGCACTCAAAGAGCTTATTTGCCGAAGATGCGCGACACGAAGGGTAGCGCTTCGTAGAGTGCCGAGTGCCAATACTCCCAAGTGTGGGCGCCGTCGCGTACACGCAACTGGTAGGGCACTCCCGCCTCACGCATAGCCATAATGAAGTCGATGTTGTAGTCGAACAGGAAGTCGTCGTCGCCGCAATCGACATACCACGCCACCGTCTTCAGAGCCTCCTTGGTCTTGTCGTCAGCACTCTTGACATACTCCACGCAACTATACTTGTTGGCTGCGTTGAGCATATGCCACATCTTGTTCTTCTCGCCCGTGGGGTTGGGTGCCTCGTAGTGCATTAGTGCGCTCATAGCGTAGCAGGCGCAGAACATATCGGCGTGACGCTGAGCGTATGAGGTCGAGCCTCCGCCACCCATCGACAGACCCGCAATGGCACGATTGGCCTTGTCGCCCTTGATGCGATACTCCTTCTCCACCGTGGGTAGGAACTCCTCGTAGAAGAAACGCTCGTAAGCCCAGCCCTCCATATCGAAATAGCCGTTCCACGCACCGTCGTTGATCGGGCCACCAGCATTGGGTGTAACCACAATCATATCAACCACTTCGCCTGCGGCTCGCAGCTGATCCATCACATCCTTTAGGTGGCCACGACCAGCCCAATCCTCGTGTGTGCCGTTCATTCCGTGCAGCAGGTACAGCACGGGGTACGAGCGGTCGGGATTGGCCTCATAGCCTGCGGGCAGATAGACCGTGTATTGGCGCTCGGCGTTGAGGATTTTGCTATTGATGGTCTTGACCTCGGTGCGGCTCTGGTTGCGCATTGCAGCGCGTATCCGCTCCTGCTGTGAGTCGTTCTGTGCTATGGCCGTGAGCGAAAGACAAGCCACGGCGAGCGAGAGGAGAAGTTTTTTCATAGTGGTAGATTTTATGTTGTTTAGTTTTTTTGTTGATTTTGTCCCATTTAGACAAATGTACGAAAAAAAACGAGAAAATCAAATGGCTAACTGCCTACTCGGTGGCTATCTCGGTAGAAAGTGCGGAAAAACCTCGGTGCGGCTTTGCCAAATCGCATATTTTCGTATCTTTGTCTTTAGATATAAACCTAAACAAACCCTTATGAAAAAGATTTTGATTTTGACTTTTGCCCTGTGTGCCCTCTGCTCTTCGGCTTCGGCACAGTTTGGTAATACGGGCATTACGGCGTCGCTCAAGAGCGAGATTTTGGGCGTTGAGCGCGACTACAATATCTACTTGCCACCCTCGTTCAACCGCAATCCCGACAAGCATTACCCCGTGCTGTATCTTCTGCACGGCGGTGGCGGAACCAACGTCGATTGGTTTGTGCGTGGTCACGTTGCCGATGTGGCAACGGCTCTTATCTCAGCCGAGGAGATTGGCGAGATGGTGATCGTCTCACCCGATGCGGGTACGGGGGTTATGACCTACTTCAACGACAAGGAGTGGCAGTACGAACGTTTCTTCTTCGAGGAGTTTATGCCCTACATCGAGAAGACCTATCGCTGTGGTGGAAAGAAGGAACTACGAGCCGTGGCGGGCCTCTCTATGGGTGGTCAGGCGACCTTCGTCTATGCTTTCCGTCACCCCGAACTCTTTTCGTCGGCCTATGAGATGAGTGGCTACCACTATCGCCACAACCTGCCGTGGTTTAACCTGAACGACTCTGTACAGGCACGTGTGCATCAGATTGTGGAGGATAACAACTCGGTGAAGTTGGTGCAGAATGCTACAAAGGAGCAGATTGAGGCAGCCCAGACGGTAAAGTGGTTCCTCGACTGTGGTGACGACGATTTCACCTACGATGCCAATGTGCAGTTGGTTGATGCTATGCGTAAGGCTGGCATTCCGCGTCAGTTCCGTGTCCGCGAAGGTGGTCACACGTGGGAGTATTGGCACTCGGGATTGTACATCGCCCTGCCGTTTGTGGATAAGTTCTTTGAGAGATAAGCAGAGTGTATAACGCAAAAAGAGGGTGCTAACTTTTCGGTTAGGCACCCTCTTTTATTGTATTAGCATTCTACTCCTCGCGGACCTTCTTCTGGTAGGGCTTGATGCAACCGCGCTGCGACGAGCGAACGAAACCGATCAGGTAGTCGCGCTCGGGCGAAGCGGGCAACTCGGCCTCAGCCTTGTCGCAGGCATTCAGGTAGTTCAGATCGCTCTGGAAGAGGATACGGCAAACGTCGTGGATGGCCATAATCTGCTCGTGCGTGAAACCGCGACGCGACAATCCGATTTTGTTGATGCCAGCATAGTGGCTGTCTTTCGAGGCGGTGATGTAGGGCGGAATATCCTTCGTTACACCTGACATACCCTGAATCATTGCGTGGTCGCCGATGCGAACCCACTGGTGTACGGCGGTGTGACCTCCGATGACCACCCAGTCGCCTACCTCGACCTCGCCAGCCAACGATACGCCGTTGGCAATCACACAATTGCTACCGACTGTACAGTCGTGGGCAACGTGGGCATAGGCCATAATGAGGTTGTTCGAGCCGATGACGGTGGTGCCCTTAGAGGCGGTGCCACGGCTGATGGTTACACACTCGCGGATCTCGCAATTATCGCCGATGACGGCGGTCGATTTCTCGCCACGGAACTTCAGATCCTGCGGGGTGCAGGCTACCGAAGCAAACGAGTGAATCTTACAATTCTTGCCGATACGCGCTCCGTCGTGAATGGTGGCCGAAGGGCCAATCCAGCAGCCGTCGCCGATCTCGACGTCGCCTGCAATGTATGCAAAGGGTTCAATAGTTACGTTCTCGCCGATCTTTGCGTCGGGGTGAACGTATGCCAGTTTACTAATCATATTATATTGTTATTCTGATTTTTTGTTTCTCACAATCTGTGCCATCAGTGTCGCCTCACAAGCCAACTGACCTCCGACGAAGATCTTACCCAGAATCGACGCGATGCCACGACGTACAGGCTCCACGAGGTGGGCCTCCATCTGCACCGTGTCGCCCGGCACAACCTTGCGCTTGAAGCGCACGTTGTCGATCTTGAGGAAGTAGGTCGAGTACTCCTCGGGGTGCTCAACCGAACTCAGCACCAAGATACCACCCGTCTGTGCCAGCGCCTCCACCAGCAGTACGCCTGGCATTACGGGCTCGGTGGGGAAGTGGCCAGTGAACTGCGGCTCGTTGAAGGTGATGTTCTTGATCGTACCGATCGAGTTGGCATCCATATGGAACACCTTGTCCACCAGCAGGAAAGGATAGCGGTGGGGCAGGAGCTTCATAATCTGGTTTACATCCAGCAGGGGAGCCTTGGCGGGGTTATACTTGAAAGCGGGCTTCTCGCCATCGCGACGAATGGCACGCAGCAGCTGCTTCATAAACTCGGTGTTGGCAAAGTGGCCAGGACGCGAAGCCCATACACGACCCTTGATGCGCATACCCAGCAACGCAAAGTCGCCCAGCAGATCCAGCAGCTTGTGGCGAGCCAACTCGTTGCTGGCACGCAGCTGCAAGTTGTTCAGGTAGCCACCCGTCACGCGGATGTCATCCTTGCCAAAGATCTTTTTCAGGTGATCTAACTGCTCATCCGAAACGGGATTCTCCACTACGACGATGGCGTTGTCCAGATCGCCGCCCTTGATAAGATTCATCTTCAGCAGCGGCTCCAACTCGTGCAGGAAGACAAACGTACGGCAGGGTGCGATGTTGTCCTTATACTCGTTGAACATATCGAGTGTGGCGTACTGATTGCCGATCACCTTCGAGTTGTAATCGACGTGCACCGATACGGTGAACTCGTCGTCGGGGTAGATGATGATGGCCACGCCCTTGTCGGGAATGGTATATACCTGCTTCTCGGTTACTTCGTAATATTTGCGGTCGGCCTTCTGCTCGACGATGCCTACGCGCTCGATCTCGGCTGCGTACTCGCGTGCCGAACCATCCATAATGGGGGTCTCGGGGCCGTCGATGTCGATCAGGGCGTTGTCCACGCCTAACGTCCACAGAGCCGATACAATGTGCTCGATGGTGCTCACCTTGGCCTCACCCTTCTCGATGGTGGTGCCGCGCGACGTGTCGGTCACATATTCGCACAAAGCGGGTACCGAGGGCGTGCCCTCAAGGTCGATACGACGAAAAACAATGCCGTGGTTGTCAGCCGCGGGATTGACGGTCATATTAACCGTAACACCCGTATGTAATCCTTTGCCCGAGAATGATATGGCCTCTGCGAGGGTTTGTTGTTTTTTCTGCATATTCAGTAAAGTTAGTTGGTGTTTTTTTAGCAACTATTATCCGCGACCGATAATTAATGCGCGCAAATATACGAAAATTACGCAAAAAAAACGTACTTTTGCATTAGAATTATAGGCCAAGAGCAACATAAGATGTCAAATAACGATATAAATAGACCAATTCATCCAGAAAATCGTCCCCCGCAGGGTGTACCACGTCGTCAGCGACTGCGCCTGCCGTTCGACAATCGCAAGCAGGATGCAGGCGAGTGGGCGTATGATCACCGCATAGGACTCAGTGTGATGGTGATTGCCTACCTGATCATCGGCATTGTCTTCTTTGCCTCGAAGATTGTCATCGGCTCGCGTCCCCATATGCAGGGCATATACGTCGATCTGCAGACCTTGGAGGAGTTAGAGGCCGAGAAGGAGCGATTGGAGCAAGAGATCGAGATGCAGCGTCAGTCACAGATCGACTGGGCGGCGGTGCGTAATCTCCAGTCGAACGACGAGATGCTGAACGAGAACCTGCGCGACGACCGTGGAACAAATAC
>CAZWHN010000084.1:0-7612 GCA_964633635.1 uncultured Alistipes sp. | reverse complement strand
AGAATAACAGAACCAAAATCTGCTGTGTTACCGTTACACCATAGCTCAATCGTTGCTCGTAAGCGTGACAAAAGTAATGCAAAAAAATCAATCGGCAAAATTTACCCCAATTTATCTGCAAAAAATCCCTTTCGGACTATTGTGTAATCTGCTCCACGATCAGGCCGTACCCCTTTTCGTTGGGATGCAGGCCGTCGGTGAAGCAACTCTCGTCGATCTTGCCATCCTGCTGCAGAAGCACTCCTGAGGCATCCACATAGTCGAAGCCCTCGAGCTGTGCCATCGTGCGTAGTTTTAGATTAAGGTCCTTCACACGCTGCTCCTGACCACGACGTGGCAGCAGCCCCACGCATCGTACAAGAGCTTTCGGCTGACGCTCACGCACGGCGCGGAGCAGGAACTCGACACCACGGACTATCTGCTCGTCGTTATCGCGTGCAAGGTTGTTCGTGCCGATCATCACCACAACACGCTCGGCGTCGTAACCATCCAACTCGCCGTGATAGATGCGCCAAAGCAGATTCTCCACGCGATCCCAACCGCAACCCAGATTCAGGTAGTCGCCCATACGCTCCTGCCACACCTGTCGGCCATTTTCGATACGGTGCGCACCACCCCAATAGTGAACAATCGAGTTGCCAAGAATGACGTTGCGCGGAGCCTCGTTCTGAATACTCTCGAGGATAGCCTCGTGACGCACGTTCCACTCGTAGCTCGCTGGTTCACGACGTTGTCTTACGGGCTGCATCGTAGGCTCCTCTCCGACGGGCATACGCAATATCTCGCGCACGATCTTCTCCACCGCACGTGCCTGCTGCATCATACCCAAGTCGGTCAGGTGGTTGCCATCGACAGCCATCTCGCTCGTGATACCCATCTGCTCGCGGGTGATGTAGAATAGATTATCCACGCCCTCCGCAATAAGCCTATCGTACGCACGTCGTGAGGCAAGGTTGGCCGCCACGACATAGTCACGATTCTTGGGGTTGGTATCGCCCGTGGTGTAGCCGACGTGATCGACCAAAAGGATGGGCTCGGCACTACGACTACGAATCTGCCGCACAGCTTCTAAAGTCAGGCGCTCGATATCCTCGACGGGATCTTCCAGAATATTGGGCAGGCAATCCAAGATGTAGAGCTGTGCATCGGTCTCGCAGATGTAGTTCAGCACCGCAGGCTCCAACCGTCCATTACCCGAAAAGCCCAAATTAACAAGCGGCACGTCCAACGATCGTTGCAGGATAGTGCCCCACGCCATAGCGGGACGCGACACGCAACCTCCCTGTGCGATAGAGGTGCCGTAGAGCACAATAGGCCGCTCACGACGTGTAGGCACAAAGGCAAACGACGAACCCTCGTTCACACCGATCTGCATACTCCGAACGCCGTTATACAGTGGTAGATACAATCTATACTCATATCCCAACCGATGGTGCGAGGGCGACGTGGGCAAGCCCGAATATTTGTAGCTCACCTGCTCATCAAACTTGTATCGTCCTGCGCAATATCGCTCCACACCGTCGCTATCGACCTGATAGAGATCCACGCCCGACACGCCCGTCGAAGGCATATGGGGCATAGAGTAAGAGGATGAGGTGGTGGTGTAACGCACCTCGATATCGGACGATGTGGTGTAGAAGGCGATCATCAATCCAGCCGAGTGCTGCGCGAGCGACCACACACTGCCTCGCACCTCCGCCTCGGCACGTTTAGGCAGGCGCGCATAGCCCTTGATCTCATCGACAAAGGCCTGATTCTGCATAACATTCCCAGTGGCCTGCATCGGATCATACCACACCGTCTGCGCCTCGACCGAGGCAGCCACGAAAGCGAGGAGCAGGCTTAAGAAAAGGCGCTTCATATCGTTACAGCTTACTCAAAAATCGCTCACGATCCACCACAAAGCGGGTGTGGCGACCCTCGCCGATTACACCCTTCTCGTCCCACGCCTTCACTACAAAGCCGAGACGACGCCCCTCGACCTCCACCAACTCGGCCGAGGCGGTGATCTGCGCCCCGAGGGGTGAAGCCTTGATGTGGGTGGTCGAGATCTCTGTTCCCACTGTTGCCGAGCCTTCGGGCAGATGATCCCTCACGGCCAACATTGCGGCATTCTCCATCAGTGCCACCATTGCGGGCGTGGCGAATACATCCATATCTCCCGAGCCGAGTGTGGCGGCTGTGTTGGCCACCGACACCACGGTCTTACTTTCGTATTTAAGTCCTATCTCCATAGTTTTTATTACTTTGAGCTCGCCTGTGCCGTCTGGGCATCACGAGCAAACCATACATTCATTGCTGTTCCGTCGCCACGATTGTTCCACGCGTAGTAGGGGATGAGCTTCAGCTCGCCCTGCTCGGCCACATCGACCGTGATTGCGGGGATACCCTTCAGCACGCCATCCGCAAAAGGCTCAACCGAAGTCTTGGCATCGGTCGTAGCCACAACGTACGACGACACCTGATGTGCATTGTCGGGCTCCTCGGCACAATACACCAACGGGCCGCGTGTGATGCTCACCTTACCACGATCGGCCTCGACTCGCTCGTCGGCTGTCGAATAACGCACGGGCATCGGGATCTGAAGCTCCACCTTATCACCCGCCTTCCACTCACGACGCACGGGGATGAAGCCATTAACAACCTCACTACGCACCTTGCGGCCATTCACTCGCGCCACAACATCCTGCGACTCCTCGTCGGCATAGTCGTACAGCTCGCCCGGAACGAACTGACTACCACTCCAAGTGGGAACACGCAACCAGAGGGTGAACTCCTCGCCCTCCATCTCGGGAGTGACCTCGATCGAGATCTTGCCATCGAACGGATAGTCGGTCTGCTGGCTCAGCTCCACATTGCCACCCGCCATCGGAACGCTGACACGGCTACCTGCGTAGAATCCGCAGAAGATATTATCCTCGGCGTGTGAGTAGATCATACCCGACACCTGCGGGATCAGACGTGCCAGATTCGAAGGACAGCAAGCCGTCGAGAACCACTCGGCGCGACCAGCCGTACCGTGGTTGAACTTACGCTCGCCGTCGGTCTCCAACGGATTGACATAGAAGAAGCGGTTGCCCGCAAGATTGACACCCGCCAACACATTATTATACAACGCCACCTCCGCAACGTCGATATACTTTGCATCGCCCGACATCAGGAACATACGGTAGTTGAAGAATACATTACCCACCGCAGCGCAGGTCTCGTCGTAGGTCTCTACATTGGGCAAAACATACGCTGGACCGAACTTCTCCAGACCAGCCACAGCACCCAATCCGCCTGTGATGTGCATCTTGCGATCGACAATGTCGTGCCAGATGGCATCGAGAGCCTCCGAGAAGCTGTCGTCGGCAGTCTGTGCCGCAACATCGGCCATACCCGAGTAGAGGTACATCGCACGCACAGAGTGTCCCACAGCCTCACGCTGTTCGCGCACGGGCTGGTGTTGCTGAGCGTAGTCCGAGGTCTGCACACCCTCGCCATCGGGGGCGTAGGTCACACCACGAATATCGAGGAATTTCTTTGCCATCTCGAGGTAGAGCTCCTCGCCCGTGGTCTGATACATCTTCACCAGCGCCAGCTCAATCTCCTCGTGACCAGGGGCCTGCATCACGGGCTTGCCATCGTTGTAGGCAGGATCGCCCTCGAAGAAGACTTTGTTGATGTGACGTGCATTCTTCTCCGCCACGTCCAACCACTTGCGCTTGCCCGTGGCACGATAGTAGGCCACAGCACCCTCGTACATATGGCCCATATTGTAGAGCTCGTGGCTGTGATCGACATACGAGTAGGGACGCTCGCCCGCACGATTGCGCGGGTTGCGCAGATGCACAGGCATAATGTGATGCTCGTAGAGATAACCATCGGGGGCCTGCGCCGAGGCTATCACGTCAATGATCTCATCCATCTGACGCTCCAACTCGTCATCCTTCTCGAGCGTGAGCAGGTAGGCAGCGCCCTCCATCACCTTGAACAGATCCGACGCCACATAGTAGGGACCCTCGAGCGGCTTGGTGACGCGCTCGCCTCGCAGATAGGCGCCCACACGACGCAGGTTCTCCACCGCATAGGCAGTCTTATCGAGCGAGAAGGGTACCAACGTACGCTTCTGCGTATTCAGGCGCGGAAGCCAGAAGTTATCCTGCAAAGAGACTTGGTTGAAGGGAATTTGCTGTACGGTGCCCTCGTATGGAGCGACGTCCGTAGTGGTGGCGCACGACGCAAATGTAGCGACTGCGACCGACGAAAGAATCAGATTACGAATATTCATAGTGTGAAAAATTTTCTTAAATACAAAGGTAAGAAATTCTTGCGATAGTTGCGCCAGAAAAGCCACATTTTACGCCCGATATAAAACAAATTTGAAATAAATTACCTATCTTTGATCGACCAAAAACCTTCCCGATGGAGATTAAAGAGTTACAACAGCGTGTCGATGATTGGATACGCACCTATGGTGTTCGCTACTTCAGCGAGCTGACCAATACGGCCCTGCTCACCGAGGAGGTGGGCGAGTTGGCGCGTGTGATGGCACGACGCTACGGCGACCAATCCTTCAAGGCTGGCGAGAGCTGTGATCTGGCCGACGAGATGGCCGACGTGTTGTGGGTGCTGGTCTGTCTGGCCAATCAGACGGGCGTAGATTTGGAGCAAGCCGTAGAGCGTAATTTCCGCAAGAAGACCGAGCGCGACAATCTCCGCCACAAACTTAATCCAAAACTTTAATTAGCCGATAACAACTAAAAGATTAACAATATGAAAAGATTTTTACCCCTTGCCATTGCGCTGCTCTGTGCGGCTTGTTCGCCAGCACTCGAATTCAACCCCAATAAGGTCATCGCACACCGTGGTGCGTGGAAGAATACGGGCCATCCGCAGAACTCGCACGCGTCGTTCCGTGCCGCTGCCGAGATGGGTTGCCACGGCTCGGAGTGCGACGTGCACCTTACGGCCGACGACTCGCTGGTGGTCAACCACGACCCCACCTACAACGGTCTGGAGATCGAGAAGGCTACCTATGCCGAGTTGGTGAAATTCCCGTTGGCCAATGGCGAGAAGCTCTCGACCCTGCGTGAGTACATTAACGTAGTGAAAGAGCAGACCAAGACCAAACTCATCATCGACGTGAAGAATATCGGCACACGCGAGCACGCCATTGCAATCGGCGAGGCGACGGCCAAGCTCGTCCAGCAGATGGATGCCGAGCCGTGGGTGGAGTATCTCGTGGCGGCCATTCCCACCTACCACGCTATGCGTAAGATCACCGATCTCCCCATCGCTTACCTCGGTCGCTGGCAGACGGAGCTTCCCGAGATGCACCCCGACACAATCAAGCACCACGGCATCGAGGCTATTGATTATCAAAACATCCACTTCTTCAACCATCCCGATTGGGTGGATACGTTCAAGGAGCGAGGTGTACACCTGAATGCGTGGACGATCAACTCGGAGGAGGATATGACGTGGTTCCTCGACCGCAACTTCGACTACATCACCACCGACAACCCCGAGCGACTGCTCGAGCGCACGGTAGGTGCAAATAAGTAGGATAATAAACAAAAAATCGGGCTTCTATTGAGCCCGATTTTTTATTTCTTCTCGCGTTTGGGAAACCATCCACGCTCGACACGTTTCTTCTGCTCGAAGAGCTCGCCAATCGACCAGAACGACGATGCTCCCCACACAGCCAACAGCGTGGACCACAGCACACTCTCGATCATCAGCGATGCCGCCACAGCCACCACGCCCATCAATGCAAACACCCACCAGATGCGCGTTCCGAAATAGTATTCACCCTTGATCACCAACGGATGAAAAAGTCCAATAATAAGGAATGTTGCCACTCCAATGATTAATCCTGTAAAATACATATATTCAAATTATTATATTTTCAAATTATTGATTTGCAGTTGTACTCCATCCAAAAATCGAGCAGCGTGCGCCCCATCCATCTGTGTGTGATGATATTGGAAAGAAACCATAAGCGTCGTTTTCATCAGGCCGCGCTTATATTTTCCCCAAATGAGGAACGGATTGTTGAATACACCACTATACATTCCCACCGCGCCGTCAATCTCATACTGCGCTATTGCCGATGTCCCTATGACCATACTCTCTTGCGATAGATCGTGGTCCGTGCAGCTCTCTGCCACCTGCTTGGTCAGACGCAGATACTCTTCATTAAACTTTTGCAGATTATCGACAAAAGGCACATCACACGAGCTCACCTCACCTTCTCGGTTGGCAACAATCGTATTCACCGCAATATCATCATATTGCATCAATCTATCACCAACGGGCAGCATATAAAACTCCTTCACACGGCTTGCGGCGCAACCAATGCAATAGCACATCAACATATTGAATTTCAGTCCCGTCCTGCGACTAATCTTCACAAGACGTGATACGTTGAGCGTCTTGAAAAAGGTCACCATAGGCATAGGTGCCTGCATCCACATCTCGAACGCGTAGGCTCGGGTGGTTAGTTTGGGGTCAATCTCTTTCATATTGCTTTGCTTTAAAATTTGGAGTGCGAAGGTACGAAAAATAAACAATAAAAAAACTACTATTTATGATAGTTTTACGGTCTAAGGCAATAATTTAGCACCAAAATATTAGAGTGTTGTCACAAAGTTTTGTATCTTTGCGTGATTTTTCGCACCTCAAACCTACTTCGAGGGGCAAAACATAGAGAGAAAACTAAAAAATAGATATATGTTTGAAAATTTAACAGACAAACTTGAACGCTCGTTTAAGATACTCAAGGGTGAGGGTCGCATCACCGAGATCAACGTAGCCGAGACCTTGAAGGAGATCCGCCGTGCCTTGATCGATGCCGATGTGAACTACAAGGTGGCCAAGTCATTCACCGACGAGGTGAAGCAGAAGGCTCTGGGACAGGATGTACTCAAGTCGGTGAAGCCCGGCCAGATGATGACCAAGATCGTGCGCGACGAGTTGGCGCAACTTATGGGTGGCACGGCTACCGACATCAAGTTGGAGGGCCATCCCGCCGTGATCCTTATCGCAGGTTTGCAGGGTTCGGGTAAGACCACTTTCTCGGGCAAGTTGGCCTCGATGCTCCGCTCGAAGAAGGGTCGCCAGGTGTTGCTCGTAGCAGGTGACGTCTATCGTCCCGCAGCTATCGACCAGCTTAAGGTGCTGGGCCAGCAGATCGGCGTGGAGGTCTATACCGAGGAGGACAACCAGAATCCCGTACAGATCGCACAGAACGCCATCGCATACGCTCGCCAGAAGGCGTACAACACCGTAATCGTCGATACCGCAGGTCGTCTGGCCGTGGATGAGGCTATGATGCAGGAGATCACCGCCATCAAGGCCGCTGTGAACCCCTCAGAGACGCTCTTCGTGGTGGACTCAATGACAGGTCAGGACGCTGTGAACACAGCCAAGGAGTTCAACGATCGTCTGGACTTCGACGGCGTGGTACTCACCAAGTTGGACGGTGACACCCGCGGTGGTGCCGCTATCTCGATCCGTTCGGTGGTGAAGAAGCCTTTGAAGTTTATCTCATCGGGCGAGAAGATGGACGCTTTGCAGGTCTTCCACCCCGAGCGTATGGCCGACCGTATCTTGGGTATGGGTGATG
>CAZWHN010000083.1:4392-7618 GCA_964633635.1 uncultured Alistipes sp. | reverse complement strand
ACCGACAAGGGCAACGACTACGAGCCGCTGAAGGGCTTTGCCCGCGAGAAGGTGAAGGCGCTGGTGTGTATGGGTCTGGACAACGACAAGCTCGTGCGCGAGTTCACGGGCGTTGTGCCCGAGGTGGTGAGCTGCTCGTCGCTTGACGAGGCTATGCGTGCTGCCGAGGGGTTTGCCACGGAGGGCGACGTAGTGCTGCTCTCGCCCGCCTGCGCGAGCTTCGACCTCTTCAGCAACTACGAGGACCGTGGCCGCCAATTCAAGCAGTGGGTGGCGCAGAGGAGGTAAATATAACGTCTTTGCAGTGGCGAAGGCAAAGTAAATGTAAAACGGGCGTTACGCCCGCGTCATTCCCCGGAGGCAATTTGTTGCCGACGATGGGAATCAACCTTGTATTTGAGGCATAGATAAGGTCAGTATCAGCCAGCAACTCGGTTGCGGAAATGTGGAATGACGTATTTATTTTCCCGTACCTTTTGGCATCAAAAGGTGGAAAGAAAAAATTATTAATTCTTATAACAAACCAAATGACCGAAAACCAGAAGAATAACCCCACTCCCCCCGAGGAGCAGCCTGTGCGCGATGGCGGACTGGTCGATGTGGTGCGTCGATTGTTCGGTGGCGACCGCGTGCTGTGGGTGATCATCACGGCGCTGATGACCATCTCGGTGCTGGTGGTCTATTCCTCAACGGCCAAGATGGCCTATATGCCCTCGTCCGACGTCTCCACCTCGGAGTTCCTGCGCTCGCAGCTGCTGCTGATGGCGGGCTCGGTGGTGGCTCTGTTTGTGTGCCATCGCCTCAATAGCAACTTCTACCGTCGCTTCTCCTACCTCTTCTTTTGGGGTTCGATCCTCCTCACTCTTGCGGCCTACCTCGTCGGCAACGCCTCGATCAACGGCGCAGCCCGCTGGATCAACATCGCTGGCTTCCAGTTTCAGCCCTCGGAGGCGCTCAAGATAGGCATCATCCTCTACCTCTCGCGTGTGCTGGCCGACCGCCAGTCGCGCATCGACACGATGCAGATCACACCCAGCCTTAAGTTCTGGACGTGGCGCACGCCCAAGCAGCGTCGCATCTGGCGTGAGGGCGGGTTGTCGATATTCCTGCCTATCGTGCTCGCGTGCGTGGTGATTATGCCTGCCCACACCTCGTCGGCTGTGCTGGTCTTTGTGATCGCGTTGGCGCTGCTCTTTGTTGGCCGTGTGCCTGCACGCGAGATAGGACGTGTGATGTGCTGGGCTATGGTGGGTGTTGCGTTGGTGATGATGATGGGTCTGGGCCGCAGCCACACCGCTGGAGGCCGTATCTCGACCTGGATCGACGTCTGGACCGAGGATCGCACCCAGATCGACGTGCAGGAGCTGAGCGACACCGAGCGTTCGATGATAGCGATCTACAACGGCGGCATTATGGGACGCGGTGCGGGCCACAGCGCAGCCCGTGTGGAGATGACTCACCCCGAGAGCGACTACGCCTTCGCCTTCTTTGTCGAGGAGTACGGCATCGTGGTGGCTATGTTGCTGATGGCGCTCTACGTCTGGATCTTCTACCGTGCGATGGAGATATTCTGGTACTGCCCGCGTAAGTTCCCCTCGCTGATGTCGCTCGGATTGGCGATCCTGATCACGGGGCAGGCGCTGCTGCACATTATGGTCACGGTCAACATCCTGCCCGAGACGGGACAGCCCCTGCCGCTCATATCGCGTGGCGGATCGTCGCTGCTCTTCACCTCCGTTGCGTTGGGTATGATGCTGAGCGTGAGCCGACAAAATATCGAAGGATCTTATCTTAAAGAGGATTAACGTTATGAGAGCCCATTTTTGCAAAAAAGCACTCTGGAAAAACTTTTTCTATACTCTTATGCTGGTCCCGCTGGTGGGCTGCGCAGCATCCGAGGCTGAGCCGCTGACGCTGCTCATCGGCACCTATACCGACACATCGAGCCGTGGCATCTATCGCACTACGTTCAACCCCGCTGATGGCACTTTCGGAGCGATGGAGTTAGTGGTGGAGGTGGATAATCCCTCCTATCTGGCGCTCTCGGAGGATTGTCGCTTCCTCTATGCCGTTAGCGAGGGTGGCACCGACGATAGCTCGGCACTCAACGCCTACCGCATCGAGGAGGGCTCGTTCCGTCTGCTCAACCGCCGCCCCACCGAGGGGGCATCGCCCTGCTACGTTCGTCTGCACGACGGCTACGCCTACACGGCCAACTACACGGGCGGCTCGATGAGCCTCTTCCCCATTGCCGAGGATGGATCGCTCGGCGAGCTCACCGAGGTGGAGTACGAACCTAAGGAGGGCAGCCGCTCGCACATCCACGGCCTCTTCCCTGCACCCGACGGCAAGTCGCTATACGTCACAGACTTGGGACGTAGCGAGATATTCCAGATCGAGGCTCCCGCACGCGAGCTCTCACGCACCGAACTAAGTCTGGGCGCTGGCCCGCGACATATGGCATTCTCGGCCACGGGCCGACAGGCATACGCCCTGAACGAATTGGCGGGCACGGTGAGTGTCTTCGACATCGAGCCTACGGGCCTGAGGCTGAAGCAGGAGATCCGCTCGGACAGCGTGGGCGGTGGCGGATGTGCCGACGTGCATCTCTCGCCCGACGGACGATTTCTCTACGCCAGCAACCGACTCAAGGAGGATGGCATCTCGGTCTTCGAGGTCGATCCCGAGCAGGGCACGCTGCGTAAGGTGAGCTACACGCCTACGGGCATACATCCCCGCAACTTCACGCTCACACCCGACGGCGACTACGTTTTGGTGGCGGTGCGCGATAGCGATCGGGTGGAGGTATATCGCCGAGATATGGCGACGGGCGCACTCATGCCTACGGGCGAGAATTTGACACTGGGACACCCCGTGTGTCTATTGTGGATGGAGTAAAACAAATGATTATGAGCGAAATACGATTGGATAAATATCTCTGGGCGGTGCGTGTCTATAAGACTCGCTCGGACGCTGCCGATGCCATACGCAACAACCGCGTGCTGGTGAACGACTCCTATGCCAAGCCCTCACGCGAGGTGAAGCAGGGCGATGTGATCACGGTCAAGAAGCCGCCCGTGACGTATAAATATAAGGTGCTGGAGCTGGTCTCGAGCCGTCAGGGTGCGAAGAACGTTCCCACCTATTGCCTCAACATCACCCCACAGGAGGAGCTCGACAAGCTCTTCACACCGCGTGAGACGATCTTCGTCTTCCGCGAGCGCGG
>CAZWHN010000083.1:0-4292 GCA_964633635.1 uncultured Alistipes sp. | reverse complement strand
AGCTCGACAAGCTCTTCACACCGCGTGAGACGATCTTCGTCTTCCGCGAGCGCGGTGCTGGCCGCCCCACCAAGAAGGACCGCCGCCAGATCGACGCCCTGATGGACGGCTTCTTCTACGACTCGCAGGACGAGGAGTAGAGGGGGCGTTGCGTCCGCGTCGAGGCGGTGAAAAGCCGCGTACGCGGATTAATCTCTAACTGAAATACGACGCAAGTCGGTATCAGGATGGTACTAAAACAAAGGAAGATTCCAGTCATTCTTACTTGGGCGCTTATTATGTATCAGCGAGGCCCTAAAAAGTAAAAATGTGGAATGACGTTTATTTATATTTCCCTAAAACTCCCCGAAAACTCCAAAGATTGCACAATTTTCCAATGTTGCTCGCTCGTCGCGCGGACGCTAAAAATTGAAAAAGTCGATGCTACAAAAGGCTTTTTTGTGCCTTTTTGTGCGATTGAAATGCAAATTATGGTTCGAAACACATAAAATTACAACATTATGTTGTAATATTTTCAATATTTTCTTGTAATTCGGGGCGGTGTTAAATAATTTTGAATACGAAAAATTAATTCAAAACCTTTAACACTATTTATTATGAAATACGCCGATAACGACACCCAACCAACTATCGTCAAGTATGTTGAGGAGAATTATGCAGGCATTCATCTGCGCAAATTGTCGCGTTGTGCAGTGGGTTATGTCGTGCGCGGAACCAAGTTCATCTACTACGGCGATGCGCGTTACACGATCAACAAAGGCGAGGTTTTTTATATGGGTGTTGGCAACCACTACGTCGAGGATATTCTCGAGGAGGGGCGCAACTTCGAGCAGATCGTATTCTACTATTCGCCCGAGCAGTTGCAGCGTATTTTGCTCTATCTGAATATGAACTTCCCCATCAACATCACCAATACCCACCAGTGCGAGGCTTGTCGGCGGCTCAACCACGTCGCCATACCCTCCTCGGCGGCGATGCGTAGCTTCTTCAACCACACGGCAAGCTATCTTCAGGAGGAGAACTTCGTCCACAACGAGGCGGCCGAGAACATCAAGATGACCGAGCTGATCTATCTGCTGGTCTCGTTACAAGATTGTTGTATGAAGAGCAAGGTGTTGAGCAATGTCGATGCCGCACGCGACAACTTCGAACAGATCGTCTATGCCAACATCTTCAGCGACCTCTCAATCGAGAAGTTGGCCGAGAAGAGCAACCGCTCGCTCACCTCGTTCAAGAAGGAGTTCAAGCGTCACTTCTATATGCCGCCCCACCGATGGTTCATACGTCAGCGGCTCATACAGTCGCGCCTGCTGCTGATCTCGACCTCGAAGTCGATCTCCGAGATCGGCATCGAGTGCACCTTCCCCAACACGTCGCATTTTATAAAACTTTTCAAAAAGCAATACGGCACCACACCCGCCATCTATCGCAGTCGCCACTGCAACGGATTGATAAACACCTCGATCGACGCGGCCCACACGATGACGGCTGTCGGCGAGGGTTCGACGGGGGTTGAGAGCATAGCGTTGTAGGACGTGGAGTTATTTAAGAATTTTAATAACGACTTTGCGAATTTGCTCATTTTCTTCAAAAAAAAATAGAAATTTCCTTTTGCAGATAAAAATTTTTCTTTACTTTTGTATTTACAAAGTGGGAAACCCACCGCGGAAGCGGTTTGCATCAGCGTAGGAGGTCCGTGAGGATAACCTGCGGGGATGGCCTCCGAGGGGGTGGCTCACAAATTCTCATTAACCTAACTAACCTAACACGGTGGTGAATGCTCCCATACATTCACCACCTTTTTTTTGTGAATATACCATCCAAGTCGTTGCCCGACACCGATTTTATCTCCCCCAAGAAAAGAACCTACCCGACAAAACGTGTCAGGTAGGCTCTGCATAATTCGGGGTTTGGGAGTGGAAGACTATTTCTTCTTAACTGCGCTCTTGGCTTTGTTGAGGAGGTTCTTCACGCCGCCCGTGACCTTGTTCTTCACCTTGTCGATCGGTGATGCGGGGGCATTCTTGCCTGCCTCTTCGGATGAGGCCGAGCCGTAAGCCTTCTCGTAAAGAGCATCTAACTCCTCCTTGCTGCCGATGACCACCGGCTGCTCCTTCTGAGTTCCCTGATAGTATCGCACAAGCGTAGTCTTCTCCTCCGTAGTGGTGATCTCCATCTTCTCGATCAGATAGTTGGGGTCGTCCTTCATATAGACATCGGAGACCTCGGTGTTGCCATCCTTCTTGTAGTTCTTGATGAGCGAGGTGCCGTCGCTGTCGCCGTCGTAGATGCAGTTCATCTTATCGAGGTCAACGACGAACCAGCTGCCGAGGGGCTTGTCCTCTTGACCTTCATAGTGCAGGAAATAGAACTTGCGAGGCTCGGCCGAGTATGCAGCCACCGCCATAAAGCAGGCTACGGCCAAAAGAAATAGTTTTTTCATAGTGTGATATTGCTGATGATTAATATTGTGTTCCGTAAAGTTACAATCTTTATCCGAAAAATGCAAACTACAACCCGCCGATCAGCTCGTCAACATCCTCCGTGCTGGTGGCCCACGAGGTGGCGAGGCGGACTACCAGACGACCGTCCGACGTGCGCTCCCACTCCGAGAATGTCGTAAGCTCGCGCAGGTGCTGCTCCTGCTCGGTGGTGAGTGCCACAAAGACCTGATTTGTAGGCGACTCGGCATAGATCTCATAACCTCGCGTGCGGAAGGCCTCCCTCAGTCGCGCAGCCTCGCTGACGGCGTGGCGGGCGATATTGATGTAGAGTCCGTCGGTGAAGAGCACATCGAACTGCACGCCTAACATACGCCCCTTGGCCAGCAGAGCGCCCTGCTGCTTGATGGTGGTGAAGAAGTGGGGTATGAGTCCTCGGCGCATCACCACCGCCTCGCCGAACATAGCGCCACACTTGGTACCGCCGATGTAGAATACATCGCACAGACGAGCCAAGTCGCTGAGCATCACATCCGTCGCGGGCGATGCCAACGCATAACCCAATCGCGCACCATCGGCAAAGAGGGGAATCTCCCACTTACGACACACCTCGGCAAGAGCCTCTAACTCGGCCTTCGGGTAGAGGGTGCCGTACTCGGTCGGCTGCGAGATATAGACCATCCCAGGCCACACCATATGATCCCACGCCTCGTCGGCACGGAAGGCGGTGATGTAGCGATCGACAGCCTCGGCCGTGAGCTTGCCATCGGTGGCGGGGATGGTCAGCACCTTGTGTCCCGACGCCTCGATAGCTCCCGCCTCGTGCAGCGCTATGTGGCCCGTCGTGGCGGCGATGACACCCTCGTAGGGGCGCAAGAGGGCTTTGATGACGGTGGCATTGGTCTGCGTGCCACCAACGAGCAGGTGTACCTCGCCCTCGTCGCTCGTCAGGCCACACGCCTCGAGAATCTTCTCGCGTGCCGAGGCGCAGTAGGGGTCGGTGCCGTAGCCCGATGTCTTCTCCATATTGGTTCGCACGAGAGCCTCCATAATCAGAGAGTGAGCGCCCTCCATATAATCACTGTCGAAATGTTGCATTTTTTGGGGATTTTTTCGATTTCTATATTATAAAAAAACCTGCCCGAAGGCAGGCTTATACATCGGTTTAGTAACTTCTTGCAAAGAGCACGCGGCACTTCGACGGCTTGCCCGTGAAGACGCACTTGCCCTCCTCCTCCTTTGCATCCAACGGGATACAGCGGATCGTGGCCTTCGTAGCCTCCTTGATGGCAACCTCGGTCTCGACCGTGCCATCCCAGTGGGCTGAGATGAAGCCGCCCTTGGTCTCGAGCACCTCCTGGAACTCCTCCCACGAATTCACCTCCGTGATCATCGAGTTGCGGTAATCCAGCGCCTTCTTATAGATATTTTCTTGGATTTCGTCAAGAAGTGCTACCACACGCTCCGTAAGGCCCTCCTGCGGCACAACCTCCTTCGAGAGCGTGTCACGACGAGCCAACTCGATGGTGCCGTTCTGCAGGTCGCGGGGACCCAACGCCAGACGCACGGGAACACCCTTGAGCTCGTACTCGGCAAACTTAAAGCCCGAGCGCACATTGTCGCGCGTATCGACCTTAACCGAAACACCACGCTTACGCAGCTCCGCAGCGATAGCCTCCATCTTCTCGGTCATCTCCTTGAGCTGCTCCTCGCCCTTGTAGATGGGTACCATAGCAACCTGAATGGGCGCCAACTTCGGCGGCAGCACCAGACCGTTGTTGTCCGAGTGAGCCATAATCAGGGCACCCATCAGGCGGGTCGAAACGCCCCACGAGGTAGCCCAAACATACT
>CAZWHN010000082.1:0-7672 GCA_964633635.1 uncultured Alistipes sp. | reverse complement strand
CGTGCGTGATCGCCTACTCGTTAGGTGGTGAGTCGGGCAACGGCTACAATATGTACAAGGCTTACGAGTGGATCAAGTCGGTGGAGAAGCGTCGTCCAGTGTTCTATGTGGGTGCCGAGGGCGAATGGAATACCGATCTGTAACCTTTCAACACGCCCGAGGATGAACATTGAACTGATAGTGGTCGGCAAGACCGATCAGCGCGAGGTGGAGGCGTTGGTGGAGATGTACACCAAGCGTGTGAATCGCTACTGCCGCTTCTCGATCACCACCTTAGCCGACGTTCGCAACACCCGCAATATGGCCCCCTCGCGCCAGAAGCAGATGGAGGGTGAGGCGATACTGCGAATGGTGGGCGACGGCGACTGCGTGGTGCTGATGGACGAACGCGGAGCGCAATACACCTCGATGGAGTATGCGCAGTGGTTGCAGCGCCGTATGCTGAGCGGTGTGAAGCGACTGGTGATCGTCATCGGAGGCCCCTACGGCTTCTCGGAGGAGGTCTATCGCCGTGCCAACGACAAGATCTCGCTCTCGAAGATGACCTTCTCGCACCAGATCGTGCGTGCCATCTTTGCCGAGCAGTTGTATCGCGCCTTCACAATCCTGAATAACGAACCTTATCATCACGAATAGGAATGAAGATTTTTCGTACACATACCCTTCTCACGGCGTGGCGCATCGTTTTGCTCTACGTCGTTTTGATGTTGTGCCGCGTTGTGTTCTACATCTACAACCGCCAGCTCATCGGCCCACTCCCCGACGAGGAGTTGTGGAGTCTGGTGTGCGGTGCGATGAAGTTCGACACGGTGTCGATCCTCTATGCCAATGCGGTGTTTATCCTGCTCTCGCTCCTGCCTCTGCATCTGCGCGAGAGTGAGTGGTGGCAGCGTATGACCTACGGCTATTATGTGGTGGCGAACGCCATCGTAGTGGCTATCAATATGGCCGATGCCATCTACTTCCGATATACGCAGAAGCGCTTCTCGGCCGACGAGATCTTCTTCGCCGACAACGACAACTCGTTGCAACTTGTGTTGAAGTTCGCCGCCGAGAATTGGGCCATCGTGCTTGTGGGTGTGGTGCTCATCGCACTGCTGGCGGTGGGTTATCTGCGTCGTGCGAAGCCCGAGCCGTTGTTTAGAGGTGTGTGGTATTATGCCACGGGATTGGTGGCGCTGCTGCTGGCCGTGGGACTCTCGATCGGAGGCGTGAGAGGCGGCTTCACGAAGATGACACGCCCCATAACCCTCTCCAACGCAACGCTCTACACGCCCGACAATGCCCGTGCGACGATGATCCTGAGTAACCCCTTCTCGATCCTGCGCACCATATCGTCGAGCGGCAAACTGCACTACGAGCACTACTTCGACGACCAGACTCTCGCCTCGCTCTACTCGCCCGAGCACTTCCCCGCCGAGGGGAGATCGGCAACCGAGCTTACGGGTCGCAACGTAGTGATCTTTATTATGGAGAGCTTCTCGGCCGAGCACTCGGCACTGCTACGTCCCGACATCTACGAGGGACAGGAGCAGCAGGGCTACACCCCATTCTTAGACTCGCTGATGCGACAGAGCTATACATTCTATAATATGTACGCCAACGGCAAGCGTTCGATTCAGGCGCTACCTGCGGTGTGGAGTTCGATCCCCTCGTTCAAGTCGCCCTTTGTGCTGATGCCGCAGGCGATGGCCGAGACCCGTTCGCTGCCCGCGATACTGAAGGACAAGGGCTACGAGACCTCGTTCTTCTGCGGCTCGGACCACGGCTCGATGGGTTTCGGTGCCTACGCCCGACAGACGGGTATCGAGAATCTGTACAGCCGTCAGGACTACGAGAAGGTGCACGGCACGGGCGATTTCGACGGCTACTGGGGCATCTGGGACGAGAAGTTTTTGGGATATATGGGTGAGGTGCTCGCGGAGCAACGGCAACCCTTCTTCTCGACGATGTTCACCCTCACCTCGCACCACCCCTTCGTTATCCCCGACGAGTATGAGGGTCACTACCCCGAGGGACAGACCCCCAACCACAAGTGTGTGGCGTATGTCGATGACGCCTTCCGCAAGTTCTTCGCCAAGCACCAGAACGACGAGTGGTTCCGCAACACCATCTTTGTCTTTGTGGCCGACCACGTCTCGAGCGAGAAATATACCGAAACATTCCGTCGCTCGCCGGGCGACTACCACATCTTCGGATTTATGTACGCTCCCGACAGCGCCCTTGTGGGCGAACATCGTGGCGTAGTGTCGCAGATGGATATTATGCCCACGCTGCTGGGATTGATGGGCAACGACGAGCCCTACTTCGCATTCGGACGCGACATCTTCGGCGAGCATCGCGACGTACCCTTCGCCACCAACTACGACAACAACACGTTCCAGGCCATTACGGAGCAATATTTGATACGCTTCGACGAGAAGCAGATCACGGGAATATACGCGGTGGATGATGTGATGCACGAGCGCAACCTCGTGGGCGAGGTCTCGGCCGAGGAGGTCGAGCAGCAGCTCAAGGCTCTCATCCAGAGCTATTACAGCCGTGTGGAACAAAAAGATTACATCGTCAATGATACCATTCCAGCCAATTCGGCTCAGTGATAGAGAGGCAATCGACAGGCTGCTACGAGCGTCTTGTGCCCCTATCTGCGACCACACCTTCACCAATCTGTATGCCTGGCAGGAGCGTTACCGCACCGCGTGGGTCGAGGTGGAACATAGGCTTGTGGTGCGATATGGGATCGAGGCCGATGCGGAGGCATATATGGTGGTGGGCTTCGACGAGGCCGACTTCGATCGGGTGATGCCACGCCTCAAGGCCGAGGCCGAGATGCGTCACCAGCCGCTGCGACTGGTCTGCCTTGCCGAGCAGGATGTCGAGCAGTTCCGCCGTTGGGTGCAGCGCACGGGCGGGGATGAGGGCGAGTATGCCGTATGCGACAATCGCGACTACCGCGACTACATCTACTCGCTCGAGGAGCTGCGCACGCTGCGAGGTCGTCGCTTCCAACCCAAACGCAACCACGTCAATCGTTTCGAGTCGTTATACGACTACCGCTTCGAGCCACTGCGCAAGGAGTATTTCGAGGAGTGTCTGCAGCTGGAGTGTCTGTGGCAACGTCGCAAGGGCAACTCCGATTGTCGCGAGAGCGAGGAGCAGCAGGCCATACGTCGTGTGCTGGAGGCCTACGACGAGTTGGATGTTGTGGGAGGTGTGATCTTGATCGAGGGGCACGTTGCGGCCTTCACATTCGGGTCGGCCATCGATGGCGAGACCTTCTGCACCCACGTCGAGAAGGCCGATGCGGGGTATGAGGGTATCTTCCCGATGATCAACCGCGGCTTTGCGGGGATGTTGCTTGAGCGAGGATTCCGATGGATAAATCGCGAGGAGGATATGGGGCTTGCGGGACTGCGACGCTCGAAGCTATCGTACCACCCCCACCGCTTGCAGGAGAAGATGAGCATCAAGCACCTGTCGGCCATCGAGCGGGGTTGCCGACGGCTGTGGATGGAGGTCTTTGACGACGAGCAGGAGCTGGTAGATTTGTTCCTGACGGAGATCTCGCATCCCGAAAACACCTTTGTGCATTGCCGACAGGGCGAGGTGGTGTCGATGTTGCACCTGGTTGATCTTCAGACCGATTATGGCCATACGGCCTATCTATATGCCATAGCCACTGCCGCCGAGTGGCGACGTCAGGGATTGGCCTCAACGCTGATCGACGAGGCTTTAGAGGCAGCTCGCCAGCGAGGCTACGACGCAGCGATGCTGATCCCCGCCGACGAGGAGGTTGTGGGGCTCTATGCCCGATTTGGGTTTGATGCGCCGAGTTACAAGATGGACTTCTCCGACGGGTTCGATTTAGGCACGGGCGAGAAGGATCGCGATGTGGCGATGGTGATGAGGTTGCGATAATGTGGAATGACGTATAAAAAATAGGGTGCCAGCGCTGGTACCCTATTTTTATTTATTTAGAAATGAAGCTATATCGTCCCGATCCGACCTTTATTTTGGTATATCCGTCGGCATTGCCTTCGACCTTAACATCCTTCGACTCCGTCACGGGCTTGCCGTCGAGTACGACACTCTCGACCGACGACGAGGGGACATAGATCTCGGCCGTGGTATTTACAGGGATCACAACATCGAGCTTAAACTCGCCCTCGCTCTTCTGCCACTCGGCGGCGGCACGGCCATAGGGGGTCATCTGCTCGGCACGCATCTGCGTAAAGTCGGCTCCTGGGTGGGGCTTCACGGCTAAGGTCTTGAATCCTGCCGAGGTCTCATACAGGCCCACAGCATCTCGGTAGAGCCAGTCGCCGATGGCACCGTACGAGTAGTGGTTGAACGAGTTCATACCGTTGTTGGGGATGGTGCGGTCGGGCATCATCGAGTTCCAACGCTCCCAGATGGTGGTGGCCCCCATCGTCACGGGATACAGCCAGCCAGGATACTGCTCACGCAGGAGCAGTTTATAAGCCAGATCGTTATAGCCATTCTCCGTCAGAACGTGGCAGATATAGGGCGTGCCGAGGAAGCCCGTGGTGATGTGGCCATACTTCTCGACATTGGCAGCCAAGTGGGCCGCCGCCTTGGGACGCATCGGCTCGGGCAGCATATCGAAGTTCAGAGCCAGAACGTAGGCCGTCTGCGTCGAAGAGACAAGCATACCCGACGGGGTGAGGTAGTTCTCACAGAACGCCTCCTTGGCCTTGCGTGCCACCTCGGCGTAGTGGGCGGCATCGGCCGTGCGGCCTACCACCTCGGCTGTGCGTGCCATAATCGTGGCCGAGTTGGCGAAGAAACACTGCTGCACGAGTGGCGTGTAAGTTACAGCAGAGTTACCGGCATTGTCGTTATTGACGCTATAAAAGAGCCAGTCGCCATAGTGCCAGCCTTTGTTCCAGAGGTAGTTGTCACTGTCGGCGACCATAAAATCGACCCACGCCTTCATACTCTCGTACTGCTCCTCCAGGATCGTCTTGTCGCCGTAGGCCATATAGTGCTGCCACGGGATGATCGTTGCGGCATCGGCCCAACCCACGCGGCCCTGACCAACCAATCCAGGCAACATAGGCACGATGTCGCTCGGACGGCCCTGCTCGTCCTGATCGAGAGCCAGATCCTTGAGCCACTTGCGGAAGAAGTTCTGCACGTCGCGGTTGAAGGTTGCCGTGCGGAAGAATATCTGCGCATCACCCGTCCAGCCCAGACGCTCATCGCGCTGCGGGCAGTCGGTCGGCACGTCGAGGAAGTTACCCGCGAGTCCCCACTGAATATTGCTCTGAAGCTGATTTACAAGCTCATTCGACGACGAGAAGTTGCCATTCTCGTCGATCGCCGAGAAGATCACAGCGGCCTGAAAATCGTCGGGGTTAAGCTCGCCCTCGATGCCTTCGACCTTGAGGTAGCGGAAGCCGTAGAAGGTGAAGGTAGGCTCGAAGCGATCCTCGCCACCGCTACAGATGTAGTGGCTCTGCGCCTTGGCCGAGCGGAGGTTGATGGTGTAGAAGTTGCCATTCTCGTCCAGCACCTCGGCGTGCGAAATGGTGATATGCTGGCTCGCCTTGCCCTTGTAGGTGAAGATCTCGCGGCCAACCAGATTTTGACCGAAATCGAGCACCTTCTCGCCTGCGGGGGTGGTGATCACCTCGATGGGTTTCAGTATCTTGTGCGTGATGACGGGCTCGCTCTCCGATGCAACAAGATCGGTCAAGGGGTAATCCGCCACGCGAACGGGCTGCCAAGCGCTGTCGTTGAAGCCTGTTGTACCCCAACCCTTCTGTGCCTTGCGAGCATCGACAGTCTCGCCATCGTAGATGGTCGATGAGAGTATCTCGCCCGTCGATGAGCGCCAACTGTCATCGGTGGCGATGACCTGCTGCGTGCCATCCTTATATGTCACAACGATCTGCGCCAGAGCGCCCATCTGCTTAATGTTATAGACCGTGCGACCACTGTCGGCTGCCCAGCCCAAGACGCTGTGGTACCAACCGTGTCCCACCACAATGCCAAAGACATTCTCGCCACGCGAGAGCATATCGCTCACGTCGTAGGCCTGATATTGCAGACGCTTGTTGTATGAGGTCCAGCCTGGGGCGTAGTGGGCATTGCCCACCTTCTGGCCATTGATCACAGCCTCGTACATTCCGTGCGCAGTGATGTATGCCACAGCCGACGCGATAGGTTTATCCAACAAAAACTCACGACGGAACATCGGCGAGGCGGCACTCTGCTGCTGCGGCTCGATCCACTTGGCCTGCCACTCATCGAGGGAGTTCATTCCCGTGAGCCACTCGCTACGCTCGCTCCAGCGCGACACCTTGCCCGAATTGTCCCACACACGAACCTGCCAGCCATAGCGCGTGCCCGACTTCAGCGCAGGACCCTCGTAGCGCACACCAGCCGAGAGGTCGGACTCGACCTTGCCCGTATTCCAGATACGACGTTGGCCCTCATATACCGATATCTCGTAGGCTGTCTGCACAACGCCACGCGAAGGATTTTCGACAATCCAGCTCAGTTGGGGATTCTGATCCTCAAGGCCTTGAGGCTCTGTAAGGCGATTGACGCGAAGGCCACCAACCGAACTCTGTGCCACGGCCACCACACACAAGCAGATGGCCACCACGGTGAAGAACAATTTTTTCATATCGTTTGTTTTTGGGATTACACTCGGCATATCATACAAATATACTAATTTTTTCGGCTCGGAGGTCGAAGATTCTGATTTTTTAACTGCGCGAAGTGACTTTGCCCACGCCAGTGCGAAAGTGAAACAAAATGAGCTGCATATTGTAAAAAAATGTTTGCAATAAAATCAATTAATTATTATCTTTGCACGGAAATGCAAATACGAAAAAGTATTCACTAATCAAATAACTAAACAAAACTATGATTTCTTACAAAGATCTCGGCCTTGTGAACACTCGCGAGATGTTCAAGAAGGCAATCGAAGGTGGTTACGCAATCCCCGCGTTCAACTTCAACAATATGGAACAGATGCAGGCCATCATCTCGGCTTGTGTAGAGTGCTCGTCACCCGTTATCTTGCAGGTATCTTCTGGTGCTCGCAACTACGCCAACCAGACTCTGTTGCGTTATATGGCTCAGGGTGCTGTTGAGTTCGCTAAGGAGATGGGTAAGAACATTCCTATCGTTCTGCACCTCGACCACGGTAACTCATTCGAGCTCTGCAAGAGCTGTATCGATATGGGCTTCTCTTCAGTTATGATCGACGGTTCACACCTCCCCTACGAGGAGAACGTAGCTCTGACGAAGAAGGTTGTTGACTACGCACACCAGTTCGACGTAACCGTTGAGGGTGAGCTTGGTGTATTGGCAGGCGTTGAGGATGAGGTTTCTTCAGAGGTTGCTCACTACACTCGTCCCGAGGAGGTTATCGACTTCGTATCGAAGACTGGCGTAGATTCACTCGCCATCTCAATCGGTACCTCACACGGTGCTAACAAGTTCAAGCCCGAGCAGTGCACCCGCAACGAGGATGGTATCCTTGTACCTCCCCCCTTGCGTTTCGACATCTTGGCTGAGATCGAGAAGCAGATCCCCGGTTTCCCCATCGTACTGCACGGCTCATCTTCAGTTCCCCAGGAGTATGTGAAGATCATCAATACCCACGGTGGTGCTTTGAAGGATGCAGTAGGTATTC